>NZ_JAMYQY010000006.1:0-343825 GCF_040321125.1 Mesorhizobium sp. M0518
GGCAGGACAGAGGGGGGTGTGAAGGATCGCGACCGATGCCCACGATAGGCTTCAATGCGCCTCGTCCCAGTTGTTGGCGGCCCGCGCATCGACATGCAGCGGCACCGACATCGATACCGCCGGCATCGCCGCGTTTTCCATGACGTGACGCACGACCGGGATCGTTGCCTCGACTTCCGCCTCGACTGTCTCGAAGATCAGTTCGTCATGCACCTGCAGCAGCATGCGTGCGGAAAGCCCTGCTTTTTCCAGCGCCTCCTCCATGCGGATCATAGCGCGGCGGATGATGTCGGCGGCGGTGCCTTGCAGGCGGGCGTTGATCGAGGCGCGTTCGTTGAAGGCGCGGAGCGAGGGGTTGGACGATCTTATGTCGGGGTAATGGATGCGGCGGCCGAAGATCGTTTCGACAAAGCCATGCTCGCGGGCATAGGCCTTGGTCTCCTCGATATAGTCTCGGATGCCGGGGAAGCGCTCGAAATATTTCTTGATGTAGTTGCCGGCCTCCTCGCGCGGGATCGACAGCTGGTTGGCGAGGCCGAAGGCCGAGATGCCGTAGATAATGCCGAAATTGATCGCCTTGGCGCGGCGACGGACTTCCGAAGGCATGCCCTCGACCGGCACGTTGAACATCTCAGACGCGGTGATGGCGTGGATATCGGCGCCGTCGGCGAAAGCCTGCCGCAATTGCGGGATCTCGGCGACATGGGCGAGCACCCGCAGTTCGATCTGGCTGTAGTCGGCCGAGACCAGCCGATGGCTCTTGTCGGTGATGAAGGCGGTCCTGATCTTGCGGCCTTCGGCGGTGCGCACCGGGATGTTCTGCAGGTTCGGATCGGAGGACGACAGGCGTCCCGTCGTCGTCGCGGCCAGCGCGTAGGAGGTGTGAACGCGCTTGGTGTCGGGGTGGATGAAGCCCGGCAGCGCATCGGTATAGGTCGATTTCAGCTTGGTCAGCTGGCGCCAGTCGACGATCTTGCGCGGCAGTTCGTGACCTTCGGCGGCGAGATCTTCGAGAAGCTGCGCCGAGGTCGACCACTGGCCGGTCTTGGTCTTGGAACCGCCGGGCAGGCCCATGCGTCCGAACAGGATGTCGCCAAGCTGTTTTGGCGAGCCGATGTTGATGCGCTCGCCGATGAGCTGGTAGATTTCCTCTTCGAGGCGAGCGGCGCCCTGGGCCAGTTCGCCCGAGAGCCGCGACAGGATCTGCCGGTCGACCGAGATGCCGCGCTGTTCCATGCGCGCCAGCACCGGCACCAGCGGCCGCTCCAGCCGCTCATAGACCGACACTAGGCCTTTGGCGGCAAGCCGCGGTTTCAGCACCAGCCAGAGCCGCAGCGTCATATCGGCGTCTTCGGCGGCATGAGCGGTCGCCTTGTCGATGTCGACCTGATCGAAACCGACGGAGCTTTTGCCGGAGCCGGTGACGTCCTTGAGCAGGAGAGGGGTATGACCCAGCCATTTCTCGGCTAGCGAGTCCAGGCCGTGACCATGGGGCGTGCCGGCATCGAGCACGTAGGAGATCAGCATGGTGTCGTCGAACGGTGCGACATCGATGCCGTAGCGGCTCATGATGACAAGATCGTATTTCAGGTTCTGCGCGATCTTGAGAACCGATCTGTCTTCGAGCAGCGGTTTCAGCACAGCCAGCGCCTCGCGAAGCGGTATCTGGTTTTCGAGCGCGCCACCACCGAGCAGGTCGCCATTGCCGCTCATGTGGGCAAAGGGGATATAGGCGGCGCGCCCGGGCGCCGTGGCGATGGCCATGCCGATCAGTTCGGCCTGCATCGGATCAGCCGATGTTGCCCTGACATCGAAGGCGGCGATGCCCGCCTCCCGTGCCTCTGCCACCCAGGCTTTCAGGGTCGAGACATCGCGAATGCAATGATAGGCAGAAATATCGATCTTGCCGGTGGCCGCGCGCTCCAGCCGCAGTGCCGCGAGCAGGGAAGGGGTATCGCCTTGTTTTGACGTCTCCGCCGTCCCGCCGGCTTCGTCCGGTTCAGTGCCGGACGCGTTTCGGGCAACCGGCGGCAACCCGGCCCCGACATCTGGGCCATGAGCATGATCGGCGCGTTCGACGGTGACCGCGACGGCCTGGACATCGCCGGCCTCGGTGCTGGTCGCTTCCGCCACACGGCGGGTCAGTGACGTGAATTCCATGGTCTTCAAGAAACCGATCAGCTTCGGGCCGTCCGGCGCGTGCAGGACGAAATCGTCCAGTCCCTCGGCGACCGGCACATCGTTCATCAGCGTCACCAGCTGACGCGAAATGCGCGCCTTGTCGGCATTGGCGATGATCGATTCGCGCCTCTTGTCCTGCTTGATCTCGCCGGCCCGGGCCAGCAGCGTGTCGAGGTCACCGAACTGTCCGAGCAGTTGCGCCGCCGTCTTCGGCCCTATGCCGGGCACACCAGGCACATTGTCGACCGAATCGCCGGTCAGCGCCTGCAGATCGACCATCTTTTCCGGCGGCACGCCCCATTTCTCGATCACCTCCGGGATTCCGATCTGGCGGTCCTTCATCGGGTCGTACATGGCGACCGTGTCGCCGACCAGCTGCATCAGATCCTTGTCGGAGGAGATGATGGTGGTGTCGCCGCCAGCTTCGCAGGCCAGCCTCGCATAGGTGGCGATCAGATCGTCGGCCTCGTAGCCTTCGATCTCGACGCAGGGCAGGTTGAACGCCCTGGTCGCCTGGCGGATCAGGCCGAATTGCGGGATCAAATCTTCCGGCGGTGCCGAGCGGTTGGCCTTGTATTCGGGGTAGAGGTCGTTGCGGAAGGTTTTCGACGAATAGTCGAAAATGACGGCGAAATGCGTTGGCACAATGCCTACATCGGTGTTGCGGGCGTCGAGCATCAGCTTCCACAGCATGTTGCAGAAGCCGGAAACGGCGCCCACCGGCAGGCCGTCGGATTTGCGGGTCAGCGGCGGCAGCGCGTGATAGGCACGGAAGATGTAGCCGGAGCCGTCGACAAGGAAGAGATGATCGCCTTTTTTCATGCCGGCAGGGATAGCGCGGCGCGGCGGCTTGGTCCATGCCAAAGGCAGCCTCGACTATCGGTTCCGGCAACACCCTGACAGATCGCCGTTACCCCGCTCACGCCTATGTTACAAAACTGTAATTTTCGTGCCCTTGAATCGCCATGTTCAGAGACCCAAATACACGTCATCGGCAGTTTTCGCCGAGTCCGGAGCAAGGCCCGTCCCCCGCCTATCCCGGACACCTGCGGCAGCCTATCCCCCCTCTCCGGGCTGCCGCATCGTTTCGAGTAGAAGGCCGCCGTGGTTCCCCCTCCACCACGGCGGTCTTTTTTATCCCAGACAGACGTTTGCAGCCCGTGGTCCAATGATCGCGGGCTTTTCGTTTTGCTGTCCTGCCTTTACGGTTCGGGTTCTGAATCGAAAGGCTTCACATATGTCCGCAATTTCCCCCGTCCTCGACCGTCTCGACAACAATCTCGACCAGAGCCTCGAGCGCCTGTTCGGCTTGCTCAGGATCAAGTCGATCTCCACCGATCCGGCCTTTGCTGCCGATTGCCGCAAGGCGGCGGAATGGCTGGTGGCCGAACTCAAGCTGATCGGCTTCGACGCCAGCGTTCGCGACACATCAGGCCACCCGATGGTGGTTGCGCACCATGACGGCCCGGCCGGTTCGCAGCATGTGTTGTTTTACGGCCATTATGACGTTCAGCCGGTCGATCCGATCGAATTGTGGGAAAGCGATCCGTTCGCGCCTGCTGTCAAGGAGGTCGGGCCGGATCACAAGGTGATCACCGGACGCGGCTCGGCCGACGACAAGGGCCAGCTGATGACCTTCGTCGAGGCCTGCCGCGCCTGGAAGCAGGTGCACGGCAATTTGCCTTGCCGCATCACCATCCTGTTCGAGGGCGAAGAGGAATCCGGCTCGCCCTCGTTGAAGCCGTTCCTCGAAGCCAATGCCGACGAACTCAAGGCCGATTTCGCGCTGGTCTGCGATACCGGCATGTGGGACCGCGACACGCCGTCGATCTGCGTCGGGCTGCGCGGGCTGGTCGGTGAGGAGATCACGGTGAAGGCGGCCGATCGCGACCTGCATTCGGGCCTCTATGGGGGTGCCGCCGCCAACCCGATCCGCATCCTGGCCAAGGTGCTGGCCGATATCCACGACAAGGACGGTCACATCACCATTCCCGGCTTCTATGACGGCGTCGAGGAAACGCCGTCGCAGATCCTGAAATCTTGGGAGACGCTGGGCGAGACCGCCGAGACGTTCCTGGGACCAGTCGGCCTGTCGATCCCGTCGGGCGAAAAGGGCCGCTCCGTGCTGGAGTTGACCTGGGCGCGGCCGACGGCCGAGTTCAACGGCATCATCGGCGGCTACACCGGCAAGGGCTTCAAAACGGTGATCGCGGCGGAAGCCTCGGCGAAGGTGTCGTTTCGCCTCGTACACAAGCAGGATCCCAAGAAAATCCGCGCGGCGTTCCAGAAATTCGTCAAGGAGCGGATTCCGGCCGACTGCTCGGTCGAATTCCATCCGCATGGCGGCTCGCCGGCAATCCAGCTTTCCTACGACTCGCCCTTCCTGGCCAAGGCCAAGGATGCGCTGTCCGACGAATGGCCGAAGCCGGCGGTGACGACGGGCAGCGGCGGGTCGATCCCGGTGGTCGGCGACTTCCAGACCTATCTCGGCATGGAATCGCTGCTGGTCGGGTTCGGCCTCGACGACGACCGCATCCACTCGCCCAACGAGAAATACGAGCTCAGCTCCTTCCACAAGGGCCAGCGCTCCTGGGCGCGGATTCTCGATGCGCTGACCCGCTGACGCGGCGTGAAAATCAACTTTCAGTTGATTTTTCAGCGGAACGCGGCGAGGACGGGCCACAAGACAAAGCGCTACAGCGTCCCTTGCGGGTCAAGGGACGCGCAAGGCTCGACCGGAGAAGACAATGGCCGATATCCGTTTCCACAAGCATGATCTGCCCGACCTCTCGCACTACAATGTCGGGGCAGTGGCCATCGACACCGAAACGCTGGGGCTCAATCCGCATCGCGACCGGCTGTGCGTGGTGCAGATTTCGCCTGGCGACGGCACGGCCGATGTGATCCAGATCGCGCCCGGCCAGAAGAAGGCGCCGAACCTCGTCAGCCTGCTGCGGAACCGCGGCGTAACCAAGCTGTTCCACTACGGACGCTTCGACCTTGCCGTGCTCTACAATGCGTTCGGCGTCATGCCCGAGCCGGTGTTCTGCACCAAGATCGCCTCGCGGCTGACCCGCACCTACACCGACCGCCACGGGCTGAAGGACATCTGCTTCGAGCTTCTTGGCGTCGGCCTCTCCAAGGCGCAGCAATCGTCGGACTGGGCGGCCGAGACGCTGTCGCCCGAACAGCTCGAATATGCAGCTTCCGATGTGCTCTATCTGCACCGGTTGCGCGATGTGCTGGCCGGACGGCTGGCGCGCGATGGGCGGATCAAGGAAGCCGATGCCTGCTTCCGCTTCCTGCCGACGCGTGCCAAGCTTGACCTGATGGGCTGGGACGAAGAGGATATCTTCGCCCATAGCTGACGGTCGTCGGCGCGCTCCGCGGCCGGTGAGCGTTTGGAACCGGATGCAGGCCGCCGCGTTCTGTCGGCTCAGTTTGTCGGTGCAATTGGGGGATGATGACATGGCGGACAGAAAGCCGATTGCGACCGCACCGACAGATGGCTCCAAGGTCTCCGTGACCTGGAAGGACAGCGACGGCGTCACCAACGAATCCATCGCGCAATATCGCGACGACGGCTGGTGGGTCTATATCGACAGTCACACGCAAAAGAAGGTCGAGCCGACCAGTTGGCGCCCTGCCGCAAGCGACGATGACGATCAATGATGGCGCCGCTGGTGAGGCCGGCCGCTTTCGAATAGCCTGAAGCTGTTGATATCGAGGCCGATTCGGAGCTTTCCGTTCCGCCGTCGTCCTCTTGCTCGGAGGAACTCTCTATGGGTGTCGAAAGCCTGCTCGTCTTCATCATCATCGGTGCCATCGCCGGCTGGCTCGCCGGTCTTATCGTTTCCGGCTTCGGCTTCGGTCTGATCGGCAACATCATTGTCGGTATCGTCGGCGCGTTCATCGCTGGCTGGCTGTTCCCGAGGATCGGATTTTCCATCGGCGGCGGCACTCTCGCCGCGATCATCCATGCCACAATCGGCGCCATCATCCTGCTGGTGCTGGTCAAGGTCCTGAAAAGAGCCTGAGGCTCGACAACGCAAAGAGCGCGCCATGAAACAGAATACGCTCTATCTCGTCATTGGCGCGCTCGTCGTCGTGGTCATTGCGCTCGGCATCTACGTCTATCGCGAGCAGACCAAACCCAAAGGCGTCGAACTCAAGATCGACGACAAGGGCATTTCGATCCAGCAGAACTAAGCCATGCGGGAGCGCGACATGGTTGCTTCTGACGCCCCGGAAGGCGTCGATCAGCCTGGGATTACCGTGGCGGAATGGGAGAGGCTGAACAGGCCGCCGAGGCGTGAGGCGCTGCTGCGCTATCATTGGCGGGTGTTTCGCTTTCTGAGGACATCCGCGCCGGTCAGCGAATTGCAGGGGCAAGAGCAGGTATTCCGTGATGCGGTCGTCGCCACCGTGGCCTTCAACCGGCCAGACGTGATCGAATGGCAGATCCACCTGGTGCGCCGATACCTTGCCGAGCACGAGAGCTACATCGTCTTCGACAACAGCAAGAAGGACGAGGCCAGGCAAGCGATCCGCGATCTCTGCCGTCGCCAGCATGTCCCCTATGTCGCATTGCCGAAGAACAGGCTGGTCGTCAGCAGATCGCACGGTCAAGCGCTCAACTGGATCGTGCGGAATTTCTTGCCTGGGTTCGGGCCGAAGCTTTTCGGCTTCATCGATCATGACATCTTTCCAACTGAACCATTTTCGATCCGCGACCGGATGAAGGGCAAGAGCCTCTACGGCAGCGTGCGGCGCGATACGCCGACACCAGGCGGCTGGTTCTTGTGGCCCGGCTTCTGTTTTTTCGATGGAAGCCTGTTGCGGCGGCGGCTGGATTTCGCCCCGAGCTACAAGTTCCATATGGATTCCGGCGGCGGCAACTGGCCGGTGCTCTACAGGTCGATCGACCCGGCGATGGTTCGGTTCGCTGAAAACAAATCGCTTCGCTTCGGCGCTGGACATGATCAATCCGAGGATTTTTTCATGGTGGTCGATGGCTGGCTGCACGTGACGAACGCCTCGAACTGGAGGCGACAGCCGGCTGACAGGGGCGAACACATTCTCGCGCTGTTGCGGCAAGCCGGCGGTCCCGACCAGCCGGATGTGAAGTTCGAGCCTATCTGAACGAGACATCGAACAGCGTGGTGGCAGTGGCCTGCAAAGAGCAGACGCTGGCCTTTTCGCTGCCCAACGCCAGGGCCGGCATTCGAACACGACTTAACCCGCCTTTAAACCGCCGCATCTACTCTTCAACCCGAACGCCATAGGCATCGGGGATATCAAGCACAGCGCATGGCGAACCGCAGGGACAGTCGCATCGAACCCAGTTTCGAGGGGCCGCCGCAGGCGCGGTCCTCGGCGGGTCTTTCGGTGAACGAGGAGGATCGCGTCGTGCCGAGCAATCGCAAAGCTTCCGCAAAACGCAAGCCGGCCAAAGGGAAATCGTCGCGGGTCAAGCGCGGCAGAAGCCGGCGCGGCCTGTTCGGCGTGCTCGGCCGGCTGTTCTACTGGTGCTTTGTGTTCGCCATCTGGGGCGGCATCGCGGTGGCCGGCATCGTCGTTTACTATGGCGCCAAGATGCCGGCGGCGACGACCTGGTCGATTCCCGACCGCGCCCCCAACATCAAGATCGTCTCTGCTGACGGCCAATTGCTCGCCAATCGCGGCATGAGCGGCGGCGAGGCCGTCGGCCTGCATGAAATGTCGCCCTATATCCCGGAAGCCGTCATCGCCATCGAAGATCGGCGCTTCTACTCGCATTTCGGCATCGACCCGATCGGGCTTTCTCGCGCCATGGTCACCAATGTGCTTGGCGGGCATTTCTCGCAGGGTGGCTCGACGCTGACCCAGCAATTGGCCAAGAACCTGTTCCTGACGCCGGACCGCACGCTGGAGCGCAAGGTGCAGGAGGTGCTGCTGGCGCTGTGGCTGGAGCACAAGCACACCAAGGACCAGATTCTCGAAATGTACCTCAACCGGGTCTATTTCGGTTCCGGCGCCTATGGCGTCGAGGCCGCCTCGCGCCGCTATTTCGGCAAGAGCGCGCGTGACGTCACCCTGTCGGAAGCCGCATTGCTTGCCGGCCTGTTGAAGGCGCCGTCGCGGCTGTCGCCGGCACGCGATCCGAAGGCCGCCGAGGAACGCTCGCAACTGGTGCTTGCCGCCATGCGCGACGAGGGAAAGATCAGCGCCAAGGAACTGACCTCGGCAATGAGCGCGCCGGCAACGCGTGCGCCGTCCTACTGGACCGGCTCGGAGAATTACGTCGCCGACACCATCATGGAAGAATTGCCCGACCTGATCGGCGACGTGCGCGGCGACATCGTCATCGACAGCACCGTCGACCTGAACCTGCAAAAGCTCGCCGAACAGTCGATCCGCAGGCTGATCGACGACAGCGGCAAGAAGCTCAACGTCAGCCAGGGCGCCCTGGTGTCGATCGACGATTCCGGCGCGGTGCGCGCCATGGTCGGCGGCTACGACTATTCGACGAGCCAGTTCGACCGTGCTTCGGAGGCACGTCGCCAGCCGGGCTCGGCGTTCAAGCCGTTCGTCTATATGGCCGCGCTCGAAGCCGGTCGCACGCCCGACAGCATCCGCAACGATGCGCCGATCAAGATCGGCAATTGGACACCCGACAATTACGGCGGCAAGTATTTCGGCAAGGTGACGCTGGCCACCGCGCTGGCCAAGTCTCTGAACTCGGTGGCCGCGCAGCTGACCATGGAGGTCGGGCCGAACGCGGTAGTCGAGGCGGCCCACCGCATGGGCATCCAGTCCGACCTGATAGCCAACACCTCGATCGCGCTCGGCACTTCGGAAGTGACGCCGCTGGAGCTGACCTCGGCCTATGTCCCATTCGCCAATGGCGGCTACAAGCCCGACATCCACTTCATCCGGCGCGTGACGACCACCGAGGGCAAAGTGCTTTACGACAGCGGCGGCGGCAGCGCGCCGCGCGTCGTCAAGCCTGAGATCGTGGGCATGATGAACTCGATGATGACGGGCACGGTTGAGATCGGCACTGCCCGGAAAGCGGCTTTCGCCTGGCCATCGGCCGGCAAGACCGGCACCAGTCAGAATTCGCGCGACGCCTGGTTCGTCGGCTACACCGCCAACCTCACCACCGGTGTGTGGTTCGGCAATGATGATGGCAGCCCGATGAAGAAGGTCACCGGCGGCGCACTGCCGGCGCAGGCCTGGCACGAGTTCATGGTTGCGGCCCACGAGGGTGTGCCGGTGCGGCCGCTGCCCGGCACCTGGAAATCGACGCCGGCCGACACAATCGTCCCCGACGAGATCCCCTCGGCGAACAACACGGCGCCGGTTCCGTCAACGTCGGTCGGCCAGCAGGCTCCGGCGCGGCCAGCAGCGCCGGTTGCCCAAGCGCCGTCCCGCGCGGCCCGTCCCGCCCAAACCGTCGATGCCGATGGCCTTTCCATGCCAGAGGATGACGGCGCCACCGCATCGATCAAGCACCCGGTGCCGCCAGGCGACGTCGGCGGTCCGCGCAAAAAGCGGCAGACCTCGATCCTCGACCTCCTTGGCGGCTGATCCGATCCGCTAATTCCGTGGTTTGGCGTTGCCCAATTTCTTGCTGTCAAAGGTCAGTTTGTCGCTGTGAATCTTGCCATCGCGGACGGTAAGGTGCTTGGCGCAGGAAAGCGCGCCGGACGACTTTGTCATCAAGTCATACATCAGCAGCGCCTGGTGATCGTCGCCGAAAGCAGCGATCATGCGCACACCGGTCACATCCTGTGAAAGTTTGGTCAGGCCCTTCAGGTAGGGGGCCTTGCCGGTCGATTGCTGCATCGGCCCATCAAAAACGACGTCGTCGGCGACATAGGATGCTGCCTTTTCGAGGTCGTGGCCTGTCCACGCCTTGGTGAAGGCCGTGGCGATGTCGAGGGGTGCTGTCTGTGTCATGGCTCTGTCCGATTGATTTGATGTGAAACCCCGCACCCTTGTCCTGCACTCCCGAACCAACGGCGAGTTGGCTTCCCGGTTCCTCCTTTGACGTGAATGGTGACATTTCGGCCTCTCGCCACCTCGGCGGCGTTCGGCTACATCTGCCGGCCGGAGACCTTGAAATGACTGAACTCGACACCAGAAAGACCATCGTGCTGACCGGCGCCAGCCGCGGCATCGGCCACGCCACCGTCAAGCGTTTTTCGCGCGAGGGCTGGCGCGTCATCACCTGCTCCAGGCAGGCTTTCGCCGAGGATTGCCCGTGGCCGGCCGGGCCGGAAGACCACATCAAGGTCGATCTCGCCGATCAGGAGGATGTCGGCATCGCCGTCTCCGAAATCCGCCACCGGCTGGAAGCGCATGGCGGCCAGTTGCATGCACTGGTCAACAATGCCGGCATTTCGCCGAAGCTCAAGGACGGCAACAGCCGCATGGATTCGATCGACACGCCGATGCATGTCTGGCGCGACGTGTTCCAGGTCAATTTCTTCGCGCCGATCATGCTGGCGCGCGGCCTGTTCAAGGAACTGGCGGCGGCCAAGGGCTCGATCGTCAACGTAACCTCGATCGCCGGAACCCGCGTGCATCCCTTCGCCGGCACGGCCTACGCGACATCGAAGGCGGCACTTGGCTCGCTGACGCGCGAGATGGCACATGATTTCGGCCCGCACGGCATCCGCGTCAACGCCATTGCGCCCGGCGAGATCGACACCGCGATCCTGTCACCGGGCACTGACAAGATCGTCGAGACGATCCCCTTGAGAAGGCTCGGCACCACGGCCGAAGTCGCCGACATCATCTTCTTCCTGTGCTCGCAGCAGGCGTCCTACGTGACCGGCTCGGAAATTCACATCAATGGCGGCCAGCACGTGTGACAAAACAGGATGCTCATCCTGTTATGGTGAGAACGGCCTTGCCGCTGAAGCTGCGCTGTCGCAGTGCGTTCAGCGCTTGGGCGATGTCTGTCCACGGCACGGTCATGGCCACGCGCGTTTCGAGCCGGCCGGCTGCGACCAGAGCGAGCAGCGAGGCGATGTCCTCGCCAATGCCTGGACCAGACGTGTAGTACGCGAAAGTCTGAAGCCTCGCTCCTTCATGATCCGGAACGAACTGGCGGAATCCGACGGGCGTCAGTTCGCCGCTGCTCGAGCCGAACATGACGATGGTCCCGCCAGGGGCGACGCGTTCGATCGCGCATGCGAGGCTTTGACCGCCAACCGACTCGGTAATCAGCGAGAACGGCCCCTCGGTCAGGTCTATCGCTTCGACAACCTGCCTGGCTCCCAGGTTGCGGAGATCCTCAGCGTGCCGGGCGGCGGCGACAGCGGTCACGAATCCGCCCTGATGGCGGGCGAGCTGGATCTGGAAACGACCGACCGCACCGCTTGCGCCGGTGATCAAGACCTGCTGGCCGGCGAGGTCGCCGCCATGGCGTAAAGTCCTCAGCGCCGTCGTACCGGCGACAGGAAGCGTGGCTGCGGAAACGAAGCTGACGTCATCCGGCAGGATGGCGAGACGGTCGGTTGGGACTGCGATGCGTTCGGTCCAACCAGCCTCGTCGACCAACGCGACAACCCGGGCGCCGACGGTTGGCCCGGAACCATCGGCTGCTCTTCGTTCGACAATCCCAGCAATGTCCTGGCCGGGTATCCAACCCTTGGGGCGTATGGCAAGCAGGCGCAGTTCGCCGCGATTCAACGAAGTCGCGTGGACCGAGACAAGTGCTTCATTCGAGGCCGGTTGAGGCTCGGCGACGTCGGCGAGCCTCAACCCGGTCGCGTTTTCGGGAGAGATGACCAGGGCAAGCATGGGCGTACCTTGTTGCTGGCTTGTCGGTGCCAGCTTGCGTTGGAAAGCACGGCAAGCTGAGTACCCACGTAGGTAGCGGGCCATACCGGCGGGGGCGCGCAGCGTCACGAGATCAACCCTGCGCGAACCGAAGCCTATCGACTTTCGCGGTTAAAGAATTTAGCTATCGTGGCGTTTCATCGCTAATAACAGTCAATCATGAGACAGCCCCTCAGCTACCCCTGGCTCGATCTCGATGTGGATGACCCAGCCGCGCTGGCGATTGCCGTGCGCGTCGACATCCCCGACACCCGAGCGGAAGTCCCCGCCCATCGGCACCGCAAAGGCCAGCTCGTCTTCGCGCTCGGCGGCGGCGTCACATGCCGCGTTCCAAGCGGTCTATGGATGGTGCCGCCGCATTGCGGGGTGTGGATCCCCGGCGGCATGGAGCACAGCAATGTCGCAACCGCCAACGCCCGGATTTTTTTCGTCTACATAGAGCCGGGCGCCGCCGACCTGCCGGAGCGGTGCTGCACACTTTCGATCTCGCCACTGCTGCGCGAATTGATCATCGAGCTTTCCGATCGGCTGCAGGACGACGAGGCGAGGGGCGAGCTCTTGACCAAGATACTGCTCACCGAGTTGCCACGCATGCCTGTCCAGCAATTGCACCTGCCGATCTCATCCGAGCCGCGCTTGAACAGGATCGCCGAAGCGCTGGCGCAGGACCCCGCCGACCGCAGCACACTGGCGGAATGGGCCAATCGCGTCGCGCTCAGCGAAAGCAGCCTCGCCCGCCTTGTGACAAAGGAGACAGGGCTGAGTTTCGGGCGCTGGCGCCAGCAATTGCATTTGATCGTTGCAATTCGGGAACTGGCTTCCGGCAAGAGTGTCCAGCAAGTCTCGGGCGATCTCGGCTATGGTTCGGTCACGGCCTTCATCACCATGTTCAAGAAGGCGCTTGGGAAGCCGCCGGCCAAATATCTCAGTGGTATCGCGCAAAATGGCGGCTCTGCATTCGTGGCGTGATGCTCGCTTGAAAGGGTGGTCGAGCCGATCACGGTGCCAGCGTGCGAGAGTGCAGCCTGGGCTTTGGAACTCAGGCCACCGATGGCTCGGCGGTTTCGCGCCTCAACTCCGGTTTGGGACCGAGAACTTCTTCCACAATCCCGCGCGCAATCTCGCGTTCACCCATGATCACCGTATCGGCGCCCAAACCCTTGAGATGTTCGACCTCGGCGTCGGAATGGGCACGAGCGATGACGTTGATGCCAGGGTTGGCGGTGCGGGCTCGGAGCACGATCTGGCCGGCTTCGAAGGCATTGGGGATGGCAAGGATCAGCCGGCTGGCGCCTTCGGGATTGGCGGCGGCGAACACTTCGGCATTGGCCGCATTGCCGGCGACGGTCTCGATGCTGTCCGCTTTCAATTTCGCCAGCGTCTTGTCGGCGTCCTCGATGACCAGGAAGGGCATTGCCGCGTCTTTCAGCGCCGAGCCGACCAGGCCACCGACACGGCCGTAGCCGATCAGGATGGCATGGCCGGTGAGTGCCGTCTTTGGAGGCGGGCCGTCCTCCTTTTTCGTCGTTGCCGCGACAGAGGCTACCTGGCCCGGCTCCGTCGCCGGACCAACCGGTTTTGCCTCGACCGGTGGTGCCGTCCTGGCGGCGCGCCGTTCCAGCCACGGCTTCATCCAGTCGATGGCCAGGAACATCAGCGGGTTGAGGACAATCGACAGGATCGCACCGGCCAGAATGAGGTCGCGGCCCTGTTCCGGCAGCAGCTTCAGCCCGACGCCGAGTTCAGCCAGAATGAAGGAGAATTCGCCGATCTGGGCAAGGCTTGCCGAAATTATCAGCGCCGTGGCGATGGGATAGCCGAAGGCGACAACGATGGCGAATGCGGCCAGTGATTTGCCGATGACGATGATGGCGAGCGTCGCCAGGATTGGCCAGCCATTGCTGATCAGGCTGAACGGGTCGAACAGCATGCCGACCGAGACGAAAAATAACACGGAAAAGGCATCGCGCAGCGGCAGCGATTCCTCGGCGGCGCGGTGGCTGAGCTCGGACTCGCTCATGATCATGCCGGCGAAGAAGGCGCCCAGCGCCAGCGAGACACCGAATAGTTTTGCCGCACCGAAGGCGACGCCGAGCGCGATGGCCAAAACCGCCAGCCGGAACAGTTCGCGCGAGCCGGTATGGGCGACGTAATGCAGGATCCAGGGAATGACCCGGCGGCCGACCACCAGCATGACGATCACAAAAGCGGCGACCTTGGCCAGCGTGATGCCGACGACGCCCCAGATGCCGTAGCTGGCCGGCAGCGACAGCAGGCCGCTGGCATGGGCGTCAGCCTGCTCCTGACCGCCGAGCACGCCGGCGAGCGCCGGCAGCAGCACCAGCGCCAGCACCATGGCCAGATCCTCGACTATCAGCCAGCCGACGGCGATGCGGCCGCGCTCGGTCTCGATCATCCGCCGTTCCTGCAGGGCACGCAGCAGCACCACGGTCGAGGCCACCGACAGCGCCAGGCCGAACACCAGCCCCGCGCCCATCGACCAGCCAAGCATCCAGGCAAGACCGGCGCCAAGTGCGGTGGCAAAGCCGATCTGGACGATGGCGCCCGGCACGGCGATGGCACGCACCGACAGCAGATCCTTGAGCGAGAAGTGCAGCCCGACGCCGAACATCAGGAGGATGACGCCGATTTCGGCCAGTTCGTTGGCAAGGCCGGCATCGGCGACGAAGCCAGGCGTGTTCGGCCCGACCAGCACGCCGGCTACGAGATAGCCGACCAGCGGCGGAATGCGGAAGCGGTTGGCGAGAGCCCCGAAGACGAAAGCCAGCCCCAGACCGGCGACGATGGTGGCGATAAGGGGCGTGTCATGCGGCATTGTCTATGGAGCGCCTTTCAAAAACAGCGATGTTGGATGAGCGCCGCCCAAAGCCGCCGCCTGTTTGCAATATGGTGGATGGTATGTTGGCGATGCAACCCGCAAAGCCATGAAATCGACGGCGCTGCCGCAAATATTTGACCGGCAGCTGAGAAAGCTGCCGGTCAAATCGGAATTTGTGCGGTGCTATTCGTCTCGATCGGTCAGGGCCGATCGACAATGATCAGGCTGCCTGCAGCAAGGCCTCGATTTCCGGTATGGCATGGTTGGTCAATGTCTTGGGAATTTCGGCGGTCACCTTGTCCCCGACCTCCTTGTGCAGCTTTTTGCGCATTGTCCCAAGCACCACCGGCGGTGCGACCAGCACGATCTCGCTGAATTCGCCGTCATGCGCGAGCTTGTAGAGCCGGGCGGCGATTTCATCGGCGAAACGCTCCTTGCCGATGCGGTGCCAATCCGTATCCTCGACCGCGCTGCGGTGTACGGAGGGACCATCATTGTATCGGCCCGGGCTGTCACTGCCTTGCTCGCGGGTGGGCGGGTTGTCCTGCTGCATTTCCTGCACCACCTCGAGATTCGGATATTTATTGTCGCCGGCGTTCCTGAGGAAAAGCGCCTTCTCGCCATCGGCCACCATGACCCAGATACCGTGCTTGAGTATGATTGTGTTCATGATGACAGGCTCCTTTTCAGCCGCGTGGTGGCCTTTCGTGGCGTTCCGCAGCCGGGGTTTCGATCCGATATGACAGGCCTTTTGAGAACGCGCCCGGAGCCACTAATGTTCCAGTCGGCAGCCGCGTCGGCGTTGGACATTCTGGCTATCCAGAGTTCGCGGCTTTAATCTACTAATTTGGTAGAATTTAGAAAAAACGGTTTTGCGGCTTTTCTCCCCGGGCGCTAAAAGACCCGGAAAACAAGGCCTGCGACAGCAGCTTGAATCCGCTCCATCTGTAAACGAGAAATATTTTTCTCTTGGCCGGGATGCTTTCAGAAAAGCAATTGCATCCCGATAAGGGATGCGCGAGTGCGTTCCTTCTGGTTTCTCGCGCCCGCGCGTAGAACTGCAAGCTCATTCAGGATTCCGCTCGCGTCCATGTCGCACACTGCTCCCAAGCTCAACGCCTTCCCCGTGTTCATGCGGGTCGAGGGCGAAGCCGTGGCCATCGTCGGCGGCGGCGAAGAGGCGCTGGCCAAGGCGCGGCTGATCGGACAGTCGAGTGCGGTCCTGCGGATTATCGCGGAACACGCCGAGCCCGACCTGCTCGCCTTCGTCGCCCAGGCCGGCGCGAGCCATTTTGCCGCCGCTTACGACGCATCGCAGCTCGAAGGCGCGATCATGGTGTTTGCCGCCAGCGGCGACGAGGAACTCGACCGTCGGGTGGCTGCGGATGCGCGCCGCCTAAGCATTCCGGTTAATGCCGTCGATCGGCCTGAGCTTTGCGATTTCTTCACCCCGGCGCTGGTCAACCGCGCGCCAGTCGCCATCGCCATCGGCACCGAAGGCGCCGGGCCGGTGCTTGCGCAGATGCTGCGCGGCCGCATCGACCGTATGCTGTCGCCGTCGCTCGGGCCGCTGGCAACGCTTGCCGCTTCGTTTCGCGGGGCTGCCGAGAAGCTGCTGCCGAGAGGCAATGCCCGGCGCCGCTTCTGGAATGATTTCTTCACTGGTGCTCCTGCACGCGCGGCTGAAATCGGTCAGCTTTCGCAGGCGCATGATGCTGCCGTCGATCTCCTGCTTTCGAATGCGCCGGCTCGCGGCCACATCGCGCTGGTCGGTGCCGGTCCGGGCGCCGAGGATCTTCTGACCTTGCGCGCACACCGCCTGCTGATGGAAGCCGATGTCATCGTCCATGACGCGCTGGTGCCGGAGGCGGTGGTTGCCATGGGTCGCCGCGATGCCGAGCGTCTGCCGGTCGGAAAGCGCAAGGGCTGTCACACCAAGAGCCAGGCTGAGATCAATGCGCTGCTGGTCGAGCTTGGCCGTGAAGGCAAGCGTGTCGTGCGGCTGAAGTCAGGCGATCCGCTGGTGTTCGGCCGGGCCGGCGAAGAGATGGCGGCACTTCGCGATGCCGGCATCGCCTATGAGGTGGTTCCGGGCGTCACCGCGGCCTTTGCCGCCGCCGCCGATTTCGAACTGCCGCTGACCTTGCGCGGTGTCTCCTCGTCGATGGTGTTCACCACCGGCCACGACCTCAAGGGCAATTCGCTGCCCGACTGGGCCAAGCTCGCCATTTCCGGCGCCACCGTCGCCGTTTATATGGGCCGCTCTGTGGCCGCCGAGGTTGCCGGACGGCTGATCGAGGCCGGTCTGTCGCCGGATACGGCGGTGGCCGTGGTCGAGAATGCCAGCCTCGCCAACCGGCGTCGCTTCCACGGCACGCTTGCCGACCTGCCGTCGCTGGAAGCGCGCGCCGATCTTTCCGGCCCGGTCATGACCATCATCGGCGATGCGGTCGCCGGCGCCAACTTTGAGCGATCCGAGCCGCTGGCGGCACACAGGCATGAAGGCGCGTCCAGTTCGATCGCCGAAGGAGTTCAGCAATGAAGATACTGACCGCCAACCGCCTCACCGACGGCATTGCCGTCTGGTACGCCGATGGCGGCTGGGCCGAGACGGTGGACCATGCCGACCTCGCCCATGACAAGGCATCCGAGGATAGGCTCGAGGCGATCGGCGCCAAGGCCTATGCCGCCAACGAAGTGGTCGACGTCAATTTGATCGACGCTGAAGTCGTCAACGGTGTCGTCCAACCGGTGCGGCTGCGAGAGAAGATCCGCGCCGCCGGCCCGACCATTCGCAACGATCTCGGCAAGCAGGCTGCGCGGGCAGCATAACCAAGACACCAGGCATGGGCGGACGCGCCCTGAAAGACCAAGCATGTACCGTTACGATGAGTTCGACCACGATTTTGTCCAGGCCCGCGTCGCGGAGTTCAGCGACCAGGTGCAGCGTCGTCTTGCCGGCGAGATCACCGAGGACCAGTTCCGGCCATTGAGGCTGATGAACGGCGTCTATCTTCAACTGCATGCCTACATGCTGCGCATCGCGGTGCCGTACGGCACGCTGAACGGCAAGCAGTTGCGCATGCTTGGCCACATCGCCCGCAAATACGACAAGGGCTACGGCCATTTCACCACGCGCCAGAACATCCAGTTCAACTGGCCGGCGCTGTCTGACATTCCGGCGATCCTGGCGGATCTCGCGAGCGTCGAGATGCATGCCATCCAGACCAGCGGCAATTGCATCCGTAACGTCACCGCAGACCACTTCGCCGGCGCTGCCGCCGACGAAGTCGCCGATCCGCGTCCCTACGCGGAAATCCTGCGCCAGTGGTCGTCGGTGCATCCGGAATTCTCGTTCCTGCCGCGCAAGTTCAAGATCGCGGTGACGGGTGCCGAGCGCGACCGCGCCGCCATTCAGACCCACGACATCGGCCTGCACCTGAAGAAGAACGCCGCCGGCGAACTCGGTTTTGCCGTCTATATCGGCGGCGGCCAGGGTCGCACGCCAATGGTTGCCCGGAAAATCCGCGACTTCCTGCCGGAAGCCGATCTTTTGTCTTACTGCACGGCGATCCTGCGCGTTTACAACCTCTATGGCCGCCGCGACAACAAATACAAGGCGCGCATCAAGATCCTCGTCCATGAGACCGGCGTCGAGGAGATCACCCGCCAGGTCGAGGCCGAGTGGCAGGAGTTGAAGGACGCCGAGTTGAAGCTGCCGGAAGCCGACATCCGCGCCATCGAGGCCTATTTCGCGCCACCGGTGCTCGCTGGGCGGCCGGAAGGCGACCAGGCGGTCAAGCTGGCGCGGCTCGATTCCAAGGGGTTCTCGGAGTGGCTCGACCAGAACGTCGTGACGCACCGCCATCCCGACTATGCGGCGGTGACGATCTCGCTGAAGGGCATCGGCGAGGTGCCCGGCGACGCTTCGGACAGCCAGATGGAAGCGATCGCCGACATCGCCGAGAAGTATGGCTTTGACGAGCTGCGTGTCAGCCATGAGCAGAACCTGATCCTGCCGCATGTGGCCCGCGCCGACCTCAAGGCGGTCTATGATGCGCTGGTCGGCATCGGCCTGGCGACGGCCAATTCCAACCTGATATCGGACATCATCGCTTGCCCGGGTCTCGATTATTGCGCGCTGGCCACGGCGCGCTCGATCCCGATCGCGCAGGAAATCTCGCAACGCTTCGCCTCGCTGGAGCGGCAGCGCGAGATCGGCGAACTGAAGCTGAAGATCTCCGGCTGCATCAACGCCTGCGGTCATCACCATGTCGGCCACATCGGCATCCTCGGCGTCGAGAAGAAGGGCTCCGAACTCTATCAGGTGACGCTGGGCGGCTCGGCAGACGAGAACACCTCGGTCGGCGAGATCATCGGCCGCGGCTTCTCTTCGGAAGAGATCACCGACGCCATCGAACAGATCGTCGAGACCTATCTCGGCCTTCGGCTCGACCCACAAGAGAAATTCATCGACGCCTACCGCCGAGTCGGTCCCGCGCCGTTCAAGGAGGCGCTCTATGCTGGCGAAGCCAAGGCCGCTTGACCGTATCGGAGACGTCGATGACGGCATCGCCGCCAAAGCGGCGGGGCTCGACGCGCTCTACGGTCATCTGAAGCCGATCGAGATCATCGAACGCTCGGCCCGCGAACTGTTCCTCGACGAGATCGCTGCGGTGTCGTCGTTCGGCGCGGACTCGGCTGTGCTGCTGCACATGATCGCCAAGATCGACCGGACACTGCCGGTCATCTTCCTCGACACCGGCAAGCATTTCGAGGAGACGCTCGGCTATCGCGACGCGCTCGCCGCCGATTTCGGGCTGACCAACATAAGGGTGATCAAACCCGAGGAAGCAGCACTCGAACGGATCGATCCGACGGGCAATCTGCATCAGAGCAACACCGACGCCTGCTGCGACGTGCGCAAGGTGGAGCCGCTGGCGCGCGGTGTCGCGCCATTTCGTGCCTGGCTCACCGGCCGCAAGCGTTTTCAGGCCGCGACGCGGGCGGCGCTGCCGGTGTTCGAGGCGGTCGGTCCGCGCATCCGCATCAATCCGCTGGCGCATTGGACGACATCGGACCAGGCCGACTACATGCGCGCGCATGCGCTGCGCGAAAATCCACTGGTCGCCTATGGCTATCTGTCGATCGGCTGCTTCCCGTGCACGCAGCCGGTGCAGCCGGGCGAGGACGCGCGCAGCGGCCGCTGGGCCGGTCATGCCAAGACCGAGTGCGGCATTCACCTGTCGGGGCTGGAGAAGTCGCTGACCGACGCATCACTATAGGGTATGCTGAAATTCAGCCGGCCTGCGAACGGCGACCTTCATCCGGAGGCCGCCGGCTTTGCGTGGGATGGACTTTCAGCGGACCTGGATCTTGGGGCTTTAGGAATCTTTATGACTGGACCGACGACACCGGAGACCCGGCTCTGGACCCCTGCGGGTTTTCACGAGGATGAGTGGACGCATGCCGAAAGCGCCGATGCGCTGTCCGGCAACGGCCGCTTCATCCTGCCGTTGCAAGTCTTCCTCGATCTGGATCCGGAGGTGCGCCGCTCGGCCAAGGAACGGCTCGGCGTCCTGCTGCAGCCGGGTGATCAGCTCGAGAAGATTGCCGACCTGCTCGACCAGCTGTCGCTGGTGGCATTGGCCTTCCCGGCCTTCAGCGACGGCCGCTCCTTCTCCAAGGGAGAACTGCTGCGCGGCCGCTACCATTTCGAAGGTGCCGTTCGCGCCACGGGCCAGGTGCTGGTGGACCAGCTGCCGCATATGCTGCGGCTGGGCTTCGACGAGTTCGAGATTTCCAATCCGGTGCTGTTGAAGCGCCTGGAGGAGGACCGTACCGGCGGATTGGGGCTCTACTACCAGCCAGCCGCCGTGCCGGAACCAAAAGGCCCGAAATACTCCTGGCGGCGCGTTCGCAGCAGCTGACGTTGCGGTAATTCCGCGCGTCTTTACATCAGTCGTGTTCAGGCCTTTTCTTGATCATCCGGATGGAAATCCGTGGACGATCGGGGAGGGGTCTTCATGCGTTACGACTATGTCATAGCCGGCGGTGGGTCCGCCGGCTGTGCGCTTGCCGCGCGGCTTTCGGAAGATCCATCGAAAACGGTCTGCCTGATCGAAGCTGGCGGCGAGGGCAGGGATATGCTGATCCGCGCTCCTGCTGGCATTATCAGCATGCTTTCCGGCCGGCCCAGAATCAACAACTGGGCCTTCGAGACCGTGCCGCAGCAAGGTCTTGGCGGCCGCAAGGGCTACCAGCCGCGCGGCAAGGCGCTGGGCGGCTCCAGCGCAATCAATGCAATGCTCTATGTCAGGGGCCATCGCAGCGACTATGACGAATGGGCAAATCTAGGCTGCGAGGGCTGGTCGTGGGATGAGGTGCTGCCCTATTTCCGGCGCGCCGAGGGCAATGAGCGCGGCACTGATGCGTTGCATGGCGGGGACGGCCCGCTGAAAGTGTCGAACCAGCGCTCGCCGAGGCCGATCGCCAAGGCCTTCATAGAGGCTTGTGCCGAAAACCAGATTCGCGCCTCGGACGATTTCAACGGACCGGAACAAGAGGGCGCCGGCTATTTCCAGGTGACCCAGTTTGCCGGTGGCGCCCGTAATGGCGAGCGCTGTTCGACTGCCGCCGCCTATCTCCATCCGGTGATGCAGCGGACCAATCTGACCGTGGTCACGCGGGCGCACGCCACAGGCATCGTCCTTGACGGCAAGCGCGCCACCGGCATCCGCTACCGGACACGCAAAGGCGAGACAGTGGCACAGGCGTCGCGCGAGGTGATCCTCTGTGGCGGTGCCTTCGGTTCGCCGCAGCTTCTGTTGCTGTCGGGTATCGGCCCGGCGGCCGAACTTGCCGTGCATGGCATTCCCGTCGTCCACGAATTGCCGGGCGTCGGCAAGAACCTGCAGGATCACCTCGATTTCATCGTCGGCTGGAGATCGAAGGACACCGATATGCTTGGCATGAGCCCGCGCGGCGCGTTGAGTTTCCTCAGGCACATCGCGCAGTGGCGCCGGGATGGAACCGGGCTGATCGCCTCGCCGGCGGCCGAGAGCGGCGCTTTCGTCAAATCCGACCCGGCGCTTGAACGCCCTGACCTGCAGCTGCAATTCGTCATCGGCCTGGTCGAAAACCATGCGCGCACGCTGCACTACGGCTTCGGTTTTTCCTGTCATGTCTGCATATTGCGGCCGCACTCACGTGGCGAGGTTGGGCTGGCCAGCGCCGATCCATTTGCCGCGCCACGCATCGATCCGCGCTTTCTCGGCGACCAGCGCGATGCGGAACTGCTGCTGAAAGGCGTGAGGATCACCCGGCAGGTGCTGGCTTCGCCGGCGCTGACGCGCTACCGGCACAAGGAAATGCACATCGCCGGCGAGCCGAGCGATGCCGATCTGATGACCCATATCCGTACCCGCGCCGACACGGTCTATCACCCGGTCGGCTCCTGTCGGATGGGAGTCGACGAGATGGCGGTGGTCGATCCGCAACTCAAGGTGCGCGGGCTTGAAGCCTTGCGTGTCGTCGACGCCTCGGTGATGCCGACACTGATTGGTGGCAACACCAATGCCCCAACCATCATGATCGCCGAAAAGGCCGCCGACATGATCAGGGCTGCCTGATCGGAGCTCCAGGCCGCGGCGCCCATAGCGCGGCGGTCCTTTTGTTATGACGCAATTGCCCAGGGAAAACGTTACGCGCTTTCCCTGGAAAACCGTTCAAACTTCTCCTGGAATTGCTTAAGCCGCCGCCCGTGCCTCGCGGAACGACACCAGCTTGCGGCGGTTTTCGTCCCACAATGCCAGTTTGACGCAGCGCAAGCTTTCGAGCAGCGTGACACGGCCGATGTCGCGCAACTCGGGATAATCCCGCAGCACTTCCTGCAACCGGTAGCACGGCACCTTGGCGGAGAGATGATGGACGTGATGGACACCGATGTTGCCGGTGAGCCAGTTCAGCACCGGCGGTAGATCGTAATAGGACGATCCGTGCAGGGCAGCGTGCTGGAATTCCCAGTCGGCATCCTTCGCCCATTCCGTTTCCTCGAACTGGTGCTGGACGTAGAACAGCCAGATGCCGGCCGAACCGGCGAGGATGACGATCGGCAGGTGGACCACCAGGAAAGCGCCCGGGCCGACGAACCAGATGAGGATGGCTGCTGCGACCGCGATGCCAAGATTGGTGGTCATCGACGACACCCAAGGGGTCAGGCCGCCGCGCATCATGCCGACGGGGAGCCTTTGCTCGAAGATGAACAGCCAGATCGGACCGAGCCCGAACATCACCAGCGGGTGGCGATAGAGACGGTAGGCGAGGCGGCCTCGCCACGACATCTGCCGGTATTCTGCAACGGTCAGCGTCCGGATGTCGCCCATGCCGCGTTCGTCAAGATTGCCGGCGCTGGCGTGGTGCGTCGCGTGGGCACGCCGCCAGCAATCGTAGGGCGTCAGCGTCAGGATGCCGAGCGCGCGGCCAATCCAGTCGTCGGCGTAGCGATTGGCGAAGAAGGAGCCGTGGCCGCAGTCGTGCTGGATCATGAAGATGCGCACCAGAAACCCGGCCGCGGGAAGGATGAGGACCAGTCCCCACCAATGGCCATAGGCATAGGCCGCCGAGGACAGTCCCCAGAGTATGGCGAATGGAATGAGGGTGATGGCGAGTTCGACGGCGCTGCGCCGCCTGTCGGGCTTCTTGTAGCGGGCGAGAATCTTCAGCCAGGCGCGCTTGCTGTTGGCCACCGCCTCAGGGGAAATCATGTTCATCAGGAAGCATAGGCGCGGTGCCTCGCCGCCGCAAGGCAACATCACGCAAAATTACTGTGCGTAATTGTCGCGTGGCTTGGCGGTCGAGCCAGCCAACCGCCAGCTCAACCTGCTGATGACGTCGACCGCTATTCGCGATCGAGGATAGGACAGCCGCGCTCGGTGCCAAAAGTCACGCGCACGCGGTCGCCACCCTGTCTGCCGCGGACCGTGATCTCCCGGCGGCCGATGGACTCAATTCTTGCGCGGCGGATGCCCATTCGCTCTGCCTTGTCGAGAGCCCGGTCTTCCGTGCAGCCTCGTTGACGCCGGTCGCGCCGATCGTCGCGACGGGGACCTTCGCAATCGTCGTAGGCGGGGTCGCAATCTTCCATGAGCTTCAGCCGCGGGCCATGTTTGCCCAATTGCAGCTGCAGATTGTCTGCTTGTGCCGGAAAGGCCGCCAAAGTTATGGCGCCGAGGCCGACAAGCGCCATCAGCGATGAGGTAATCGAAACCTTGCGCATTACGTCCTCCATTTGAACCAACCCATCTATCCTTAGATGGTTCGGCTCTCCCCGGCTATTGCCGATAGGAGGTTTGCTGCCAAGATCGATTGTTGCGTTACGGCCGGCGCCAGCCGATGTCACCGCGCTCCGCCCCATCGAGGCGGTCGAGCAGTTCTCTGAGCCGGTCGGGGATGTCGGCTTCGGTGCGGAAGGCCGGCAAGGTGCGCAGAAAGCGGGTCACCGCCTCGGCGCCGAACTGGCGCCTGATCTCGATGGCCAGCCCCTCTGCCTTTTCGCCCATGTTGCGGGTCATCATCTCAAAATCCTGTCTCGGCTTCGAAACTCCTGCAGCAAGAGAATGGTTCCCCCATCATGCCTGTGTGGCAAGCAAAGCCGGCGGTTAAGGTAAAATTTGAATTAAAGTCGAAATGTCTTGCCTGTCATTGTCCCGCCTTGGCCGGCGGCTTCCATAGTCGCTTACCCCTTGATTTTTGGCCGCCAAACATCGATATCGGGCACAAAATCCACATCATTCGAGATTGACGGGAAACGGCGATGAGCGACCAGGCAAAAGACGAACGCGCGCCCGATGAAGTCGAGGCGACCGAGCCCACAGCCGAGCGCACGGAAGGCAGCACCGACGGTGATTATGAAGCCCTTGTGCGGCTGCTGAAGGAAAATGAAGAGCTGAAGGACCGCGCGCTGCGCGTGGCGGCCGAGATGGAAAACCTGCGGCGCCGCACGGCGCGCGATGTGCACGATGCGCGCACCTACGCGGTCGCGAATTTCGCCCGCGACATGTTGTCGGTGTCGGACAATCTGCGCCGCGCGCTGGATGCGATTCCCGCCGAGGCCAAGGCATCGGGTGACGCCGGCTTCAAGGCGCTGATCGAAGGCGTCGACCTCACCGAGCGCGCCATGCTGTCGGCGCTGGAACGGCATGGGGTCAAGAAGCTCGCGCCTGAAGGCGAGAAGTTCGATCCCAATTTCCACCAGGCGATGTTCGAAGTGCCCAATCCCGATGTCCCGGCCAACACCGTGGTCCAGGTCGTGCAGCCGGGCTATTCGATCGGCGACCGCGTGCTGCGCCCGGCCATGGTGGGCGTCGCCAAGGGCGGGCCAAAGTTCACCGCCGCTGAAGCACCGGTCGAGCCGGGGCCGGTGAACGAACAGGCCGAGAAAGATGCGTGAGGCAGGAGAATAGGCAGTAGGCAGTAGGCAGTAGGCAGTAGGAAACTAGGGCAGTCGTATCAATCGCGCGGCTTCGTGCTATTCATACTCCCTAATCCCTAATCTCTACTGCCTTGGCCTCATGAACCCTATCGCGCTTCTTGATTATGCCGGTGTCGCCGTCTTCGCGGCGACCGGGGCGCTGGCGGCTTCGCGTAAGCAGCTCGACATTATCGGCTTCCTGTTCCTGGCCAGCGTCACCGGGATAGGCGGTGGCACGCTTCGCGACGTTATCCTCAACCTGCCGGTTTTCTGGGTCGCCAACTCCGGCTATGTGCTGGTCTGCGCCGCGGTTGCGGTGCTGGTCTTCTTCAGCGCGCATCGTGTCGAATCGCGCTGGAAATGGCTGCTCTGGCTCGACGCCGTCGGGCTCGCCGCTTTTTCGGTGATGGGCGCGGCCAAGGGGCTTGCGATTACCGGTTCGCCGGTCGTCTCCGTCATCACCGGCGTGCTCACCGCCACTTTCGGCGGCATTCTGCGTGATCTCCTCGCCGGCGAGCCATCGGTGCTGCTCAGGCCCGAAATCTACGTTACGGCGGCCCTTGCGGGTGCCTGCCTTTACACGCTTGGCGATCTTGCCGGCCTGCCGCCGCTCGCCTCGGACCTTGCCGGCTTTGCGGCGGCGTTCCTCGTGCGCGGTGGTGCGCTCAAATTCGGCTGGTCGTTTCCGTCCTACAAGAGCCGACCCGGCAGGCGGCCGGAAGATATTCCGTGAAGAGAGGGAATAGGGAATGGGGAATAGGGAATAGGGAATAGGGAATAATCAGTAGTCACAGGAGCTTAATCGTGGCGTCATCACTACTGCCTACTGCCTACTCAATCTCACGCCGCGAAGCGCTGGGCTTCGCCGCCATAATAGTTGACGTAGCGTGCGCCGATCTCCTTGACCGGCATCACGACGAACACATCGACCGTCGAGAATTCGCGATCGATGACGCAACCATCGCCGATGCGGGCACCGACGCGCAGATAGCCCTTGACCAAAGGCGGCATCGCGGCGATCGCCGCCTTGGCATTGACGGCCTCGATCGGCATCAGATCCATCGAGCAATAGCGCCCGGACACCGCGCGCACGTCCCAGGCCGAGTTCGTCCGGCAGTGGTGGGCTAGGTAGGTGAGCGCCTCGGCATGCGCCGCCGGCACGGTGCCGTGAAAGGACGCGCAGCCGGTCATCACACCGATTTCGTAATGGTTGATGTAAGCCCAGATGCCTTGCCACAACGCCTCGATGGTGCGCTTCGAGCGGTATTCCGGCAACACGCAGGAGCGGCCGAGTTCAAGGAAGCGCTGGCCGGGGTGGCGGGCGATGAGCTTGGTCAGCTCGAATTCACCTTCGGAATAGAAGCCACCGGCCGTGGCCGCGATTTCTTGCCGCAGCAGCCGATATGTGCCGACGATGCGGCGATGTTCGGGACCGGAAAGCGTGGTGTCCAAAACCAGCAGATGGTCGCAGAGCGGATCGAACCGATCGGCGTCCCGGCGGTCATGGGCCTGGAACAGGTCCTTCCTGGCGCCAAGTTCGTCGTAGAACACCCGGTAGCGCACTTCCTGCGCGGCCGCGATCTCGGCCTCGTTGCGAGCGAGCCGCACTTCAAGATTGCCTATACGGCCCAGCGCCGCGCCCTTTATGACGGAATCGACGTTACGTCCGGCAAGCAAGGCGCTGCTGGCGTTCGGCCGAGTGTCACATTCCGGCATAACTGTATGCACGAGTGATTCTCCTTCGAGCCATCCCTCTTGGCACGGGGATACGGTGTAGGTGCAACAGGATTGTGACAGTACCGTGATACGACGTCATGGGCAATACTTCGTCGGCTGGCGAATACGATCAACCGGCTACGTTTAAGTGATCGCCCGTGCCGAATGGCGGTGGAAAGCTCAGGCCGCGACGACCTGCCCCTCGACGGCATTGACCAGCGCCTCGGGGTCGAGCGGCTTGGTGACAAAGCCGCTGGCGCCATGGGCCAACACCGCATGACGGGTCTTTTCCTGGCTGTCGGCCGACAGCACCATGATCGGCACCGGCCGCACTGCACTTTCTTCCTCATGGCGGCGGATGGCGGCAATCGCGTCCAGCCCGTCCATGACCGGCATGTGCAGATCCATCAAGACCACGTCGAAGCGGTCCTTGTGCGCGGCGCCGGTGACAGCCTCGACGGCGGCCTTGCCGTTGCCGACCACCTTGACGCGATGCCCGGCCTTCAGCAGCGTGGCGCGGGCCAGCATGGCGTTGATGTCATTGTCCTCGGCGATCAGCACCGACAGGCCGCGCTGGCGGTTGCCGACGGCGCGCAGCGTCGGCGCGCCGCGCCTTTCCGGCTGCGGCGGGCCGAGGCTCGGAGCATGGCTGCTCAACAGCACACGCAGAAGTGTTCCGCCACGCACCGGTCTGGCCAGGAAGGTTGCGTAGCCGCTGGCTCGGAACTCGCCAAGCATGCCGCGATCGGTCGGCGCGATCAGCGTGATCGCCTCACAGTCGGAGAAACCGCTTTGGCGCAGGCGCTTGAGCAGCCTTCCGTCGCCTTCTTCCATCGCTGCATCGACCAGGATCGCATCGCAGCCGGCGGCGAAAGGCGCGGCCTGTGCGGCAGTGGTGGCGATGTCGACCGCGCCGCCATTGGCGCGGATGGTGCGGGCGATGGCGTCGGCCTCGACGGCGTTCTTCGACAGGATCACCGCGCGTCTGCCCGAGAGAGCATTCTGGTGGCCCTGCGGCGCTTCGGTGGCCGCTATCGCAGGGATTTCGAAGACGAACTCGGATCCCTGGCCGAGCCGGCTGGATACCGAGATCGTGCCGCCCATGGCGGCCACCAGGCGTCTGGAGATGGCAAGGCCGAGGCCGGCCCCGCCATGTGTGCGTGTCGACGTGCCGTCGGCCTGCTCGAACTCCTCGAAAATGCGCTCCAGGTCGGCATCACGCAGGCCCGGACCGGTATCGGCGATGGTGAAGCATATGCGGTCGCTGGTTTCGGTGCGTGCGCGTGCTATGCTCACCAGCACGCCGCCGCTGTCGGTGAACTTGATGGCGTTGCCGATGAGGTTGAGAAGCACCTGCCTCACCTTGCCCGGATCGGCGGTGATCAATTGCGGCACGTCGGGTTCGACATGGCAACCCAGCCCGATATCCTTGGCGAAAGCCCGCGCTGCCAGCAATTCGATGATGTTGTCGGCGATCTCGCGCACCGACATCGGCTGCGGCTCGGGGTCGAAACGCCCGGCTTCGATCTTGGAATAGTCGAGAAGATCCTCGATCAGGGCAAGCAATGCGCTGGCCGAGGTCGAGACGGCGCCGACATAGGTTTGCTGCTCCGGCGACAGGCTGGTGTCGGCCAGCAACCTGGCCATCCCCATGATGCCGTTCATCGGGGTGCGGATTTCATGGCTGACGGTGGCGAGGAAGCGCGATTTGGCCTGGCTGGCATATTCGGCCCGTTCGCGTGCGGTGATCAGCGAGGATTCGGCGCGTTTGCGGGCGGTGATGTCGCGGGCGATGGTGCGGTGCGAAACCGCGCCGCTGTCCTTGTCGCGCACCGACAGTTCGATCCAGGAGAACCAGCGCTGCCCGCTCGGCGTGCTGATAGAGACATCGGTGGAACTCAGGCACTCATGGTCGGAAAAGGCGGCATCGGGAACCATGCCGACCTCGATGCCCAGTTCTGCCAGGGTCTTGCCGGCAAGGTCGCGCTGGTCGATCTCGACGAGATCGGCGAAGACCTTGTTGGCATAGACGATGTAGCCATCGCGGTCGCGATGGATGACGAGATCGCCAAGCGCGTCGATCAGGCCGCGAAAGCGCTCATCGCTCTCCTGCATCTCCCACATGCGGTCGGCCAGCGTCTCGATCTCGGCGCGGCTGCGGGCAGTGGTTTCGTCAAGAAGGGCAGAGGTGCGATGTTCGCTCCGCCTGGCGCGCAGATGCAGGGCAAGACCGGCAAGACCGGTTGCCAGCAATGCGACGCTAATGAAGATTGGTGCCCCGGTCAGATGCGCCAGCCCGGCCACCACCACGATGGCGACGAATGTCAGAAAGGGCAGGCTTTCGCGCCTGGAGAATTCCGGCTCGGGCACCAGCGGCGGGAGCACCGCATCGACGTCGTCGCCAGTGTCCGCCTGTTGGCTGCCGGATTCCGCGATCATGCGAAATCCTTGCCAGACAGAGATTATGGAAAATTGCGGCGGATCGTTCGAATTTTAGCGGATGAGCGCTTTTTGCCGAGGCGCGGCGGGTTTGCCGCAGATCTGGCGATTCCATCCTTCCGGCAGTTGGGCGGAGTCACATATCCACGACGACGCGGCCGCGGATCCTGCCGTCGACGATGTCGCGCGCGGCATCGACGATGCCGTCGAACCCGATGGTGCTGGACAGGCTGGCGAGCTTCTGAAGATCGAGGTCGGTGCCGATGCGGCGCCATGCCTCGAGGCGGACTGCTTTCGGCGCCATCACTGAATCGATGCCGAGCAATGAGACGCCGCGCAGGATGAAGGGCGCGACGCTGGTCGGCAGGTCCATGCCGCCGGCCAGGCCGCAGGCGGCGACCGCGCCGCCATAGGAGGTCATCGAGAGCACATTGGCCAGCGTGTGGCTGCCAACTGCGTCGATGCCGCCGGCCCAGCGCTCCTTGGCCAGCGGCTTGGCCGGCTGGGCAAGCTCGTCGCGCGATATCACTTCGGCGGCGCCAAGGTCGATCAGATAGGGGCTTTCGGCATTGCGGCCGGTGGAAGCAATGACATGGTAGCCGAGGCTGGACAGGATCGAGACCGCGACCGAGCCGACACCGCCGGCCGCCCCCGTCACCACCACCGGGCCGCGATCGGGCAGGATGCCGTGCCGCTCCAGGGCCATGACGCAGAGCATGGCGGTATAGCCTGCGGTGCCGACGGCCATCGCGTCATGCGGGCTGATGCCCTGCGGCAGCGGCACCAGCCAGTCGCCTTTGACACGGGCGCGGCCAGCATAGGCGCCGAAATGGGTTTCGCCGACGCCCCAGCCGTTCAGGATGGCTTTGTCACCGGCGCGCCAGTCGGGATGGGAAGACGAGATGACGGTGCCGGCGAAATCGATGCCCGGCACCAGCGGCCAGCGGCGGATCACCGGCGCCTTGCCTGTGATCGCCAGGCCATCCTTGTAGTTCACCGTCGTTGCCTCGACCGCGATGGTGACATCGCCTTCCATCAGGTCGGCGTCGGTGAGATCGGTCACGGTTACCGACTGCTTTTTCTCGGCGTCACGCGAAACGAGGATGGCTTTGAAGGTTTCGGACATGTCTTTCTCCGCGATCGTGTTTGGCGACATGAACTGTGCGGCGATGGCGGCACGGGGTCAATCCTTCGAAGACTTGGCCTTCGAAGACTTGGCCTTGGAAGGCATGGCTTTGGAAGGCTTGGCGTTGGACGGCCCGGGCTCGCGCCGCCAGCCGAACAGCTCGTCGAAGACGACCAGTGCCGCGCCCACCGAGATGAAGGCGTCGGCAAGGTTGAAGACGGCGAACGACCAGACCGTCGTGTGGAACAGGATGTAGTCGATGACGTGGCCGTAGACGGCGCGGTCGATCAGGTTGCCGAGCGCGCCGCCGACGATCAGCGCAAAGCCGGTGCGGGCAAGGATCTGGGACGGCGCGATCCGCGTCGCCAGGAACAGCACGAAGGCAACGACGGCGAGCGAAATGACGATCAGCCCGGTGTCGCCGAAGGATGAGAACATCGAGAAGGCGATGCCGGTATTGTAGGTGCGAAACAGCGCCAGGAAGGGCAACAGATCAACCTTTTCCTGAAAAGGCAGACCGGCCTCGACCAGGTACTTTATCCACTGGTCGAGCGCGATGGCCGCGACGACGAGCAGTGCGTAGGGAGACCATGATCTCACGGGCAGGCAACCTTCATTGCTGGTCCAGGATTGGCTCGAGCTTCAGCGCGCCGCGCCGGATCTCGAACAGCATGATGCCGGTGGCGACGGCCAGATTGAGCGAATCGGCACGGCCCGCTTGCGGAATCCTGAGCAGCCTGTCGCAGCTCGCAGCCAGGCTTTCGGGCAGCCCCTGCTGCTCGTTGCCCATCATCAGCAGCACGGGCCCGCGGGAAAAATCGACCGAGCGGTAGTCGACGGCGCCTTTCAGGTGGGTTCCGGCGACGAGGCCTGAGAAGCCGCCCCGCCAGGCAAGGAAAGCCTCGGTTGTCGCCTTGGCTACCGGCACGGCAAAGATCGAACCCATGGTGGCGCGCACCGTCTCCACGGAGAATGGATCAGTGGTATCGCCGACCAGAATGACGCCTTTGGCGCCGACGGCATCGACGGTGCGGATGACGGTGCCGAGATTGCCGGGATCGCGTACCCGATCGAGTGCCACCCAGACGTCGCCATTGTCGGCGCGCACATCCTTCAAGGCGAGGAATTTCTGCGAAAAGACGCCCACCACCATTTGCGGATTGTCGCGGCGGGTGATGGCGACCAGCACCTTTTCCGACACTTCTAGCACCATGCCGCCTGCGGCAACGGTGCGTGCGGCCACCTTCTCCACCGCCGCATTGCCGCGCCCGGCTTTGGCGAAAACCAATGTCCTGATCTGCCAGCCGAGATCGAGCGCATCGATGACCAGCTTCAGCCCCTCGGCCATGAAGGCGTTCTGCTGGTCGCGGAACTTCTTCTGAGCGAGCGCCTTGATGTCCTTGACCAGCGGATTGGCGAGGCTGGTGACCTCCTTCACCTGGCCAGGTGCGCCTGCATGCCGCTCGTTCATTCAGCCACCCAACGCGAAAACAATGAGGTCGAGAGCGCCCGGCCGGCGGACTTTTCACGGATGATCAGCTCACCCGATTCAATCTTGCCGCCCATGCCGGCAAACGTATCGCGCATCAAGGCGTGGATGGCGAAGAAGGAGGCGCGGATCGAATAAGCGGTTAGCACCACGGCGAGCGGCTTCGGCGTCAGGATCGCGCGGCAAAGGTCGGTCAAATCAGGCAGGTCCTCGAACAATTGCCAGACCTCGCCCTTGGGGCCGCGGCCATAGGCCGGCGGGTCGAACAAGATGATGTCGTAGCGGCTGCCGCGACGCTCCTCGCGCTCGGCGAATTTGACCGCGTCGTCGACGATCCAGCGGATCGGCTTGCTGCCGAGGCCGGCCATCTCCTGGTTTTCACGGGCCCAGCCAATTGCCTTCTTCGAGGCATCGACATGGGTGACCTCGGCGCCGGCGCGAGCCGCCACCAATGAGGCGAGACCGGTATAGCCGAACAGGTTCAGCACCTTGACCGGCCGCTTCGCCGCCGCGATCAGCCCGGCCATGTGATCCCAATGGGAGGCCTGCTCGGGAAAGACGCCGACATGACGAAACGAGGTGAAACGGCCGAGATAGTCGATGCCGTCATGCTTCATCGGCCAGGTCTCGCCGAGTGGCAGCTTGGGAAAACGCCAGCGGCCGATACCCTCCTCGTCGGTGTCGCCGGTGAAGACGGCGTCGGCGCGCTCCCATTCCTTTGCCGGCAAGGCCTTTTGCCAGATCGCCTGGCCCTCGGGCCGCACGATACGGTAGGGGCCATATTGTTCGAGCTTTTGGCCGGTGCCGCTGTCGAGGAGCGCATAATCGGCATTGGGCGCCAGTTCCAGGATCACGGGAAGATGTTCGGCGGGCAGAGCGCCTTCGCGGCGGGCCAGGATGCGCGGCGCCGAGTTCGGTTCGGAACGACTTTCCGTCTTCGCCTCATGGCGCTCGCGCGGTGGCGCTTCCGGTCTGGCGGGAGCCTGGCCGGGACGCGGACGTGACACGTCCGCCGCACCCTTCGCGGATGGATGTGGACGGTTGTCGCGGCGTTTGTCGCGAAAAGACTTCAAGCGGGGGCAACTCCGAACGGGGTGGCCGCTTTTGACATAGGGCAACCGGCTTCGCAACCAAGTCCGACAGGTCGGCCTCTCCGGTTCAGGTTGGCCGCGATGGACCAATGTCAAAGAAACAGGCAAATCTACCGGATGTCCCGCTCCGAACGCCTGCTCGACCTGATCCAGTGCCTGCGCCGGCATCGCCGGCCGGTGAGCGGGCAAGCGCTGGCCGATGAACTCGGGATTTCGATCCGCACGCTCTACCGCGACATCGCCACGCTGCAGGGCCAGGGCGCGCCGATCGAGGGCGAGGCGGGTGTCGGTTATGTGCTCAAGCCCGGCTTCATGCTGCCGCCGCTGATGTTCAGCGACGAGGAGATCGAAGCCATCGTGCTCGGCTCGCGCTGGGTCGCCAAGCAGCCGGACCAGCGTCTTTCGGCCGCCGCTGCCAACGCGTTGGCCAAGATCGCGGCTGTCCTGCCGGACGATCTGCGCGAGGATCTCGACGCGAGCACACTGCTGGTCGGCCCTCCCGCCATGGCCATCGAGACCATCGACCTTGGCCTCGTACGGCAGGCCATCCGCAACGAGCGCAAGCTCGGCTTTCTTTACCGCGACGCTGGCGGCGCTGCGTCCGAGCGTGTCGTGTGGCCATTTGCGCTGGGCTTCTTCGACAAGGTGCGGGTGGTGGTGGCGTGGTGCGAGATGCGGCACGATTTCCGGCATTTTCGCACCGATCGCATTACCGAACTCCATGCAACAGATACGCGCTATCCCCATCGTCGCCAGGCGCTGCTCAAGGAATGGCGGGCAACGCTCGACACGTCGCGTGGTTCGTGACGGCTACTGCCAGAAACTGACAGTAGCGCATCCTATGTTCGCCAAGTCGAAACGCTGAACCTTGGAGAGCAGACATGACCACCCCGAATTTCGTCATCCTCTATGTCGACCAGCCGCAGCAGAGCGGCGCCTTCTACAGCGCGCTGCTCGGCCGTCAGCCGGTCGAAAGTTCGCCGACCTTCGTGCTGTTCGTGCTCGATGCCGGCTTCAAGTTCGGCCTGTGGTCGCGCCATACGGTGGAGCCGGCAGCCGCCACGTCAGGCGGTGGCGCCGAAATCGTGTTTGCGCTGGATACGCCCGATGCGGTCGATGCCGCCCATGCCGACTGGTCCGGGCGCGGGCTGACAATCCTGCAGACGCCGACCGACATGGATTTCGGCCGTACTTTTGTCGCGCTCGATCCCGACAATCATCGCCTGCGCGTCTATTGGCTGTCCGACGGCGCACAAGCCGATGGTGACCAGAAATGAGCGCGTATTGGATCGCGGTGGCATCGGCCGAACATGTCCGGCGGGGTCGCGCAGCCGGCTTCATGCAGGTCAATCACGGCAAGGCGGCACCGCTGCGTCGCGTCAAGCCAGGCGATGGCATCGTCTACTATTCGCCGACCACTGTTTTGGGCGAGAAAGATGGCCTGCAGGCCTTCACCGCGATCGGCACGGTGCGGGAAGGCGGGCCCTATCAGGGCGATATGGGCGCCGGCTTCACGCCGTTCCGCCGCGATGTTGCGTGGGCTAAGGCCGAGGAAGCGCCGATCAAGCCGCTGCTCGACAAGCTCGAATTCACCGTCGGCAAGTCGAACTGGGGTTATCAGCTTCGCTTTGGCCTGTTTTCGGTCAGCGCGGCCGATTTTGCTCTGATCGCAGAGGCGATGGGCGCCAAAACGGCTGCGGCAGCGAATTAAGTCTTCATCGCCTTGTAGACGGCAATGCCGGCGGCAAGATCCTCGAGCGCCGCGCCGACCGACTTGAACAGCGTGATCTCACCGGCGCTCTCGCGACCCTTCTTCTGCCCGCGCGCCAATTCGTGCAGATCGGCGACGATGGTTTCCGGCTTCAGCACGCCGGAGGCCAGCGGCTGGACGATGTCGCCGGCTTCCTTGGTGGCGCCGGCGCGGGTGTCGACATAGACGCGGGCAAGCCTGATCGCGTCGTCATCGCTCTCGCGCATCGTCGGCGTAAAGCCTCCGACCAGGTCGACATGGGTTCCCGGCTGCAACAGCGCACCCTTGATCAACGGCGTGGTGGTGATCGTCGCCGAGGAGACGATGTCGGCCTGCCCAAGCTCGGCATCGAGATCGCTCGCCGCGCTGGCTGCAAAACCCTCGGCGCGCAGGTCGGCGGCGACTTTCTCGGCATTGGCCGGAGTGCGGTTCCAGATGCGGATGGTCTTGATCGGCCGTACGGCCGAGTGCGCCTTGGCGAGGAAGGGCGACAGCGCGCCGGCGCCGACCACCAGCAGCCGCGAGGCATCGTCGCGGGCGAGATAGGAGGCCGCGAGCGCCGAAGCGCAGGCGGTGCGCCACTGTGTCAGCCGCTGGCCGTCGATCAAGGCCTCGGGTTCGCCGGTGGCGCCATTGAGCAGGAGATAGAGCCCCATCACCGCCGGCTTGCCGATGGCATTGTTGTAGGGGGACACGGTAACGATCTTGACGCCGACGTGACCGCCGGCCGACGTGCCGGCCGCGTTGAGATCGGTCCAGGCCGGCATCAAAAGCAGGGTGGAGGCGGCACCATCTGGCCGCTCGATCGTATGATGATGCCTGACCGGCTGCACCGCACCGTCGCGAAACGCCATGCGCAGCGTCTCGACCAGCCTGGCAAAGCTCAGGGCATGGTCAACCTCTGCGGCCGAAATGGTCAGCATGCAAAACTCCGTGGGGACAAAACCGCCAACAGGCGGTTCAAGCGGTCGGCTTCGGCAATGCGGACCCTTGGGCGGACCCGTGGGCGGAGCCTGGGGCCGTTCCCGGAGCCTGGCTTTGTGATACCGCCGGCGCACGGCTGACCGCCTGGCGCAGGTTCTCGGCCTCGACGCCGCGCTGGCGCGCCAGCTTGCGATAGCGGCCCTGCTTGACCCAGGTTGCCAGGCTGCCGACGATCATGCCGATGGCGAGTGCCAGGAACAGGAAGATGAACAGCGGCAAAGTCAGGGTCAGCTTCGGATTGCCGGGGTTGAACGGATCCAGCGTGAAGGCGACCAGTTCGCGGTTGGCAACGGCGAGTGCGATCAGGATGATCGCCAGGGGCACGAAGATCGCGATGAGCATGAAGCGATTGAACATGATGTTTTCCGTCGGAAGCTGGCCTGTCCGAAGGCCGTCAGGCGCTGACGTCGCGCCTACTTGCCGCCGTTCAGCCTTTCACGCAGTTCCTTACCAGTCTTGAAGAACGGCACCCATTTCTCCTCGACCTCGACGGATTCGCCTGTGCGCGGATTGCGGCCGGTGCGGGCGGGACGATTTTTCACCGAAAAAGCGCCGAAGCCACGCAACTCGACCCGGTTGCCTTCGGCAAGGGCGTCGGTGATTTCATCGAAGATGGCGCCGACGATGTTTTCGACGTCGCGCAGGAAAAGATGCGGATTGCGCGTGGCAATAATCTGCACAAGTTCGGACTTGATCATGAGACGGGTCCCCGTGAAAGCAGTGCGGTCAAAATTATGAGGATGATTTTATTTGCTTTTTTCACTTGCCCCAAACGGCGTCTCAAGGGTGCCAGACGGAAACGAGACCGTCAAGAAACAAGCGGTCGGCTCCGAGTTCATGGATGACGTCGCCGCTGTAGGCGGGCAGGCCGAGCGCACTGCCGATGGTTTGCGCCATCGCTTTCGAGAACAGGAAGCTGCCGCGCCGTTCGGTATCCTTCCACTCGACGACCTTGAGCTTGGCATCGACGCCCTTGGTGGCCAGCCAGTCGACCGCTACGGCCTCGCCGCCGACGGCGTCGATCAGCCCGTTGGCAACGCCTTGGCGCCCGGTGAATATCGAGCCGTCGGCAAGCGCCAGCGCTTGTTCGCGGGTCATCTTGCGGCGTTCGGCGACGATGTCGACGAACCAGTTGTAACTGTCGAGGATGAGTTTGCGAACCATGGCGCGCTCGTCGTCATTGGTCGGCTTGAAGGGAGAGGGCGCGGCTTTCAGCGGCGAGGATTTCACCTCCTCCAGCTTGACGCCGAGCTTGTCCATCAGGCCGCTGACGTCGGGATACTGGATCAGCACGCCGATCGAGCCGACGATCGAGGTCTTGCGGGCAACGATGTGATCGGCGGCACTGGCGATCATATAGCCCGCCGATGCGGCGAGCGTGCCGACTTCCGCCACCACCGGCTTGTCGGCGGCCAGCTTGCGCACTTCTTCATAGATCGATTCACCGCCAACGGTGGTGCCGCCAGGCGAATCGATCGACAGGATCACCCCTTTCACCTTCGATGAAAGACGGATGGTTTCCAGGCGCTTGATCAGTTCCTCGTCCTCGGTGATCGTGCCTTCGATCTTGACCTTGGCAATATGGTCGACCGTCGAGCCGCCGAAATCGTCGCCATAGAACCAGGTTGAAAGCGCAATCACCCCAAGGGCTACGATGCCTATGGCGACAACGCGCCAGAATGTCAGCTTGCGCCGCAAACGGCGGCGGTCGATCAGGTCGTCGGCTCTCAGTGCCATGGTCAGCCTTTCAGTCGGCGGAAGGGGACGCTTTTAGACCATGATCCTCTCATCGGGAAGCAGTTCTCTTTCCGGCAGTGTCTCAGTCTGAAGTTTGCGCAAACGGCTAATCCTTTGGCCGAGTTGCGCAAACGCCCTATATACCGGCAAAAGGCATAGGAGATTTCATGATCGCCAAACACACAACCGCCGAAGATATGGCTCGAACTGTAGGCGTCGACCCGAACACATTCCGCCAAGCGTTGCGTAATGTGAAGCACCCTCGGAAACGCAACACTGATTGGGAAGTGAAAATTGGCAGCCCATCGTATTCGGGAATGCGCACCGTTCTTGTTGGTCTCATACAGAGGAAGGCGGCCTGACGCCGACCGGATCTAAAGCCAAAAGCGTCCCGCCGACGTGATCGGCAACGCCGCATACACGATCGACCAGGCTGGCTAGGCGGGGCATCCGACATCTCCCCTCACGTTTTTGGGCAATCACCGCGAGGTCGGGCGGCGAGACAGGCGCTGATAAATTTTACGCCGCGTGTCTGTTTCTGCTATGGAGAACACGCAGTTGTGCGGACTTCGTTTTCGTCTGTACAAAGGCGGTTGTCACACTTTTGCAGTTTTCGTGGGCTTGTGCTTGCTTGAAAGCGCCGGCGTCCCACCTATAGGCGGTGCTCAAGGGCGGGCAGGGTTAGAAGAAAGCAGTGAATGTTAGCGCGACCTATTGAACCAACCAACGCCGAGGCGGTGTTGGCTCCCCCGGCGGGCGGTCGGACGCGCGGCGATGCTTTCGACCGTGCACAGCGTCATTCGCGCCGCGTGCGCGTTCTCAAATTTGCCGTGCCAGTGGCCGCGGCACTGATAGCGGTCGCTTTCCCGGTCTATTCCTATCTCGCCGCACCCGTCGCCGTGAAGGTTCAGGCGGAAGGCACTGCCTTTTCCAACGGCAAGCTGGTGATGGCCAATCCCAAGCTCAACGGTTTCACCAAGCAGAAGCAGCCTTATTCGATGACGGCGCTGCGTGCCATTCAGGATGTCAGCACGCAAGGTATCATCGAGTTGGAAGGCATCGACGCCAAGGTGCCGATCGCGCCCGACAATGTGGCGGCGGTCAAGGCCTCGCACGGCACCTACGATCGCGACGGCAATACGATGAACCTGACCAGCGACGTGACGATCACCACGACCGACGGCATGCAGGCCAAGTTCAAATCGGTCTTCCTCGACATGGGCAAAGGCACTATGAAGACGGGAGATCCCGTCGATGTCAGCCGTGGCGGGTCGCGGATCACGGCGGATACGATGTCGGTCCAGGACAATGGCAAGGTTCTGGTTTTCGAGAACAAAGTGCGCGTCAACATCGATTCCGCCGCCTTGAAGGCGGCACAGGGAAACAGCGGAGAAACCAATGCGGCTCAGTAGTTCGACGCGGCTCGCGGCTGCAACTTCAGCGTTGCTGCTGCTCGGACTCGTGCCGTCATGGGCGCAGACGACCAGTCAATCAGGCCTCAAACTGTCCGGCGACAAGCCGATCCAGATCGAGAGCGACAAGCTGGAAGTCCGCCAGGCCGACAGTGTCGCCATCTTCACGGGCAATGTCAGCGTCGTCCAGGGGCCGACATTGATGAAGGCCGGCAAGATGACGGTCTACTACGTCAAGGACCCCAACGCCGCTGCCAAGGGCACGGAGGCCGCGGGTGCGGCGATGACGGGCTCGGCCAACATCGATCACCTGGAGATCTCCGACAAGGTTTACATCAAGTCGGATGCGCAGGTCGCGACCGGCGATCAAGGCAGCTTCGATATGAAGAGCCAGGTGCTGGTGCTTTCGGGCAAAAAGGTCGTTCTGTCGCAAAACGACAATGTTCTGGTGGGCTGCAAGCTTACGGTGCAGATGAAAAGCGGACTGGCTCAGGTGGATCCATGTGCTGGGCAACGCGTCCAGATGTCGATCACGCCGCCGCCGAAATCGGGAGCGACGAACCCCTGATGGCCAGCCTGTCGTCGTTGACGGCGCGTCTTCCGGGACGGGCCGCCGGCAAGCTTTCGGCGCCGGCCACGGTGACCGTCGATGCGGGAAAGTTCAAGGGAACCCTGATCGCCAAGGGGCTGACCAAGAGCTACAAGGGCCGCAAGGTCGTCAGCGGCGTCACCATCGGCGTGCGCGCCGGCGAGGCCGTTGGACTGCTCGGCCCCAACGGCGCCGGCAAGACGACCTGTTTCTACATGGTTACCGGCCTCGTGCCGGTGGATGAAGGCACGATCGAGATCGACGGCTTCGACGTCACGTCGATGCCGATGTACCGTCGCGCACGCCTCGGCATCGGCTATCTGCCGCAGGAAGCGTCGATTTTCCGTGGGCTCAATGTCGAGCAGAATATCCGCGCGGTGCTGGAAGTGGTCGAAAAGGACCGCAAGGTGCGCGAGCGCAATCTCGACGAACTGCTCGAGGAATTCCACATCAGCCATCTGCGCAAGGCGCCATCCATGTCGCTTTCGGGCGGCGAGCGGCGACGCCTGGAAATCGCGCGAGCGCTGGCGACGCGTCCGGCCTACATGCTGCTCGACGAGCCTTTCGCCGGCATCGATCCGATCGCTGTCGCCGATATCCAGCAACTGGTGCGCCACCTGACAGCGCGCGGCATCGGCGTCCTCATCACAGATCATAATGTGCGCGAAACGCTCGGCCTGATCGACCGCGCCTACATCATCCATGCCGGCCAGGTGCTGACCCATGGCAGGGCCGACGAAGTGGTGGCAAACCCGGATGTGCGGCGACTTTACCTCGGCGAGGGTTTTACGCTCTGAACGGTTCGTCGTTTCACGGAAAACGCCAATCCGCTCCGTCTTTTCGTCTTGACGCAATTCCCAAGGGAAAGCGCTATGCGCTTTTCCGGGAAAACCGTTTCACACTTTTCCTGGAATTGCTCTGAGCGTGAAATTTGTTTCCTGACACGATTTTTGCGGTTCGCGCGGCGCTTTTTTCTCGATTTTGCTCCGGGATAACGCTCCGGTAAGCGCGTTTTGCTACCAATTGCCTTGACAAGCAAAAGCCGGGCCAGTTTTTATGGCCGGCTGCAAAATTCTTGCCCGGAAGTCGGGATGCGTAGACGAGGCGTTTGAAACCGAACCATGGCGTTGGCGGCCAAACTACAGCTACGACAATCGCAGTCGCTGGTGATGACGCCGCAGCTGATGCAGTCGATTCGGCTGCTGCAGTTCACCCATGTCGAGCTTGAGCATTTCATCGACGAGGAAATCGAGCGCAATCCGCTGCTGGAACGCGCCGAGCCGCAGGACGATGCCGCCAGCGACCAGGCGCAAAAGATCGAGGCGGAGCCGCAAGCCACCGCCGAAGGCGACTGGTTCGAAAACGAGACGCAGTGGAGCGCCGAGGCGATCTCGGACAAGCTCGACACGTCGCTGGAAAACCTGTTTCCCGACGACCCGGGCACCAGCGAGCGGCTCGGTCCCGACCTGACGGCACAATGGAAGTCGGCTTCGGGCAATGGCGCGGGTTCCTCATCCGAGTGGTTTGATGCGGGCGATATGGCGGCCGCGACGATCACGCTGCGCGACCATGTCGGTGAACAGGTGGCGCTAGCCTTCGCCGATCCGGCTGCACGGCTGATCGCCGCCGAACTCGCCGACGGCCTTGACGAGAGCGGCTATCTGCGTGCCGACCTGGCCGAGATCGCCGTTCGTCTCGGTGCGGATGCCGCCGCCGTCGCGAAGGTGCTGGCGGTGTGTCAGACCTTCGAGCCGGCCGGCCTGTTTGCCCGCGACCTAGCCGAATGCCTGTCGCTGCAACTTGCGGTGCGCAACCGGCTCGATCCGGCGATGAAGGCGCTGGTCGCCAATCTCGAACTCCTGGCACGGCGTGATTTTCACGCATTGAAACGGATCTGCGGTGTCGACGAGGAGGATCTGCTCGACATGCTGGCGGAGATCCGGGCGCTCGATCCCCGGCCGGGCATGGCGTTTTCGGGCGGCGCCAGCGACGCGATCGTCGCCGATGTCGAGGTGCGCGCGGCCAATGACGGCAGCTGGACGGTCGAGCTCAATGCCGAAACGCTGCCGCGGGTTTTGGTCGACCATATCTATTTCGCCCAGGTCTCACCGCAGGCCAAGAACCAGGCGGAAAAGGATTTTCTGGCCGAATGCCTGCAGAATGCAAACTGGCTGACGCGCAGCCTCGACCAGCGGGCAAAGACCATCCTCAAGGTCGCCTCGGAAATCGTTCGCCAGCAGGATGCCTTCCTCGTCCATGGCGTGCGGCAGCTGAAGCCGCTCAATCTGCGCACGGTGGCCGACGCCATCGGCATGCACGAATCGACGGTCAGCCGGGTCACAGCCAACAAATACATGCTGACGCCGCGCGGCGTGTTCGAGCTCCGGTATTTCTTCACCGCCTCGATCGCCGCCTCGGGCGGCGGCGATGCGCATTCCTCGGAAGCCGTGCGTGACCGCATCAAGCAGTTGATCGACGAGGAAAAACCCGTCGACGTGCTTTCCGACGACGCAATCGTCGACATGTTGCGTGAAAGTGGCGTCGACATTGCAAGGCGTACGGTCGCCAAGTACCGGGAAGGCATGAATATCCCCTCTTCGGTGCAGCGCCGACGCGAGAAACGGGCGATGGCCAGCGCCGGGCGCTGAGCGGGTCGATTTTCCACAGGCCGGCACTTCATTGACAAGCCGCGGTGAAGTGGCTAGAAGCCCGCCCGCATGAGACGGGCTAGATGCCCGCATGCGGATGGTCCGTCACGACGTTGGCCTCGGGACGGTCAAAGGGCGGCTTGTGATCAACCGGAAAGTTTGGATTTAAAATCGGCGCAAGTGACGCCGCAAAGCTTGTGCGCACGGATCACGAGTATAAACTCGGGCCAGTTTGAAGCCTGAGCAGGAAGGTCAGTTTTCAGATGAATCTGCGCATATCGGGAAAACACATGGACATCGGCGATGCGTTTCGGACACGCATCAATGATCGCGTCGGCGAAGCGATCGGCAAATATTTCGATCGCGGCTTTGCCGGACATGTCACGGTCATCAAATCGGGCTCGCGCTATTCGGCGGACTGCATGATCCGGCTGGATTCCGGCGCTTCGCTGCAGGCCACCGGCGATGCCCAGGATCCGACATTGGCCTTCGAGGCCGCGGCGGATCGTCTGGAAACCCGCCTGAGGCGCTACAAGCGCCGGCTGAAATCGCACAATTCGGGCGCCGCCAACGGCCAGCCGACCGACATAGCCTACACGGTGATGGCGCCGCTTGCCGATGACGACGAGGACATTCCGGAGAATTTCGCGCCGGCCATCGTCGCCGAATCAACCATGACGCTGAAGACCATGTCGGTGGCGTCGGCGGTCATCGAGCTCGACACCAAGGACAGCCCGGTCTTTGTCTTCCGCAATGCGGGAACCGACCATCTCAACATCGTCTATCGCCGACCCGATGGAAATATCGGCTGGATCGACCCGTCGACGACCAAGGTCGCGCAAGCGTGACGACAAAGGTCGCACGGACGTGACGACCACGGTCGCACTGGGATAAGAGCCGGCCGCACGAGGGGTGGGGACTGGTGACGGCAGGCGAACAAGGGATTTTCAAGCATGGATCTGAGCGATCTTATCAACGTTCCGGCGATACTGCCGGCGTTGAAGGCGAACTCCAAGAAGCAGCTGCTGCAATTGCTGTCCGAACGGGCAGCGGCGATTTCCGGCATTCCGGAGCGGGAGGTGTTCGACACCATCCTGCAGCGTGAGCGGCTGGGTTCGACCGGCGTCGGCAACGGCATCGCCATTCCGCACGGCAAGCTGGCCGGCGTGAAGCGCATCGCAGGTGTTTTCGCCCGGCTGGAGACGCCTGTCGATTTCGAATCGCTGGATGATCAGCCCGTCGATCTCGTGTTTCTGCTATTGGCGCCGGAAGGGGCGGGCGCCGACCACCTCAAGGCACTGTCGCGCATCGCGCGGGTGCTGCGCGATGCCGACACGGTGGCCAAGATCAGGGGTACGCGCGACGCCGCCGCTATCCACGCGCTTTTGTCGGACACCCAGGCTTCGCACGCGGCCTGAATTTCGAGAATGATATCGCCACAGGGCCGCCATGGGCGGCCCTTTTCCGTTTCAGCCGGAATCGCTGTCAGTGAATGGCGACGGTGGTCAGGTCGTTTTCCATGGCGCCGGCCAGAGCGCGGTCACGCGCATCGGAAAGCAGGATCGGCTGACCATTGGCGGCAAACAGCGCCCACAGTTCCATGCCGGGGGCGATTTCGCCGAGATTGGGGAAACGGCCGAGCAATTCGTCGCTCGAGACCTTTCTGAGATAAGCGACCGAGCCTTCGCCGAGATGAGCGAATTCGCCATTGGTCATGGTGATGTTTTCAGTTCTGGTCATTTCAAAGCCTCCTTGGCGCGAGGACGCCGCTCAAGGCCATCCCGCATGAGAGCCATTCAATTTGCTGCATCGTGCTTTCGAAAAATCGGTGCCGATTTTCCGGCCGATGCAGTGGTAACGATCAGTCTTTCACCGATATGTTTATTTTCCGTACCAGCCGTTCGGACTCCGGCCGATCGAGGTCGATCGACAAAAGACCGTTCTTCAACTCCGCCGCGATCACCCGCATGCCGTCGGCCAGCACGAAACAGCGCTGGAACTGGCGCGCGGCGATGCCGCGATGAAGAAATTCGCGCTCGGTGTCGTCGGTCTGACGGCCGCGCACGACCAGCTGGTTTTCCTCCGTGGTGACATCGAGATCGCTTTCGGCGAAACCGGCGACCGCCAATGTAATGCGCAACCTTTCGGTCTTGCCGTCGGCGCCGCTGAGGCGTTCGATGTTGTAGGGAGGGTAGCTGTCGCCGGATTTCGCCAAGCGTTCCAGGGTCTTTTCCATGGCGTCGAAACCAAGGAGAAGCGGGCTGGAAAAGGGCGTCATTCGGCTCATGTTACACTGTCCTCTCAAGAGCGACATAAAGTGGAAAAACCCAGATGGCATTTTTCCCGATGGCCTTGATATGGTCCGCCCCGCGACCAAGTTCAAGCCGTCAACAGACCCGCCCAAAAAGACCAGGCGTGGACTCACAGGAATGACCGACATGGCGCTTGAAACGGCGAGCAGATGCAAGGAGAAGCGCGCAGGTCGGGGATTGTCTTCCCCGGTCGAGCGGTTCGGCGTGGCAGCTCGCGGCCGCTTCGGCGTCATTTGGATGCTTCGATCGGATCGGTTCAAGCCCACGACCTCGCCAAACAAGGAATTGAAATGCCCCAGTCACGCAAGATCATCATCGACACGGATCCCGGTCAGGATGATGCCGTCGCCATATTGCTGGCGCTCGGCAGCTCCGAACTGGAGATCGTCGGCATATCAGCCGTTGCCGGAAACGTGCCGCTGAAGCTTACCGAAAAGAATGCCCGCAAGATCTGCGAGTTGGCTGGCCGTCCGGACATCAAGGTCTATGCCGGCGCCATCCGGCCCCTGATGCGCGAATTGGTCACCGCCGAGGAAGTGCATGGCAAGACCGGTCTCAACGGACCGCAACTGCCCGAACCGACGATGAAGCTGCAGGACCAGTACGCGGTCGATTTCATCGTCCAGACGCTGATGAGCGAAGAAAGCGGCACGATCACGCTTTGCGCGCTCGGCCCGCTCACCAACATTGCGCTGGCGCTGATCCGCGAGCCGCGCATCGCACCACGCATCAAGGAAATCGTGCTGATGGGCGGCGGCTTCTTCGAAGGCGGCAACGTCACCCCGACCGCCGAATTTAACATCTATGTCGATCCGCAGGCCGCCGATGTCGTGCTCAAATCCGGCATCCCGATCGTGATGATGCCGCTCGATGTCACCCATAAGGCGCTGACCACTGCCAAGCGCACGCAAACCTTCCGCGCGCTCGGCACCAAGGTCGGCACCGCCACCGCCGAGATGCTGGAGTTCTTCGAGCGCTTCGACGAGGAGAAATACGGCACCGACGGCGGCCCGCTGCACGACCCTTGCGTCATCGCCTATCTGTTGAAGCCGGACCTGTTCAAGGGCCGCAACTGCAACGTCAGCGTGGAAACCGCCTCGGAACTGACCATGGGGATGACCGTGATCGACTGGTGGGGCGTCACCAAGCGGCCGAAGAACGCCATGGTGATGCGCGACATCGACCATGATGGGTTTTTCGCGTTGCTGGTGGAGAGGCTGGGGCGGCTTTAAAAGCTTCCCTTCTCCCCGTTTAAGGGGAGAAGGTCCCGGCAGGGGGATGAGGGGCGGCACAAACGTTAATATTTTGTCTGCAGACCCGGCGTTGCCCCTCACCCGATCGCTTCGCGACCACGCTCTCCCCGTAAACGGGGCGAGGGAAGAGGCGCACCTTACTTCGCCTTTGAAAACGCCAACCACAGGCCGCCGCCGACCATGAAGCTGCCGCTGATCCTCGACAAAAGTTTTATGCGGCCGGCCGACAACAGGCGCCCGGCGCGGCCGGCGGCCAGCGCATAGGTCGAATCCGAGAAGGCGGCGAAGATCATGGCGGTCAGGCCCATGATGGCGATCTGCAGCGAGTAGTTGCCTTGCGGCGAAATGAACTGCGGAAAGAAGGCGCCGAAAAAAATCAGCGTCTTGGGATTGCTGAGCGCCACCAGCAAGCCCTGCAGGAAGAAGCCGCCGCGTGGCTTTCTCGCTGTTCCATCGGCATTCAGCGTGCCTTTGGAACGGAACATCTGCACACCCATCCAGATCAGATAGGCGGCGCCGATCAGCCTGACCCACTCGAACCAGTGGCCCATGCCTGCGATCAGCGTGTTGAGGCCGATGCCGACGATGGCGATCATCACGGCAAGCCCGGCCTGCGTGCCGGCGACATTGGCGAGGCCGGCGCGCGAGCCATGGCGAATGCTGTTGGCGATGATCAGCGTGACCGTCGGACCGGGCACCAGGATGATAACGATGCAAGCGAGGACATAGGCAGCGTAGAGTTCGAACGACATGATTTTTCCCCAGGAATACCGCCGAGGCGGCGCGGTTGAGGGTAATCAATGCATAGCAGCGCAGCCGGTGCAAGCCGCTACCTAGCGCCCTGCGACACGCCAGTCCGCCCGGTTCAGGCGCCGGCCTGCCAGGGCAGTGTAGCCTCATAGGCCGCCGCCGCCTTGAGTACGGCGAGGTCGCCGCGCGGCCGCCCGATCAGCTGCATGCCCATCGGCCGGCCCCGGTCGTCGAAGCCGACCGGCACGTTGACCGCCGGGCAGCCGCCTAGGGTCGCGAAGGCGGAAACCTGCATCCAGCGGTGGTAGCTGTCCATTGCGCGTCCGGCGACCTCACGGGGCCAATGCGTGCCTATGTCGAAGGGGAAGACCTGCGCCGTCGGCAGCGCAATCAGGTCATAGCGGTCGAAGAGCGACAGCAGCTTGCGATGCCAGGATGTACGGGTCACGGAGGCGGCGCGGATCTGCGGCGCCGTCAGCCGCATGGCGTTCTCCACTTCCCAGATGGCTTCCGGCTTGAGCAGCCGGCGCTTCGCGGGATCGTCATAGTGGGTTTTGAGCGCGCAGCCGCTGCTGGCCTGGCGCAGCGTCACGAAGGCCTGCCACAGCGCTTCGAAATCGAAATCCGGCAGCAGGGGCTCGGTCAGGAACGATGCCTTCGCAAAGCGGCCAAGTGCTGCCTCGCACAGGCCGAGAATGCCTGTTTCAACCGGCAGATGACCGTGGAGGTCACCGAGCCAGGCGATGCGGCCACCAGTTGCCGGTATTCCAAGCCCTTCGAGGAACGAGCCGGGTTTCTCGTAGGACAATGGCGCGTGCGGGTGGTAACCGGCCTGCACATCGAGCAGCAGCGCCATGTCACGGACGTTGCGGCCCATCGGCCCGTCGACGCCCATCTGCGCATGGAAGACTTCGAAATCGGGTCCGCCGGGAACAAGTCCTTGCGACGGGCGGAAGCCAAAAACATTGTTCCAGGCGGCCGGGTTGCGCAGCGAGCCGCCGAAGTCGCTGCCATCGGCGACGGGCACCATGTCGAGCGCCAGGGCCACCGCCGCGCCGCCGCTCGAGCCGCCGGCGGTCAGGGCCGGATCGAAGGCGTTCAGCGTCGGCCCGAACACGGCATTATAGGTGTTGGAACCAAGCCCGAATTCGGGGACGTTGGTCTTGCCGATGATGATGGCGCCGGCATTGCGGATGCGCTCGACGAAGAAGTCGTCTTCCTGCGGCACGAAATCGGCGAAGATCGGCGAGCCGAACGAGGTCCTGAGGCCCGTGGTCGAGGCGAGGTCCTTCATGGCCATCGGCAGGCCGAAGAGCGGGCCGGCTTCGGCTCGCGCCGGACTGGCATCGGCCGCATCGGCTTCGCGCAGGATGTCGCCGCGATCGCGCAAGGAGACGATGGCGTTGACCAGCGGATTGACCGCCTCGATGCGATCGAGGAATGCCGCCACCACCTCACGCACGGAAAGCTCTCTCTCCCGGATCGCGCCGGCGAGTTCGACCGCGGAAAGGCGGCAGATGTCGCTTGCCGGCGGCACGGCATGCTTCGTTTGAGGACGCAGCATTTTAACGGGTTTCCTGCAGCGCCTGATCGACGTCTTTGGCGAGCGGGATCGCCGGTTGGGCGCCAGGCTTCAGGCAGGCCAGCGAGCCGGCTGCGCCGGCGCGCGCCAGCGCCTGTTCGAGCGTGAGGCCCGACGACAGGCTGGCGGCGAAATAGCCGCAGAACGTATCGCCGGCGCCGACCGTGTCGACAGGCGTTATCTTGCGCGCAGGAACGGCCAGGTACTCGGTCGGTGTCGCCGCCATCACGCCGTCGCCGCCGAGTGTGACGACGACGGTGCGGCCGGTCTTTCCGGCAAAGTCGCGCATGCGGGCCGCCCGGTCGCGGCCTTGCAGCGACAGCGCTTCGCCATAGAGGTCGAACTCGGTTTCGTTGGCGACGACATAGTCGGCCTTGCCGAGAAAGCCGGCTGCTTGCCCCTGGAACGGCGCCGTGTTGAGCACGGTGATGGCGCCGGCCGCCCTTGCCTGGTCGAGGGCGGCATCGACGGTGGCCAGCGGAATCTCATTTTGCAGCAGCACGACGTCGCCTTTTTTCAGAAAGGCCTTGGAGAGATCGCCGGGCACCACGGAAGCGTTGGCGCCCGGCACCACGGCGATGATGTTCTCGCCGTCGTCGGCGACCATGATCAGTGCCGTGCCGGTCGAGGCGTGAGTCTCGGCAACGCCGGACAGGTCGACCTTGCCGTCGCGCAGCAATGCCAGTGCCTCGGCGGCGAAGCTGTCCCTGCCGACGGCGCCGACCATGCGCACCGAGGCGCCGGCGCGTGCGGCGGCCAGCGCCTGGTTGGCGCCCTTGCCCCCGGGCGCGGTGGTGAAGGCCGAGCCGCCTACCGTCTCGCCGGGGCTAGGCAAGCGGTCGACCTTGGCAATAAGGTCGAGGTTGATCGAACCGATGACGATAATCAAGCAAGGCCTCCTGGCAACGCAAATTCAAATGTCGGAGCATCCTTGTGCGTCCAAGCGAACCCAGGTCGTTCCGATTGCGCGGAAGCTAACCTGTAAGGCCGCGGCTTGCCAGACCACGCGCATGGTCCAGCCCGATTTGGGGTGTCGTGGCCTTATTCGCAGCGCAGGGTGACCGTGCCCTGATAGTTGCCGGCGGGAAAGATACCGCTCGACCTGGTGGCGGTGAGGTCGACCTGCATCGTGTGGGTGCCGTTGGCAACCCTCTGCGGCACACTTCCGTTGACATCTGCCCCCGAGCCATCGAGGCGGAAGACCGAAGCGAAGGTCACGTTGGTGCCGCCGCCGCTCGGCGCGGACGAGAATGCGGCAGGCGCCGGCGCCGAAACCGAATAGCAGTCAAGCAAATTAAGTATCGAGCACAACAGGGAGCTTGCCACCACGGTGGCGCTGGCGCTCGATCCGCCTGCCTGTTTGGAGCCCAGTATGCTGATGGCGGGATTGGCCTTCATCGTTCCGGACGCCCCGACCATGATGGTGCAGGTGCCGATGATCGCCGCCTGCACCGGAAGGCAGGAACCGGCAAGTGCTGCCATCGCAAGCAGCGCGCGACTACTGCTTCTTCTTTTTCTTGCCATCACCACTTCCGGTCCTGATGCTCCAGCCTTCGTTGGCCCACCCCGGTGACGCGGCCGTGGAAGTGCTGGCAGCCACGCTCGCCGTCTGGCTGTCGGCGCCGAGGCCCATTTTGAGGAGCTTCAGTTCCAACTGCAGGCGCTCGACCTCAAGCTCATAGAGACGGCTGCAATCGACGCGCTTCGGCGTGCGCCCGATCGGGATCACCACCCGACCATAGGTGGCAACGCTGTTGTCCGACTGGCTGTTGCCTCTGATAACGCCGAGATCGACATAAGCGCCGGAACCGGAGACGGCGGAACGGCAAGTGGTACCGTCCGCGGCATGGACCTCGTCCTGGCCCTGGGGCAAGGTGACGCCGGGCAGGTTGAAGCCGCTCTCATTCTGGTTAAGGTTGTAGACGTCCTCGGCCCCGGCCGGCGACGCACCCGCCCAAGCAGCCGCGAGCGCCAGTGTCAGGACTTGCGGCGCCCAAAAAACTTTCCGCATATCTGTGCCCTTATCTGCGTCTGTTGATTGGGAAAGGGGATGCTTTCGGTACAGATACGCACTTTACGCTCGGCAGCGCCGTCAAAAGGCACAACCACAAGGACAGAACGGGAGGCCTGGGAAGCCAGCTGGAATATATCTGGAGAGATTCTGGCATCTACCGGCTGAAAATCCTGATCGTAGACATGGATTTCGACCCGGATCTTCCGGTCGTAGGGATTGGCGGGGAAGACGCGAACCGCGAAGACGTCGGTGAAGCTGTTGATCTCGCCACGCATCGGCGACATCGACTGGGCCTTGGCGGCAATGGGCGCCAATCCGACGGCCAGTGCCGTCGCCAGGATTCGAGCATGTTTCACGACCCCCTCCTTCGCTCGCGTCATTCGCAGCGCAGCGTTACCGTTGCCTGATAATTGCCGTTGGCGAAGCGATTGCTGCCGCCCTTGGTGCCGGCGAGGTGGACCGAAACGAGGTCGGCGCCGGGGGTGGTGATGCTGCTTGCCGAGCCGGTCTCACCGATGGCATGCGCGCCGGCGGCTGAGTAGGTGGGCGTCCAGGTCGTCGACGTGCTGTCTGCCGATGGCACCGTCATGGTGGTGACCGGGTCGACACTCAGCGACACACCTCCGGTCGTCGTCAGCGTCACGGTTCCAGCCGAGCCGCCGCTGTTGTGCGAACTGAGGGACTGGAGATCGGGGCTGGCCGTCATCGTGCCGTTGGTGGCAACGACAAGTGTGCAGGTGGGCGCGATCGTACCATTGAATATGACATTCTGCGTCGTGGCCAGCGCGGCCTCGTCGATGCTGGCAACCAGCAGAGCTGCGCCGCAGACGGCGCGAAACAACGTCATCGGGACCTCCTATCAAGCCGGATCGTCCGGATTAACATGGGGTATCATCACTTTATCGTGGTTAATTTAGAGTTACCTAAAATAAAGGCTCGAAATAACAATTACAGGAACCAGAGGTTGTCCTCGGTTGCAAAGGCGAAAACCACAGTGGAAATCGCGCTTATACTTAATAACGCCGACATACCCATGGTTTTCTTCCTAATATCGAAAAAAATCGATATTACGATACCTGTCCGGCTTCCCAGCCCAGAATGGCGCGCTTGCGGGTCAGGCCCCAGTGATAGCCGGTGAGGTCGCCTGATTTACCGATGGCGCGGTGACAAGGCACCACGAAAGAGAGCGGATTGGCGCCGTTGGCCGCACCGACCGCACGGCTGGCGGACGGTGCGCCGATGCTGGCCGCAATCGAGGAATAGGTGCGGGCCTTGCCCATCGGGATCTTGAGCAGCGCCTCCCAGACGCGAACCTGGAAGTCGGTGCCGATCATGACGACATGCAGCGGCTGGTCGGGGCGCCACAGCGCCGGGTCGAAGATACGGGCGGCATAGGGGCCGGTAGCAATCATGTCCTCGACATAAATGGCGTTCGGCCAGCGGCTGGACATGTCGGCGAAGGCGGCGCGTTCCTCGCCGGGGTCGCTGAAGGCGAGGCCGGCGAGTCCGCGCTCGGTGGCCATGATCAGGGCGGTGCCGAACGGCGAGGAATGGAAGCCGTAGCGGATGATGAGCCCGGCGCCGCGTGTCTTGTAGTCGCCCGGCGACATCGCCTCATGCGTGACGAACAGGTCGTGCAGCCGACCGGGGCCGGACATGCCCAGTTCGAAGGATGTTTCGAGCAACGGCATGCCGGAATCGAGCAGCTTGCGCGCATGGTCCAGTGTTACCGCCTGCAGGAACGCCTTGGGCGACAGGCCGGCCCAGCGGGTGAAGAGCTTTTGCAATCCGGTCGGCGTTTCGCCGACCTCCTCGGCCAGTTCTTCGAGGGATGGCTGATCGCGGTAGTCGAGGCTGATCTTCTCGATGGCACGGCGCACGATTTCGTAGTCGCTGCCTTCAGGCGTGATGTCCTTTTTGAGGACCGCGGTGTGTGTGCTCATGGAACTGTCTCCTTGAGCCGGAATATCGCCCCTCGGGGCGTCGATCGCCACCCGAAACTTGCTTTCTTGCGGCGCATACCCAGATGGACACAGGATTCGAGCCCTGGAGTCGCTCGTGGCTGGCTCAGCGTGCCTTGGCGGTCGCCAGCGCCCGCGAAAAGGCGGTGGCAAAACTCTCGCGGGAATCGGGGTCCAGGAAGGATCCGATCGGCACGTTCTGCCCTTGGCCTTCCACCGTCATCCCTGTGATGCCGATCTCGGCGTGACGGGCCACCGAAAACCGCGCCCAGAACGGATTGAAGCGATGCGCTTCCGATTTCCCCGAGGGGGCTGTCTTGCGGATGTCGAGGCTGGTGCGCGAGACCGAGACTTCTTCGCGGGCACGAGCGGCACGATAGTTGATGCGAAAGGCGATGTAGACGGCGGCCACGTCGAGGCCGAAGAAGCCGAACACCGGCCAGGCGCCGCGCGACAGGAAAAACGCGCCTGTCACAAGCCAGCCGAACAGCAGCGCACCGATCAGGACGAAGAATCCTGTCCGGCCCAGAGACCGGTGCGGGGTGAGTAGCGCCTGAAAGAATGGCTCGTCGGCCTGAAACGAGGCGTTTGTGTCGCTCATGAGGGGATATTATAGGAGGGAAATGGCAAGCCCCAAGTCCAAAGATTCTTCCCTGTCCAAAAAAGAGCTGTTGCCCGCACGAAGCGATGGGTCGAACGCCAAGCCGCGTCCGCGGCCGGTGCGAAGCGCGTCACGCTACAGCCCGGCCGAAGTGAACGAGATATTCCGGCGCTTTTCCGTCCAGCGGCCCGAGCCGAAGGGCGAGCTCGAACATGTCAACGCCTTCACGCTGCTGGTCGCGGTGGTGCTGTCGGCGCAAGCGACGGATGCCGGCGTCAACAAGGCGACGCGGGCGCTGTTCAAGGCCGCCGATACGCCGCACAAGATGCTGGCGCTGGGGGAGGCAAGGGTCGGCGAATATATCCGCACCATCGGGCTGTGGCGCAACAAGGCGAAGAATGTGATTGCGCTGTCGCAGGCGCTGATCCGCGACCATGGCGGCGAGGTACCCGACAGTCGCGATGAATTGGTCAAGCTGCCCGGGGTCGGGCGCAAGACCGCCAATGTCGTGCTCAACATGGCCTTCGGCCAGCACACGATGGCGGTCGACACGCACATTCTCCGCATAGGCAACCGGCTCGGGCTGGCGCCCGGCAAGACACCGGAACAGGTCGAGCAGGGATTGTTGAAGATCATTCCGGACGAATATATGCGCCATGCACATCACTGGCTGATCCTGCATGGCCGCTACGTCTGCAAGGCGCGCAAGCCGGATTGCCCGGCCTGCGTCATCGCCGACATCTGCAAGGCCGAGGTCAAGACGACCGATGTGCCAGCACCGCTGGTGCCGATCGCACCGCTCGATCCTGTCGAAGAGATCCAGGACCGAAGCGGAACGACGACGTAGTTCAACTCTCCTCCACAAACACCTCTTCGCGCTTTTTCTTGACCGCCGGCAGGAAGACGATGACGAGCACGGCGAGCGCGATGAGCAGCAGGCCGGCGCTGATCGGTCTCGTCACGAAGGTGCTTGGGTCGCCGCGCGAGAGGATCATGGCGCGGCGCAGGTTTTCCTCGAGCAGCGGGCCGAGCACGAAGCCGAGCAGCAGCGGTGCCGGTTCGCAGCGCAGCTTGGTCAGGAGGTAGCCGAGGAAGCCGAAGAAGGCGACGGCGTAGAGGTCGTAGACGTTGCTGTTGACGCTGTAGACGCCGATCGAGCAGAACGCCATGATGATCGGGAAAAGCACGTAGTAGGGGATCGTCAGCAGCTTCACCCAAAGCCCGATCAGCGGCAGGTTGAGGATGATCAGCATCAGATTGCCGATCCACATCGAGGCGATGATGCCCCAGAACAGCGCCGGCTGTTCGGTCGCGACATTGGGGCCGGGCACGATGCCCTGGATGATCATGGCGCCGATCATCAGCGCCATGACCGGGTTGGCTGGAATGCCGAGCGTCAGCATCGGGATGAAGGAGGTCTGCGCACCGGCATTGTTGGCCGATTCCGGTCCGGCGACGCCTTCGATGGCGCCCTTGCCGAACTCCTGCGGGTTTTTCGAGACGCGTTTTTCGACCGTGTAGGACGCAAAAGCTGCCAGGATCGCGCCGCCTCCCGGCAGGATGCCGAGCGCCGAACCGATGATTGTTCCGCGCACGATGGGCGCTGCCATGCGCCGAAAGTCCTCGCGGGTCGGCATAAGGCCGGTGACCTTGCGGATCATCACGGAACGCTCATCCTCGTTTTCGAGGTTGCGCAGGATCTCGGCGACGCCAAAGACGCCGACCGCCACCGCAACGAAATTCAATCCGTCGGCATATTCCCGGATTCCAAGCGTGAAGCGCGGCGTGCCGGTGTAGATGTCGGTGCCGACAATGCCGAGCAGCAGGCCGAGCACGACCATGGCCAGCGCCTTGACGATAGAGCCGTGGGCGAGCGCGACGGACGAAACCAAGCCGACGATCATCAGCGAAAAATACTCGGCCGCGCCGAATTTCAGCGCGATCGCCGTCAGCGGCGGGGCAAAGATGGCGACGAGGAACGTCGACACCGTGCCGGCAAAGAACGAGCCGATGGCCGCGATCGCGAGGGCCGCTCCGGCGCGGCCGTTCCTGGCCATCTGGTAGCCGTCGATCGCGGTGACGGCGGACGAGGATTCGCCCGGCATGTTGATGAGAATGGCGGTGGTCGAGCCGCCATATTGGGCACCGTAATAGATGCCGGCGAGCATGATGAGGGAGGAAACCGGGTCGCCGATCTGGAAGGTGATCGGCAAAAGCATGGCGATGGTCGCGGTGGCGCCGATGCCGGGCAGGACGCCGATCAGCGTGCCGAGAAGGACGCCGATCAGGCAGAAACCGAGGTTGGTCAGCGACGTCGCCGTCGAAAAACCGAGCGCGAGGTTGTCGAGCAGATCCATGCTCATCGCCTCACGACACCAACCATGGGGCCAGCCACGGGCCGAAGCGGCGGAACGGCAGGCCGAGCGCGTAGCTGAAGACGAGGTACGCAAACAATGTCAGGCCGGCCGACAGCACGAGCGCGGTCAACGGCTTCATGCGGCGGCTGGCAAACGACGCGATCAACGCCGTCAGGAAGATCGACGGGATGAAGCCGAGGCCGCGCACCGTCAGGCCGAAGAAGATCGGAGCAGGCAGGATGAGCAGCATGCCGCGCCACGCGATATGCCCGATCGCTTCGCCCTCGACGCGTACGGCCTGGACGAGAATGACGGCGCCAAGCAGGATCAGCACGATCGCCAGGACCAGCGGAAAATAGCCTGGACCCATGCGCAACGCGGTGCCGATTTCGAGGCCGAGCGATTGCAGCGCGAACCATGCGCCGAAACCGATGAACAGGGCGGCGCACAGGCCGTTGGCCCTGTCGATCGCGAAAGGTTTCATGATGGTTCTCCCAAGCCCGCAGTGGGTAGCGGATGCCAAGCGAATAGGGGCGCTGGTGGCGCCCCTATTCAAACCTCAGTCGGCGTACTGGCCGGCGGCTTCGATGATCGGCTTCCAGCGCGCGATCTCGCTTTCCAGCTTGGCCTTCAGTGCGGCGGGCGTCGCATCGGCCTCGGGCGACGGCTTGGTGCCGAGTTCGGCGAAGCGGGCGACGACGTTCTGGTCCTTCAGCGCGACCTGCAGCGATTTCGACAGGCGTTCGGTGATCCCGGCCGGCGTGCCCTTGGGTGCATAGAGACCGTGCCAGATGCCGACCTGCACTTCGGGAAGGCCGCCTTCCACCGTCGTGGGCACGTCTTTCAGCACATCGAGGCGCTCCGGCGAGGTGACGGCATAGGCCTTGATGGTGCCGCCCTGAATCTGCTTGGTGGTGTTGGTCGTCTGGTCGCACATGATGTCGACCTGGCCGCCGAGGAGATCGGTCATGGCCGGGCCGGTGCCCTTGTAGGGTACGGTGACCAGCGGCGTCTTGATGGCGCTCATGAACAGCATGCCGCATAGATGCGAGGCCGCACCGATGCCTGCATTGGCGACGGTTATGGAATCCTTGTTGGCCTTGGCGTACTCCACCAACCCCTTGAGGTCGGTCGGCTCCAGGTCCTTGCGGCCGACGATGGTCATCGGCACCTCGGTGACGAGGCCGACATATTCGAAGGCGTTCAGCGTGTCGTAGGCGAGCTTTCTGTACAGTGTCGCACTTGTCGCCATGCCGATATGATGGAGCAGCAGCGTATAGCCGTCAGGCTCGGCGTTGGCGACGCGGCCGGCACCCAGCGTGCCGCCGGCACCGCCGACATTTTCGACGATGACCTGCTGGCCGAGATCCTTCGACATCGCTTCGGCGACGAGGCGCGTGACCGTGTCGGTCGGGCCGCCGGCCGCAAACGGCACCACAACGGTGATGGTGCGTTCGGGATAGGTCTGCGCGCCGGCAGTGAACCCATAAAGCGTGACGGCCGCGGCAGCAGCCAGAGTGGCGACAAATCTTCTCATCGTGATCTCCTCCCAGTGTATCAATCTCCAACCGCTGCGCGGGGTCCCTCTCAGCACCGCCTGCGGATGAAGCAACAACTAGCGCAAGCTAGCAGATTGCAACCGGAGGCAAACGGCAAACTGCTGATCAGCCCTATCCTAGTAGCCGTAGCCGCGCGCCATCGCCGCCGCGAAGACCGGGATGAGCAGGAAGATGAAAGCTTCGGCGCGGATATAGGTCTTCACGGACGCAAGTTCGGTCGCCGGCACCTGGAACGAGGCATTGCCGCTCGCCTGCCTGTTCCAGGATATGAAGCGGACGGTCGGGATGATCGACAGCAGGCCGACCACGATGAACGCCGCTATCTTGGCCCAGAACACCCAGTTGTAGACGTAGAATTCCCAGCCCTTGAGGCCATAGAAGACGCGGCCGATGCCGACGACGATGATCAGCGCGGCGATGACGCCGTAATGGCGGTCGATGCCGGCGAGCCTCTTGAGCGTCGCAGCACCCAGATCGCCGCGGATCAGGACGAATTCGGCGCCGATGATTCCCGCCAGCGAAAACACCAGCAGATGATGGAAGATCGCAAGCGCAAGATCGGTGGTGTCCATGCTCTTCCCCGGGTTTGACGGCGCCAATGCGCGCTTGAAAGTCGCGCTGGCAGGTGTTGAAATCGGCCTGCGGTGAAAAATAACACCGTCTCGCAAAATTCCCATAGCGGCGCCTGGATGATGGGCCGTGTTGCCCTGGCCCCTTGCGCCGCATCGGCGATTTGCTAATCGCTGGCGATCCGTGCGAGGCAGATCCCATGAACAATCCACAAGCGACCAGCGCTCCTGTCATCGAAACGAAGCGAACCATCCTGCGGGCACACCGGCTGGACGATTTCGACGCCTATGCCGCGATGTGGACCGATCCAGTGGTCACCCGTTTCATCGGGGGCAAGCCGCGCACGCGCGAAGAGAGCTGGATGCGCTTCCTGCGTCACGCCGGCCTGTGGTCGCTGCTCGGCTATGGCTTCTGGGCGATCGAGGAGAAGGCGACCGGGCGCTTCATCGGCGAGGCCGGGTTTCACGATCTGAAGCGCGACATGGAACCATCGATCGAAGGCATTCCCGAGGCCGGGTGGGCGCTGGTTCCGGCCGTGCACGGGGCGGGCTTCGCCACCGAGGTGGTTGCCCGCGTCCTGGCGTGGGGCGAAGCGATTTTCGGGCGCGAGAAGACCGTCTGCATCATCGATCCGGAAAACGGCGCTTCGCTGAGGGTGGCTGCCAAGTGCGGTTACCGGGAAGTGGTGAAGACCACCTATCATGACACTCCGACAATCCTGCTGGCGCGGTGACCTGAGCGGCGAGGCTGCCCGCTGCCGGCGCCGGCATGATGGCGCCTGTCGCCAGCAATGATGACGAGGCGGGCCCCGCCAAGAACCGCCGTGTGGTTCTGGTCAAATTGATCGGAGCGAGCCTTCCAACCGGGACGCATTCTACGGCATGGCGTCCGCTGCCAGGCTTGCCCGCTCCAGCATGGAGGCGTCCTCGCCGAAGGCGCGGGTGGCGCGGGCCGCCGCCTCGAGCAGCGGACGCTTCATGCGCTGCAGAAATGCCGCGTCGACGCGCGTGCTGGGCCCAGCTAGGGTCAAGGCGCCGAGCAGGACGCCTCCTGGGCCGAACACCGGCGCCGACACGCCCCCCGTCTCGGGGTCCCGGTCGCCCACGGCGAGGCAGTTGCAGGTCTTGCGGATGGTCTCGTAGGGTTCGCCCTGCTGGCCCGAAAACGCTGCGAGCACGCGGCCGCCCGAGCCCAGCAGCAAAGGCAATACGTCGCCTTCGCGTATCGTGTAGCGGATCGGGTGCTTGGATTCGACGCGGTAGAGACAGGTGCGGACATCGCCCGAGCGAACATAGAAGGCAACGCTCTCCCAGCTTCGCTCGGAAAGATCGCGCATGATCGGCAGCAGGATATCGACCGCCACGACCGAACGCTGGTAGAGCGCACCGAGCCGAAAGGTCGCGGGTCCGACGCGGTAGCGCCCGTTGTCGAGGCGCTCGAGCAATCGTCCGCGCAAAAGGGAATTCGCAAGCCGCAGGATGGTGCTCTTGTAGAGGCCGGTGCGCGCCGCGATTTCGGCCAGGCTGAGCGACCGGTCATCCGTGGTGAAGGCATCGAGGATGGCAATGGCCCGATCAAGCGCGGCAACACCGTCCGCCGAGGTGCGATCTATTTCCCCATTTGCCGATTTGCTTGGCGAGTCCATGGCGGTTCCAGTTTGAAGAAAGCCGAGCACGCGACTCTGTCGCGCCGCCAAATCGTTCTGTCCAGTAGAATATCGTTTCCGTTGACAGAACTCCGTAACATCTGCTTGAAATCGATGACGGGTCTGGATGCAGGCGCGTTTTGGCGGGCACCGGAGGAGGTGTCGTGATTTGGAGGAATCCCCATGCTGAACAGACGCAGATTTTTGATGAGCACCGCAGCCGTGGGTGCCGGGCTGATGACGTCGCATCTTTCTCCCGCTTTCGCCGAAGGCGCGCCCCAGATACAGCTCTTCGTGCCTGCCGCACCCGGTGGTGGCTGGGACCAGACGGCGCGCACGATCGACCAGGTGCTGCGCAGTGAAAAGCTCATCTCGGGTTCGCAGATCACCAATGTCGGCGGCGCCGGCGGCACTGTCGGGCTGCCGCAATTCATCAGCCAGTGGAACGGCAAAGGCAATTCCCTGATGGTTGCCGGCATGGTCATGGTTGGCGCCATCATTGCCAACAAGGCCGCGAACAATCTGACGCAAGTCACCCCGATCGCCCGCCTCACCGGCGAGTTCGAGGCCTTGGTCGTGCCGGCGGAGTCGCCGTTCAAGACGGCCGCTGATTTCGTCGCCGCGCTCAAGGCCGATCCGACAAAAGTTCCCGTCGCCGGCGGCTCCGCCGGCGGTTCGGATCACATCCTGTTCGGCTTGATTGCCAAGACGGTCGGCGTGCCGGCGACAAACCTGTCCTACGTGCCGTTCGCCGGCGGCGGTGAGGCATTGTCGGCGCTGCTCGGCAACCAGGTCGCGGCCGGCATCTCCGGCTTTGGCGAGTTCTCCGAGCAGGTCAAGGCGGGCGCGCTGCGGCTGCTCGCCATCTCGGCAGACAAGCGCCAGGACGGCATCGATGCGCCGACGCTGAAGGAGGCCGGCATCGATGTCGAGCTGTTCAACTGGCGCGGCGTCTTCGCACCGCCGGGCATTTCCGACGCCGACAAGGCGGCGATGGTCACAATGATCGAGACCATGGCCAAGAGCGATGCATGGGCAACCGAGTGCAAAAACCGCAACTGGACGCCCATCCTTTTGACTGGCGACGACTACCCAAAATTCCTCACCGAGGACACGGCCCGCATCACCGCGATCCTCAAGGATCTCGGCCTCGCCTGATGTCTTCAGGGGGCGGTTAGAGTGCCGCCCCCTTCCCATCTCGCCTGCCGCATGGACATATGATGCGGCGAAACTGCGGATGCGGTCGGCTGGAGGATGCCGGCCACCTTGGGAGGACACCGATGAGCACCAGCGACCCTCAGGCGGCGGCGCCGCGCCTTGCCATGCCCGAATTGTTGATCGGCGTCGGGCTTCTCGCCTGCGCCGGGGCCGTAGCCTGGCAGACCTTGGCGATCCCGGTGTCGCCGCTCTATTCCAAGGTCGGGCCGACCGTCTTTCCCTATATCACCATGACCGGCATGATCGTGCTTTCGCTGCTGCTCATCCTCGCAGCGCTGCGCGGCGGCTGGCAGCCGGAGGAAGAAAAGGAAACGCCGACCGACTGGAAGGCGATGGGCATCGTCGTTATCGGGCTGGTGGCAAACCTGGTGCTGATCCAGCCGCTCGGCTTTACCGCCGCCTCGGTCATTATGTTCGTTCTGGTCTGCTACGGCTTCGGCAGCAAGCGCACACTGCGTGACGCAGTGCTCGGCCTGATCCTGGCGCTGGCCGCCTATTTCGGCTTCGCCAGGGCGCTTGGCGTCAACATCGGTGCCGGTTTCATCGAGAACCAGCTGAACACGGTCATCGATGCGTTCATCACCGTGTTGAGGGGCTGACGCCATGGAAACGCTCGGACATCTCGCACATGGCTTCTCGGTCGCCTTCACCCCGGTCAACCTTCTGTGGTGCCTGCTTGGCACCACGCTTGGCACCGCCATCGGCGTGCTGCCCGGTCTTGGGCCGGCGCTGACCATCGCGCTGCTTTTGCCGATCACCTATCAGGTGGCGCCGGAGGCATCCTTCATCCTGTTCGCCGGCATCTACTACGGCGCCATGTACGGCGGTTCGACGACGTCGATCCTGCTCAACACGCCCGGCGAAAGCGCCACCATCGTCACTGCGTTGGAAGGCAACAGGATGGCGCGTTCCGGCCGTGGCGGTGCGGCGCTCGCCACGTCGGCGATCGGCTCGTTCGTCGCTGGCACGATCGGCACGATGGGCGTTGCCTTCCTGGCGCCGGTGGTGGTCAAATTCGCGCTGGCCTTCGGTCCGGCCGAATATTTCTCGCTGATGGTGCTGGCCTTCATCACCGTTTCGGCGGTGCTCGGCTCGTCGTCGGTGCGCGGCCTGACCAGCCTGTTCGCCGGCTTCGTCATCGGCATGATCGGCGTCGACCTGCAGACCGGCCAGCCGCGCTTCACCTTCGGCACGAACGAACTGCTCGATGGCGTCGATGTCATCATTGCCGCGGTCGGCCTGTTTGCCGTCGGCGAGACGCTCTACATGGCCTCGCGCCGCTATGCAGGCAAGGACGAGATCGTGCCGCTGAAGGGCTCGCTCTACATGACGGCGGCCGAATGGGGGCGTTCGTGGAAGCCGTGGCTGCGCGGCGCTGCTATCGGCTTCCCGATCGGCGCCATGCCGGCCGGCGGCGCCGAGATCCCGACATTCCTGTCCTACGCCATCGAAAAGAAGCTGTCGAAGCACAAGGAGGAGTTCGGCACGGTCGGCGCCATCGAAGGCGTCGCCGGCCCGGAAGCCGCCAACAATGCGTCTGCAGCCGGCGTGCTGGTGCCGATGCTGACGCTCGGCCTGCCAACGTCGGCGACGGCGGCGATCATGCTGTCGGCCTTCCAGAGCTACGGCATCAATCCCGGACCGCTGCTACTCACGACCCAGGGCGATCTCGTCTGGGGGCTGATCGCCAGCCTGTTCATCGCCAACGTCATCCTGGTCATCCTCAACCTGCCGTTGATCGGGCTGTGGGTGCGGTTGCTGAAAATCCCGGCGCCGCAGCTTTATGCCGGCATCCTGGTGTTCGCGACGGTCGGCACCTATGGTATTTCGCAGTCGCCCATCGACCTCGTCATCCTCTATCTGCTGGGAGCGGCCGGTTTCCTGATGCGGCGGTTCGATTTCCCGACCGCGCCTGTCATTATCGGCATGATCCTTGGGCCGCTCGCCGAAACCCAGTTCCGCCGGGCGATGACCATCTCGAATGGCGACTGGTCGGTGTTCTACACCCACAAGCTGTCGCTGACGCTGCTGACGCTCGCCTTCATCGGCCTCGCCGGCCCGCATATCTGGGCCTTCATCGAGCATCGGCGTCGGCGCGGACCGGAGCATGTGCCCGGCGATGCCTGATCGATCCATGATGCCATGACAGAACTGCTTTCCGGTATCCGCGTCCTTGACCTGACCAATGTGCTGGCCGGTCCCTACTGCGCCTATCAGCTGGCGCTGCTTGGCGCCGATGTGATCAAGGTCGAGGCGCCGCAAGGCGGCGACCTGGCCCGCCAGCTCGGCGGCTCGCCAAAGCTGAACAGCGCCGGCATGGGCGCATCGTTCCTGGCGCAGAACGCCGGCAAACGGTCGGTGGTGCTCGACCTCAAGAAGCAAGCCGATCGCGAGCGCTTTTTCGATCTGGTGGCCAGCGCCGATGCCCTGGTGGAGAATTTCCGCCCGGGCGTGATGGATCGGCTGGGGCTTGGCTACGAGGCGCTGAAGACGGTGCGTCCAGGCCTCGTCTATTGCGCGATATCGGGTTTCGGCCAGACCGGGCCGATGCGCGACAATCCCGCCTATGACCAGATAATCCAGGGCCTGTCGGGGATCATGAGTATCACCGGCACACCGGAAACGGCGCCGCTGCGGGTCGGCTATCCCGTGGCCGACACGCTTGGCGGACTGGTCGGCGCGTTCGCCATCGCCTCGGCGCTGGTGCGGCAGAAGACGAGCGGCGAGGGTGCCTTTCTCGACGTCTCGATGCTCGAATGCACACTTTCCGCGCTTGGCTGGCCGGTTTCCAACTATCTGACCGCAGGCATCGACCCCAAGCCGATGGGCAATGAGAACATGACGGCGGCACCCTCCGGTGCGTTTCGCACCGGCGACGGGCTCATCAATATCGCCGCCAACAAGCAGGAACAGTTCGTGACGCTGTGCCGGCTGATCGGCCGGCCGGAACTGGCCCTGGATGCCCGCTTTGCCGAGCGCGAGACGCGCAAGCGCAACCGTGCGGCGCTTAAAGTCGAGATCGAGCACGCCCTGGCGGGCGCGCCGGCTGCGGCCTGGGAAGAGATGCTCAATCGCGCCGGCGTGCCTGCCGGCAGGGTGCTGACGATCCCGCAAGTGCTGGCCGAGCCGCAAGTCCTCGAACGCCAGGTGACCGCGAATTTCGACGATGTGGCTGGTATGGACAAACCGCTGACCGTTCTGCGCGGCGGCTTCATGGTCGATGGCGAGGCGCCCTTGCCGACAAAGCCGCCGCCGGCGCTCGGCGAACATATGGGCGAGGTGTTCGCCGACCTGCCACCGCGCGTCAACACAAAGGCAAGCGCATGAGCGGCACGGAGAAGAAGACAGGCCGTGAGCGCGGCGAGGAATGGTGGCAGACCGACATCATCGAGATGCGGCCTGGTGTCATCCGGCTGCGCGGCTACGAGATCCAGGATCTGATCGGCCGCGTCAGCTTCCCGGCGATGATCTGGCTGATGCTGCGCGGCGAACTGCCCAGCGAGGATCAGGCCGCGCTGCTCGGCATTGCGCTCGGTGCCGCCGTCGACCACGGACCGCAGGCGCCATCGATCGCCATCGCGCGCATGGCTGCAACCTGCGGCGTCGGTATCAACAGCGCCATGGCCTCGGCCATCAACGTTCTCGGCGACGTGCATGGAGGCGCCGGCGAGCAGGCGCTTTCCTTCTATGGTGACATTGCCGTGGCGATCGATGCCGGGATGACGCTGAATGAGGCGGTCTCGGCGCGGCTCGACCGGTTCTTCGCCGAGGAGAAGGGCTATGTGCCGGGACTCGGACATCGCTTCCATCCCGTCGACCCGCGCGCGCCGCGCTTGCTGGAACTGATCCGCGAATTCGCCGCACGCGGTGCCGTCAATGGACGTTTCGCCGACATCGCCGCTGCGATCGAGGCTGACGTCGAACGCCGCAAGGGGAAAAAAATACCGCTCAACATCGATGGCGCCACCGCCGTCATCTATGGCGAACTCGGTTTTCCGCCGCCGCTGACGCGAGGGCTTTTCGTGCTGTCGCGCTCGGTCGGCATCCTGGCGCATGCTTGGGAGCAGTCGCAGCAGGCCGAGCGAAACAAGGGGCCGCTGCCGCGCGAGTGGCTGTGGGCCTATACCGGCACGCCGGTGCGGCCGTTTCCCGAAAGCGATGACCCCGGCGAGTGAGGCTTTACGCCTTGTCCACCTGCATAGGCTGGGGAAGCTTCAGCGTCTTCACCAACGTTGAAAGATCCGGCTCGTCGATGAGCATGGCCGCATCGGCTGGTGCCAGCCAGGCCCGCTGGCGTCGTTTGGCTTCCTGCCAATCGGCCAGTTCCTCCGTTACCTCGAGCAGATAGACGATGACGTCGACGCGGACAAAGCGATTGGCCAGCCGCTTCCAGTAGGAATAGGTGCCTGCCGGCTGCTTCAGCGTCTTGCCGAGTACGCCGGCTTCCTCCTGCGCCTCGATGGTGGCCGCCTTGCGCCCGCTCTTGCCCTTCATCGGCCAGCCCTTGGGTACGATGAAGCGCCTGGTGGTGCGCGACGTAACCAGCATGACCTCGATGTCGCCGCGCGCGATCAGCCGAAAGGGAACAGCCGCCACCTGGCGGATTCTTTCGCCCTTTTTTGCCTTGCGTACGGCTTTCTTCTTGGTGGCTGCCATTCGTCAATCCAGTCGATGCAATGCCGCATAGCGCGACAAGGCGTCGTTGCAAAACCAAAACTTTCGCATGTGCCGCCAAAACTTTCGCATATGCCGAAAGACACTCGAAATACCTAAGTCGGCTAAATAAATGAAAAAGGCCTTGTTGTCAGCGGCAATTGCTCACGGCGGTGGTGCCGATTATCTGGGTCTGGCAGCTTGGCTTGAGCTGCTGCACGACCGGGGGCGGTTGCTGAACGATCTGGCGGTCCTGGGCGCGGTACTGCCGCTGTTGCTGCTGATATTGCTGCCGCTGTATCCTGTTTTGCAGGATTTGCAGGTCGTTCTGCCGGATCAGCGCATTGTTGCCGGTAGCGGAATTGAGCGCTTGTGCGGAAGCCGGCAGGCAAACGCCCGCCAGCACTGCCGTGGCCAGCATTGCCACTGTGAAGATCGTTGATGGCCGAAGTGCCGACATTCGCTCATTCCCGCGCAAAAAACTCTGCCCACTGATATAGGACGTTTGCGCGGCGATGCCATGGCCAGCGGGTCGAGCGACCAAATCTGCTTGTCACCCCCGAAGGTCGCTTCGCGGCGGCGGAGAATCTGCCTGGCAGCCCCGCATTGCACTTGACGGAGGCCGTCGATTCGCCGCTCTATCGGGTCGGCGCCGGCCTTGAGCTGAATGGCGTCAATGGCGTCGGCATGTCCGTCAGATATAATGGCGCCTTCGGCGAAACGGTTAAACAGAACGCGATCAGCGCGTCTCTCAAGGTCAGTTTCTAGCTGGCCCGAGGCGGAGCCGGGCGGGAGGGATCTTGATGAGGAAGTACGCGCATTTCGTGGCGATGCTGGGTGTTGCCTGCACCGTCGGCGTGGCGGCCGTGGCGGCACAAACCAAGAGCGACAAGGCGGTCGCGGCACCCGCTGCCGCGGATGCGCCGCAGTTGCCCGGCGGCGCGTCGGCACTGTCTGAAACCCACGGCGACTGGACGGTCAATTGCCAGATATCGGGCACGGCCAAGACCTGCAGCCTGTCGCATCAGCAATTCAACAAGCAAAGCAATCAGCGGCTGCTGGCGATCGAGCTGTCGAGCAAGACCGGCGAGGATGCCACGGGCACGCTTGCGTTGCCGTTCGGCCTGGCGCTGGCCAAGGGGGTCAGCCTGACCATCGACGATCAGAAGCTGGACGGCAGCCTGGCGTTCAACACCTGCCAGGTCGTCGGCTGTCTGGTGCCGGTGGTGTTCGATGCGACTGTCACGCCACTGCTGAAATCAGGCACCACACTGAAGATCGACGCTTTCGCGGCAGACACCGGACAAGCGGTGAGCTTCTCCATTCCGCTCAACGGCTTCGCCGGCGCGCTTGCCCGGACCGCCGAGCTTTTGACCAATTGATGTAGGCCGCAGGACTTAAAGCGCGCCGCCTGAATGCCATCTCGCGGCAGGGCGGTGCGTCACTGCAGCAGAACGTCTTTCAGCTCAAACGACGATCGTTTTAAGCCTTTCGGCGATCAGGGCGGCGAGCCGCGCCGCCACATCATCCTTGCTCATCTCCGGCCATTCCTCGACGCCAGCCTTTGACACGATCCGCACCCGGTTGCGATCGCCGCCCATCACGCCCGAAGAACCGACGCCGCTTCCCTGCGACACGTCGTTGGCGACGATGAGATCGGCGCCTTTTTTCTTGAGTTTGGCCTCGGCGTTGCGCAGGAGATCCTGCGTCTCGGCGGCGAAGCCGATAACCAGGCCGGGTCGCTGGCTGTGATGGCCGACGCTGGCGAGAATGTCGGGATTCTCGACCATGCGCAGCACCGGCGGCCCTTCGCCGGCGACCTTCTTGATCTTCTCACCGGCTGAATTCTCGGTTCGCCAGTCGGCCACGGCGGCGACGAACACCGCCGCGTCTGCGGGCAGGAGCTGTTCCACCGCGTCGCGCATCTCTTGCGCACGTTCGACATGGATGGTCTTCACGCCAGCCGGATCGACGATGCCGACAGGGCCGGAGACGAGGTGCACATCGGCGCCGAGCCTGGCCAGTGCTGCCGCGATGGCATGGCCCTGCTTGCCGGACGAACGGTTGGCGATGTAGCGCACCGGGTCGATCGGCTCATGCGTCGGGCCGGAGGTGACGATGATCTTGCGCCCCGACAGCGACTTCGGGCCGACGTCGAGCAGTGCCTCGATGGCGGCGACGATCTCCAGCGGCTCGGCCATGCGGCCTTCGCCGGCTTCATTGCTTTCGGCCATCTCACCCCTGGCCGGACCGACGAAGGTGACGCGGTCCTTCTGCAGCGTCGCGCGATTGCGGCGGGTGGCCGGATGCGCCCACATTCTGGTGTTCATGGCCGGCGCCATCAACACCGGCTTGTCCGTGGCGATGAGCACCGTGGAGGCCAGATCGTTGGCGTGGCCGTTTGCGAGCTTGGCCATCAGGTCGGCGGTGGCGGGCGCCACCACCAGCAGATCGGCCTCGCGCGACAGCCTGATGTGGCCGACATCGTGCTCGTCCTGGCGGTCGAACAGTTCGGTAAAGACATGGTCGGCGGAGAGCGCGCCGGCCGACAGCGTGGTGATGAATTCCTGTGCCGCCGATGTCATGATCACCCGCACCGCCGCACCACGCTCGCGCAGCCGGCGGATCAGATCGAGCGCCTTGTAGGCGGCGATGCCGCCGCCAATGATGAGCAGGATGCGCTTGCCGGAGAGGCTCATGCCTGAGACCAGTTCCTGTCCAGTGTCATGCCGGCTTCAGCGCCGGTTCGATATCGGTATGGATGAAATCATTACCCTTGAAAAGCAGCGGCAGGTTTCGCGTCTTGGCCAAGGCGTAAGCGAAACAGTCGCCCATGTTGAGATCAGCACGATGATGAGATCCACGGCCATAGAGAGAGTAGGCAAGCCGTGCGACTTCAAGCTGCGCTAAATCAAAAGGAACTACCGTCAACTCGAGAAGATCGATTAGCAGTTTGAGTTCGTTGACGTTAACGCCATCACTCGACCGGCTCGCGACACAATGCGCCTCCAGCAGCGTCGCTGCGCTTACCAGTGCAACAGATGAGGTACCGAAAACGTCGACGAATGCAGCGGCATCCGGCTCCGAGCCTAGGATTGCGATCAACGCCGAGGTATCGACCGCGACTGTCACAGAAGTCCCTCGTCCCACATATGGTCAGTAATCGCTTTGAGATCAAAAGGGCGTTCCAGCTTCCGCCCGAGCGCCAAGATTTCGTCACGGGAAGCCTTCAGTCGCCACGCCCCATTCTCAAGCCTGGTTTTTGGGATTGCCGCCTCACGCAAGGCATCCCGCACTTCCTGCTCCATCGAAACGCCGCGCGCGGCGGCGCGCTCGCGGAGCACCTGCTTCACGTTGTCGTCAAGGTTGCGGACTGTTATCGTGCTCATGGTCTTGCTCCAAGCCGCTTAATATAGGCAACAAGCAGCGTGCATGCAATGACAGCATTGCTGTCATTGCATGCACTCAGATGATCTTCCAGGCGATATAGACGAGCGTCAGGGCGATGACCCACAGTGCCCAGCGGCCGGAGCGGCTGTAGCGCGCCTCGGCCTTGCCAATGGCGTGGGCGGTGGTTTCGTCGAAGCGCAGGCCGTGCTCGGCCATCAGGTCGATCTCGCGCGACAGCCGGTCGGTGCGCGCCGCAAGCTCGGGAATCTGGCGGGCCAGCGTGAGCAGCGCCCTGGCGCCGTCACGCGCATCGATCATCATGCCACGCGGCCCAAGATTGCCTGATATCCAGTCGCCGACCACCGGCTCGGCCGTCTTCCACATGTTGAAGGCCGGGTCGAGCGTGCGCGCCACGCCCTCGACCACCACCATGGTCTTCTGCAACAGGATCAATTCGGGCCGCGTCGCCATGTCGAAGAGTTCGGTGACCTCGAACAGCAGCGTCAGAAGCTTGGCCATCGAGATGGTCTCGGCCGGCTGGCCATGGATCGGCTCGCCGATGGCCCGGATCGCCTGCGCGAAGGCTGCAACATTGTGCTGGCGCGGCACATAGCCGGCCTCGAAATGGACCTCGGCGACACGCAGATAGTCGCGCGTGATGAAGCCATAGAGAATTTCGGCGAGGAAGCGGCGCTCCTTCTTGCCGAGCCTGCCGGCAATGCCGAGATCGACGGCAACGATGGTGCCGTTTGCCTCGACGAACAAATTGCCCGGATGCATGTCGGCATGGAAGAACCCGTCGCGCAGCGTGTGGCGCAGGAACGACTGGATGAGGTTTGCTGCGATCGCCTTCAGTTCATGGCCGGCGGCCTCCAGGCCGGCAATGTCGTTCATCTTGACACCGTCGACCCATTCCATGGTCAAGACGTCGCGGCCGGTGCGCTCCCAGTCGACGGACGGCACGCGAAAGCCGGGGTCATCCCTGGTGCTTTCGCCGAGCTCCGAGAGAGCCGCCGCCTCGAGGCGAAGATCCATCTCGATCTTGGTGGTCTGTGCCAGCGTCTGGGTGACCTCGACCGGCCGCAGCCGGCGTGACGAGGGGATGTATTTCTCCTGCAGGCGAGCGGCGAGGAAATAGCTTTCGAGATCCTGGAAGAAACGGCGGCGCACGCCTGGCCGGATCACCTTGACCGCCACCTTGGTGGCAATGCCGTCATGGAGAGCGTCGGCGGCATGGACCTGGGCGATGGAGGCGGCGGCGACCGGGTCGCCGAATTGCGTATAGAGGGCGCCGATCTTGCGCCCGAGCGAAGCCTCGACCGCCGCGATGGCGTCGGCCCGGGGGAAGGTGTGCATCTTGTCCTGCAACGTGGCGAGATCGAGCGCCATGTCGTTGCCGACGACGTCGGGCCGCGTCGCCAGGAACTGGCCGAGCTTTACATAAGATGGACCGAGCCGGACGACCGCCTTGGCCAGCCGGTCGCTGCGCTCATAGGCCAGCGCGCGGCGGCGGGTGAACAGCCGCGCCATCCGCCAGCCGAACTTCGGCAGGCCCGACAGCTCCTCACCCGGCAAGGCGGCGACGACACCCTCGCGGACCAGAACCCAGCCGGCCCTTACGAGCCGGAATCCTGCACTGACATTGCTCATGGCAGCGCCAATCCTGCCGGCTCTTTGAACCGGCATAGCACGCGTCGATTATGAGAAATGCGGTCCGGCCTCAAAGCTTCCAGCCCGAATGAAGTGCTGCAATACCGCCGGAATAGTTGCGGAAGGAAACGCGGTCGAAGCCGGCGCGGGAAATCATCGTCGCGAAATTCTGCTGATTGGGAAACCTGGCGATCGATTCGACCAGATAGGAATAGGGTTCGCCGTCGCCAGTGACCATCTTGCCGATCTTGGGGATGGCATTGAACGACCAGGCTTCATAGGCCTTGTCGAGCAGCGGCATCTCGACCTCGGAAAACTCCAGGCACAGGAAGCGCCCGCCGGGCTTCAGCACGCGAAACGCTTCGCCCAAGGCCACCTCGATGCGCGGTACGTTGCGGATACCGAAAGCGATGGTGTAGGCATCGAATGTGGCATCAGGGAAGGGCAGTTCCTCGGCGTTGGCCTCGACGAAATCGGTGTTGCCGGACAGGCCCTTCTTTTCGGCCCGGTCGCGGCCGACAGCCAGCATCGAGCCATTGATGTCGAGCACGGTGGCATGGGCATTGCCGTGGCTGGCATCGACGATGCGGAAGGCGATGTCGCCGGTGCCGCCGGCAACGTCCAGCACGCGCCAGCCGATCCTTTTGGGAGGATTGAGCCAGGTGACCATGGCGTCCTTCCACAGCCGGTGCAGGCCGGCCGACATCAGATCGTTCATCAGGTCGTAGCGGTTGGCGACCTTGTGGAAAACATCGTTGACCAGGGACTGCTTGTCGCCAGCCCCTACACGCTTGAAACCATAGGAGGTTTCCATGCCGCCCGCAGCCGTGGTTCTCTCAACTGACATTTTTTTGATCCGTCATAAAACCGGCGGGACCATAGCCGATCGATGGTGCGGGCGCTATTGTTTAAGGCGCGGTGTTCAGCCGCGCTTCCAGGTGGCGGGTTTTCGAGACCTGGACGGACCGACGGGATGGTTGAATGCCTTTGAAAGCGGAACTGCACTGCCACATCGAAGGGGCAGCGGCGCCCGAACTCGTCATCCGCCAGGCGCAGAAATACGGCAAGGACACCTCGCCCTATATCCAGAACGGTTCCTTCGTCTGGCACGATTTCACCTCCTTCCTGGCGGCTTATGATTTTTCCGCCGATCTGTTCCGGACCGAGGAGGACTATGCGCGGCTGGCCGACCACTATCTGACCAGTCTCGCTCGCGATGGCGCCATCTATTCCGAGGTGTTCACCTCGCCGGACCACGCGAAAAAGGCCGGCCTGTCGCCCAAGGCCTATACCGATGCGCTCGGCGAAGGCATGGCCCGCGCCAAGGCCAAGACCGGCATCGAGGGCCGCATGATCGTTACCGGCGTGCGCCATGTCGGCGTCGAGTCGATCGAGCAGGCGGCGCGCTTCGCGGCGCGCTGCGGGCATCCGCTGGTCACCGGTTTCGGCGTTGCCGGCGATGAGCGCATCGGCGATATGGAGGACTATGTCAGGGCTTTCGAGATCGCCCGCGAAGCCGGGCTCGGCATCACCATCCATGCCGGCGAACTGACGGGCTGGGAGACCGTCCAGGCGGCGCTCGATCATATCCGTCCATCCCGCATCGGCCATGGCGTGCGCGCCATCGAGAACCCGGACCTGGTCCGGCGCATCGCCGACGAGGGCGTCGTGCTGGAATGCTGCCCCGGCTCCAACATCGCGCTCAAGGTGTTCGACAGTTTCGCCGATCATCCATTTCCCGCCCTGCAGGCGGCCGGCTGCAAGGTGACGCTCAATTCCGACGATCCGCCCTATTTCTGGACCTCGCTGAAGCGGGAATACGAGATTGCCGCCGAGCATTTCTCGATGAACGAAAAGGCGCTGGCCGCCGTCACCCGCACCGCCATCGAGGCCGCTTTCGTCGACAGAAAGACAAAGACGGCACTTCTTGCCCGGTTGAGCAGCGCGGCACGCTGATTTCCGCCGACAAAGCTGTGGTCGGTGCGGGCCAAGCGGTTCCTTGGCCGGCGCATTGCCGCTAGGGTTCGCCCATGCAGTTTGAAGCGCGGCGCGTCCGAAAGGGCCATGCGCGCATTTTCGGGCGCAGGCATCAGGAGAACACCATGAAGGGCGTCACCGTCGTCGACCACCCGCTTGTCCAGCACAAGCTGACCATCATGCGCAAGAAGGAAACCTCGACGGCCGGCTTTCGCCGGCTGCTGCGCGAAATCTCGCTGCTGCTAGGCTACGAGGTCACCCGCAACCTCGAACTGACGACGACGACCATCGAAACGCCGATGGAAACCATGGAAGCGCCGACGCTTGAGGGCAAGAAGCTGGTCTTCGCCTCGGTGCTGCGCGCCGGCAACGGCTTGCTGGAAGGCCTGCTGGACCTGGTTCCGGCGGCCCGCGTCGCCCATGTCGGTCTCTACCGCGATCACGAAACGCTGGAAGCGGTCGAATATTTCTTCAAGGCGCCGAGCGATCTCGCCGACCGGCTGGTGATCGTCGTCGATCCGATGCTGGCCACCGCCAATTCGGCGATCGCGGCGATCGACAAGCTGAAAGAGCGCGGCGCCACCAACATCCGCTTCCTCTGCCTGCTGGCAGCGCCCGAAGGCATCGAACGCTTCATCAAGGCGCATCCGGACGTTCCCGTCTTCACCGCTTCGATCGACCGCCAGCTCAACGAGAAGGGCTACATCATGCCGGGCCTCGGCGACGCCGGCGACCGCATGTACGGGACCAAGTAAACCAGGCAAATTCACCTGGTACGATTTACCAAATGTTTACGCAAAGGCGCGGTTTTGGCGCGCGTTAAAGCGGCAAACACCATCCGGGCCTAACGATCGGCTGTCACTACGGCGCCGCGCGTCCATTTCGGACGCGCAAAGGACGCTGTAGCATTTTGATTTGCGCGTGAGCCTTTCCGAAATCGATCCCGATTTCCGGGGTCATGCGGCGAGGCCGATCCATGCTGCGCAAACTTCTCATCCTCGCCGTTTTCGCCGGTTCATCGGCATCGATACCGATTGTGTATCAGTCGAATCCGCAACTCGTCGAAAACCTGCTGAGGTCGGCGGTGCCGGGCAAACAAGCGGTCGAAGCCCAACCGGACGTCAATCTGGCATCGGTGCCCAACAAGCCCGCGGCACCGCTGCCGATGGGCCGCAAGGTCGTCGTCGCGGCAGACGAGCGCGGACACTTTTCATCGGCCTTCAAGCTCAACGGACGTCAGGTCGACGGCATGATCGACACCGGCGCCACGCTGGTCGCCATCAACATTTCGACGGCGCGCAGAATCGGCCTGTCGTTGAACGCTTCCGACTTCAACCGCGAGGTCAACACCGCCAACGGCACCATCAAGGCGGCCGTAGCCATGATCGACCGCCTGCAGATCGGCAACATCACGGTCAATGACGTCCAGACCATCGTGCTCGACGACAGGGCGCTGCGCACCAATCTGATCGGCATGAGCTTCCTCAACCGGCTCGACAAATACCAGGTCGAGAACGGCACGCTGCTGCTCGTCCAGTAAGGCTGTTCGTTTCCGCAATTCCCAAGGGAAAGCGCTATGCGCTTTTCCCGGGAAAACCGTTTCACACTTTTCCTGGAATTGCTTTAGCCGCGCGGCAGAATCCGCCGGATGACCGACTTGTCGGCGGGCGGCTTCGAGGCGCCGACCGTATAGGCCGAAAGCACGGTTGCCGCGGCGGCCTCAGCATCGGCCGATGAGCGGGCATGGACCAGCGCCAGCGGCTCGCCGATCCCAACCTCCGCACCGACCGGCAACAGCCTGGTGATGCCGACCGCGGGGTCGATCTTGTCGTCCGGCCGCGTGCGTCCACCTCCCAGGCCGACCACGGCGAGCCCGATATCGCGGGTGGCGATGCCGGTGACGAAGCCGTTTGCGGTTGCCTTGACGGCCAATTCGATCGCCGCCGCCGGCAGATACTTTTCCGGTTTCTCGATGAAATCGGCGGGGCCGCCAAGCGCGGCCACCATGCGTGCGAAAGTGGCGGCGGCGCGGCCGCTGGCGAGCGTTTCGGTGGCGCGCCGCATGCCATCCTGGTTGGACGATACCAGCCCGGCCGACTGCAGCATTTCGGCAGCCAGCGCCAGCGTCACATCCTCGAGCCTCCGGTCGCGAAACCGACCGGTGAGGAAATCAACGGCGTTGCGCACCTCGACGGCGTTGCCGGCGGCCGACGCCAGCGGCTCGTTCATGCCGGTGATCAACGCCGAAGCCTTCAGTCCGGCGCCGTTGGCGATCTCAACCAGGCTGTTGGCGAGTGCGGTGGCGTCGCGCGATTTTTCCATGAAGGCGCCGTTGCCGACCTTGACGTCGAGCACCAGCGATTGCAGCCCGGCCGCCAGCTTCTTCGACAGGATCGAAGCGGTGATCAGCGGCACCGATTCGACCGTGCCGGAGACGTCGCGGATCGCATAGAGCCGTCGATCGGCGGGCGCGAGGTCGGCGGTCTGGCCGATGATGGCACAGCCTGTTTCGAGCACCGCCTTGCGAAACAGCGCGACGTCGGGCTGGCTGATGTAGCCGGGGATGGCATCCATCTTGTCCAGCGTGCCGCCGGTGTGGCCAAGGCCACGGCCCGAGATCATCGGCACATAGGCGCCGCAGGCGGCGACGATCGGCGCCAGCATCAGCGAGACATTGTCGCCGACGCCGCCGGTCGAATGCTTGTCGGTGACCGGGCCGGGCAGGTCCGACCAGTCGAGCACATCGCCGGAATCGCGCATCGCCAGCGTGAGCGCCACGGCCTCGTCGCGGTTCATGCCGTTGAAGAACACCGCCATGGCGAAGGCGCCGGCCTGGCCATCGGTGACGGCGCCCGACGTCACGCCCGCGACGAAGCCGGCGATCTCCTCTTCCGACAGCCTGAGGCCATCGCGCTTGCGGCGGATGATTTCCTGGGGAAGCATCAGATCTCCAGCAGTCCGTCGCGAAACACGCGCTGCAGGATCGTCGCCAGCCGCGCGCCGCCTACCGGTGCCATGTCCTTGGTCTCCTGGTGCGAAAGCTCGGCCCCGGTCATGCCGGCGGCCAAATTGGTGATGACCGAACAGGCGGCGACGCGCAGTCCGAGGAAGCGGGCGAGAATGACCTCCGGTACGGTCGACATGCCGACTGCATTGGCGCCCATGATGCGCGCCATGCGGATCTCGGCCGGCGTTTCGAAGCATGGGCCGGAGAACCACATATAGACGCCCTTGTGCAGGGTGGTGCCGGTCGCATTTGCCGCCCGTTCGATGGCCTGGCGGATGCCGGCATCATAGGCTTCAGTCAGGCCGACGAAACGCCGGTCGCTTGGTTCGCCGATCAGCGGGTTGGTGCCCGAGAAATTGATATGGTCCGATATCAGCATCACCGAGCCCGGCGGCATGTCCGGATCGACCGAGCCGGCGGCATTGGTGAGGATCAGCTTCGTGATGCCGATGCCGGCAAGCACTTCCAGCACCGGCCGCATCGCCGCGGCAACGCCGTGCTCGTAGTAATGGGCGCGGCCCGAAAGCATCAGCACCGGCACGCCGGCAAACAGCCCTGCCACCACTTCGCCGGCGTGCCCGGTGACACCGCTTCTGGGAAAACCGGGCAGGTCGGCATAGGAGATGCGGATCGGGTCCTCGATCTGGGCGACCAGACCGCCGAGGCCCGAACCGAGCACCAGTGCCGTGGCCGGCGCCAGGCCGTCCAGCCTTTCGACGAGATGATCCAGGGCTTTTTCCGTCATCGCTGCCAGCTGTTCATTTGAGCCCATTGTTCATTTCAAAATATCGCCGCGGAAGCCGTAAGGCAGCATGTCGCCCATGGTCACGGTCTCGGCCACACCTGCATTGTCGCAGAGATAGAGCTTTGTTTCCGGCCGGCAGAATTCGGCCAGCCGCTGCCGGCAGCCGCCGCAAGGCGAGCATTTCGCCATGCGTTCGGCGATGACGGCGATCTCCACGATCTTGCCGCCGCCGCCCATAATGTAGTGGCCGAGCGCCGTGGTCTCGGCGCACCAGCCTTCCGGATAGGAGGCGACTTCGATGTTGGCGCCGGTAAAGACGCGCCCGTCCTCGGTGCGCAAGGCTGCGCCGACCGGAAACTTGGAATAGGGCGCGTAGGCCCTGGCCATGGCGGCCTTGGCGGCCTCGAACAGATCATGCGACATTCAGGTGTTCTCTCCGATGATCGTGTTCAAAACCCGGCGCAAAGCCGACCTGCCGCTCAACGTTCCTTGACATAAGGCACGCCGCCGGCGCGTGGCGGGATTGCCTTGCCGATGAAGCCGGCGAGCAGGATGACGGTGAGGATGTAGGGCAGCGCCTGCATGAACTGTGCCGGCACCTTGCCGATGATGGGCAGCGGTGATCCCTGCAGGCGGATCGACGCCGCGTCCAGGAAGCCGAACAGAAGGCAGGCGAACATGGCGTTGACCGGCTTCCACTTGGCAAAGATCAGGGCTGCCAGCGCGATATAGCCCTTGCCGGCGGTCATGTCCTTCACGAATCCGCCATTTTGCACCATCGACAGGTAGGCGCCGGCAATGCCGGTGAGGATGCCGGTGCAGATCAGCGCCCTGTAGCGCAGCCAGGCGACCGATATGCCGGCGGTATCGACGGCGGCCGGGTTCTCGCCTACGGCGCGCAGCCTGAGGCCAAAACGGGTGCGAAACAGCACCCACCAGGTGAACGGCACCATCAGGAAGGCAAGATAGACCAGGATCGAGTGGCCCGACAGGAGCTCGGCATAGATCGGTCCGATGACCGGCACGTCGCGGATGGCCTCGGCGCCCGGCAAGGTGATGGCCTCGAAGCGCTCGCCCGGTTGCAGCGCCGGCGTGCGCCCGCCCTGCTGGAACCAGGCCTGGCCGAGGATGATGGTCGAGCCGGCGGCGATGAAGTTGATCGCCACGCCGGAGACGATCTGGTTGCCGCGATGGGTGATCGAGGCAAAGCCGTGGATCATGGCAAAGGCGACCGAGATCAGGATGGCCATGCCGAGGCCGAGAAAGGCCGAATGGAACACGGAAGCGGCGGCCGCACCGGCGAAGGCGCCGACCAGCATCTTGCCTTCGAGGCCGATGTCGAAGATGCCGGCGCGTTCCGAATAGAGCCCGGCGAGGCAGGCAAGCAGCAGCGGCACCGAGAGGCGGATGGTGGAGTCCAATGTCTGGATGATCGCGTTGAACACATCCATCTCAGGCACCTTTCCCCTTGACCGCTTCCATGCCAACCGATCGCGGACTGAACGAGGCGAACAGCGCCTGGATGTAGGGCCGGAACATGTGCTCGAGGGCACCGGCAAACAGGATCACCAGGCCTTGAATGATGACGATCATGTCGCGGCTGATTGCCGGCATCTCGAAGGCGAGCTCGGCGCCGCCCTGGTAGAGCATGCCGAACAGGATTGCCGCCAGCACGATGCCAACAGGGTGCAGGCGGCCCATCAGCGCCACGGCGATGCCGACGAAGCCGGCGCCGGAAACGAAGTCGATGGCGACATTGTGCTGATCGCCCATCACCGGATTGAGCGCCATCATGCCGGCCAGCCCGCCCGAGATCATCATGGCGGTGATGATGATGCGGGTTTCGGAAATGCCGGCATAGCGTGCCGCTTTCGGGCTGTGACCGTAGGTGCGCATTTCATAGCCGAGCTTGGTGCGCCAGATCAGCAGCCAGACCAGGAAGGCCATGACCAGCGCCAGCAGGAAGGTGACGTTGAGCGGCGCCGAACGGATCTTGGCGCCGAACAGCTCGATGATCCAGTTGAGCTTGGGCAATTCCGCGCCGGCGAGGAAGTTACGCGTCTGCGGCGCTTGCGAGGCGGCTGGCTTCAACGGGCCGACCAGCAGGTAAACCATGATCGAGGCGGCGATGAAGTTGAACATGATGGTGGTGATGACGATGTGCGAGCCACGCTTGGCCTGCAGATAGGCGGGGATGAGCGCCCACAATGCGCCCACCGCCGCCGCAGCAATGATCGCCAGCGGGAAGGTCAGCCACCATGGCAGTGTGCTGTCGAAGCTCAGGCAGACGATGGCGATGCCGAGGCCGGCGATGTAGGCCTGCCCTTCGGTGCCGATGTTGAACAGGCCGCAATGCGCGGCCACCGCCACCGAAAGCCCGGTGAAGATGAAGGTGGTGGCATAAAAGAGGGTGAAGGCGATGCCGGTGCCTTTGCCGAAGGCGCCTTCGACCAGGATGACGGCTGCGCGCAACGGATTCTCGCCGACCAGAAGCACGACGAAGCCGGCGACGACGAAGGCGACGAACAGATTGATCAGCGGGATCAGGCCATAGTCGGCCCAGGCCGGCAGTTTGGCGTAAGGCGCGCTCATTCGGCGGCCTCCTGGTGCTCGATGCCGGCCATCAGCAGGCCGAGCTCGCCCTCGGTCGCTTCGGGGCCGCGCTCGCCGACGATGCGGCCGGCAAACATCACCAGGATACGGTCGGACAGCGAACGGATCTCGTCAAGCTCGACCGACACCACCAGCACCGCCTTGCCCTGGTCGCGCATGGCGATCAGGCGTTTGTGGATGAATTCGATGGCGCCGACATCGACGCCGCGCGTCGGCTGGCCGACGATCAGTACGCCGGGGTCCTGTTCCATCTCCCGCGCCAGCACGATCTTCTGCTGGTTGCCGCCGGAGAAATTGGCGGTCTTCAGCCGGCAGTCAGCCGGGCGGATATCGTATTTGGCGATCTTGTCCTTGGCATCGTTGCGGATGGCATCGATGTTGAGAAACGGCCCCTTCAAATAGCGCGGGTCGTCGTGATAGCCGAGGATCGAGTTCTCGTTCTCCTCGAAGGCCAGCACCAGCCCGACGTGATGGCGGTCCTCCGGCACATGCGCGAGGCCACGGTCGCGCAGTTCGCCGGGGTCGGCGGCGCCGGTCAGGTCGATCGGCTTGCCGTCGAGCATGACCGAGCCGGACACGGCACGCCTGATGCCGGAAATCGCCTCGAGCAGTTCGGATTGTCCGTTGCCGGCGACACCGGCGATGCCGACGATCTCGCCGGCCCTGATATCGAAGGAGATGTCGTCGACCATGGTGACGCCGCGCGTATCCCTGACCGTCAGGTTCTTGACAGCGAGCTTGACGGCGCCGGCCTCGGCCTCGCCCTTCTCGACCCGCAAGAGCACGCGCCGCCCGACCATCAGCTCGGCCAGTTCCTCGACAGTCGTCTTCCTGGTCTCGCGCGTCGCCACCATCGTGCCCTGGCGCATCACCGACACGGTGTCGGTGATGGCCATGATCTCGCGCAATTTGTGGGTGATCAGCACCACCGTCTTGCCCTGGTCCTTCAACTGCCCGAGGATGCGGAACAGGTGATCGGCCTCGGCCGGTGTCAGCACGCCCGTAGGCTCGTCGAGGATCAGGATCTCGGCGCCGCGATAGAGTGCTTTGAGGATCTCCACCCGCTGCTGCAGGCCGACCGGCAGTTCCTCGATGATTGCATCGGGATCGACTTCCAGCCCGTATTCACGCTCCAGCCGCTCCAGTTCGGAGCGCGCCTTGGCGATGCTCTTCTTCAGCAGCGCATCGCTTTCGGCGCCGAGGATGACGTTCTCCAGCACCGTGAAATTGTCGACCAGCATAAAGTGCTGATGCACCATGCCGATGCCGAGCGCGATGGCGTCATTGGGGGTTTTGATCGAGGCCGGCTGGCCGCCAACGCGGATCTCGCCGCTGTCGGCCTGGTAGAAGCCGTAGAGGATCGACATCAGCGTCGACTTGCCAGCTCCGTTCTCGCCGACAATGCCGTGGATCGTGCCGCGACCGATCTCAAGATTGATGTCCCGGTTGGCGCGCACCGCACCAAAACTCTTGTTGATGCCGATCAACTCGATTGCGGCTTGCGCCATGCAGCCTGTCCCACTCTTATTTTTTTATCGCTTGGTCAAAACGCCTAGCATGACGCTCCGCCCGTGCCAATTGGCGGAGCCGGTTCACTCTCGACAAATCCCGGTGCGCTTGTCAATTTGCAACGTGGCCGGGGCCTTCACATTCGCTAGTATGACGGCGCCGAAATTCGCATCACGGCGCAAAACATCGCGGTGAACGACATCGCGGTGAACGACATCGCGGCGAACGACATCGCCGTGAAGACTGGGGAATTCACATGATCACGCCCGCCGACCGGCTGACGACGCTGGAAATACGCGCCGCCGAGCAGGAGAAGACCATCGAGGAACTGTCCGGCCAGATCGCCGAGCAGTGGAAAGTGATCGAGCGCATGCAGCGCAAGCTCGACGCGCTGACGGATCGCTTCCTGGCGCTGGAGGAGCAGACAGGAGATGAGGTGCCGGTAACCAAGCCACCGCACTGGTGAGGAAAGGGAAGGTGCACGCCGTGGTCAGTGAAAGCGATCGCATCGCGCGGGCCGGCGAATATGTGCTCGGTCTTATGAACGACAAAGACCGCGAACGGGCCGAACGTGACCTGGAGGTCGATCCCGCCTTCCGCGACGCGGTCGTGCGACTTGCCGAGCAGATGTATTTCTTCGACCGTTACGGAAAACGCGGCCTGCTGCCTGGCAGGCATTGGGAACTGGTTACCCAACGCCTAGCCGAGTTACCTCAGATGCGCAGCGTCGAGCTCGGCGGCAATGAGGTCAAACCGCGCACGGTGATCCGAAGCCTGTCCCGGCCACCATACGGCATTGGCGTGCACGCGCTTGGCGGCCGGCGCGGAGTTGTCGTTGCCGCCGGGCTGATGGTGGCGTTCGCGCTGGGCTGTGTCGTCGCGAAGCTGCTATAGGCGAGGCCGGCGCGACATCAGCGCCATCGTCTCGCCGTCCGAGCCGCTTATCTCAACGGTATTTCCAGCCGAGGGCCGCGTAGAAATCACGCGCATCCCATGAGTAGAGATAGAGCGTCTCGACGCCGCGTGACGCCGCATGGGCTTCCGTTGCCTTGACCAGCGCGGTGGCGATGCCTCGGCGTCGATATCTTGCATCGACAACCAACCCGGCCAGCCATGGCGTCAGATCATGTGCGGGCTCCAGCTCGTGGCGTACCAGCAGGCATGTCCCGACCGGGGTGTCGCCGATCCGGGCCACGAATGCCGCCTCGAAGCCGTCACCGGCGATCAAGCCACGAAGCCCTGCCGCATCTTCCCCGAGGGTCCTTCCGGTTCCCTCGAAAAAGGCAGCCAGGCGCAGTTGGGCTACCGCTGCTACGTCGTGCTCGCCCATGGGTCCGATCTTCGGCTGCATCTGTATCCCCAAACGGTGTCCGGCACGGAGCGAACGTTTCGCTCGATCCGGTAAAGACAAAACCGCCGGGCTGGCGCCCGGCGGTTTGCAGATCATGGCTGTGTGTTCGTGCCGCTCAATAGGGGCAAGCGTTGTCAGCCGTATAGTCGTGTACTTCGACCTTGCCGGCAATGATGTCGGCCTTGGCTTTTTCGACGGCCGCCTTCATCTCTTCCGTCACCAGCGCCTTGTTGTTGTCGTCCATGGCGTAGTCGACGCCGCCTTCCTTGAGGCCCAGATTCTCGACTCCGCCTTTGAAGGTGCCGTTCTTGCCGTCCATGAAGGCGGTGTAGACGGCGACGTCGACGCGCTTCAGCATCGAGGTCAGCACCTTGCCCGGCTGCAGGCCGTTCTGGTTGGAATCGACGCCGATGCCGAGCTTGCCGGCATCTGCCGCCGCCTGCAGCACGCCGACGCCGGTGCCGCCTGCCGCGGCATAGACCACGTCGGAGCCCTGGTCGATCTGCGTCTTGGCGATCTCGCCGCCCTTGGCCGGATCGTTCCAGGCAGCCGGCGTATCACCCGTCATGTTCTGGATGACGTCGGTCGCGCCCGCTGACTTGGCGCCGCCGACATAGCCGCATTCGAACTTGCGGATCAGCGGGATATCCATGCCGCCGACGAAGGAGACCTTCTTCGACTTCGAAGCCATGGCCGCCAGGACGCCGACGAGGTAGGAGCCCTCCTGTTCCTTGAACTTCAGCGACCGCACGTTCGGCAGATCGACCTGGTCGTCGATGATGGCGAAGTTCAGGTCGGGATATTCGGCGGCGACCTTGGCCAGCGCGTCCGTCCAGGCAAAGCCGGCCATGACGATCGGGTTGCGGCCGTCCTCGGCGAAGCGGCGCAGCGCCTGCTCACGCTGCGAGGCATTGGAGACCTCGAATTCGACGTAGGCCGTACCGGTTTCCGTCTTGAATTTTTCGGCGCCGTTGTAGGCAGCCTCGTTGAAGGATTTGTCGAACTTGCCGCCGAGATCATAGAGGATGGCCGGCTGGACATCCGCGGCGAAAGCCGGAAGAACCATTGCGGTTGCGGCCAGGAGGCCGAGAACGATACGTTTCATGTGATCCACACCCTGTCGGTTATTTTTTCCGTTACGCGCCGCATGCCGGCCCGGTTCTCCGGCAGGCATACGACGTCAGCCAGGAGTGTACTCCCTCCCGCTCGGCGGCAATCTGGCATGGCCCGAAACAAAATTCACGCGGAATTTTGACCTTTTGGAAAAGCTTGGTGCGGGCAAGCCGCACCGCAGCTTGTCCTTGCGCCAAGTGTCAGGCGGAGGCGGCGGCAGGGATGGCGCAAGCGACGCCAGTGCCTTTGAGGTTGCACGTGCCGTAAGGATTCTTCGCCAGATATTGCTGGTGATCGGATTCTGCGAAGTAGAATTCGGCCGCCGGCGCGATCTCGGTGGTGATCCTGCCGTGGCCGGCACCGCGCAGCGAGGTCTCATACGCATCGCGCGAGGCGCTCGCCGCCGACAATTGCGCCTCGTCGCTCGTGTAGATCGCGGAGCGATAGGCGGTGCCGACATCATTGCCCTGGCGCATGCCCTGCGTGGGGTCGTGGCTTTCCCAGAACAGCTTCAGAAGCCCAGCATAGGAGACGATCTCGGGGTCATGGACCACCAGCACCACTTCGGCATGACCGGTAAGCCCGGTGCAGGTCTCCTGATAGGTCGGATTGGGGGTGAAGCCGCCGGCATAGCCAGCCGCGGTGACCCAGACGCCTTCGATCTGCCAGAACAGCCGCTCCGCACCCCAGAAGCAGCCCAGTCCGAACATCGCCGTCTCCAGCCTCTCGGGATAAGGACCCTTGAGCGATCTTTTCAAGACCTTGTGCCTGGATGCGGTCGGGATCGCCCTGGCGCGGCCCGGCAGGGCCTCGGAGGGCTTCGGCAGATTGAGCTTCTTATTCAGCATGTCGCTGAGAAAGAACATGCGCGGCTCCTCTCCGGGTGAAACATAAGATGCCGCATGACGGCGGCTTTGTTTGAGCATCGGATTTTCCAAAACCGGCAACCGCTTTTGGGTCCGATGCTCTAGGTGGCGGCGAACTGCCCAGCACGCGGTGGCCGCCTGTAGCCTATCACATAGAGCAGGAAAGCCAGCACCGCGAACACGGCGAAGCCCGGCTGGTTCAGCACCCAGGCGATGGCGCCGTCCCACAGCAGCGGGCTGGCCTTGGTTCGGATGAAGGTTTCGAAGGCGGCCCGCGTGTCGGGGGAGACCGCCAGCCAACTGGTGTTGAGCGGGGTCAGCACCAGAACGGAGGCCGCCACGGTGCGTGTCGCGTCGAGCACCGCCATGATGACGGAAATCGACAGCGCGATCATTGCGGCAAGACGAAAGACGAAGCGAAACATCAGAACCCTCCTCCGGGCTGGTCCCTATCGAGGGGCCTTTCAGAGATAGAATGCGCATGGCTGGATCGCAATCGCCATACGCGAATTTGCAGACTCCAAACTCAGGTCAACAGAAGGCCGGACGACAGTCGGCCGGGTGGCTTTTCATTGACATATGAGGGCAGCTATGCTAACAATTTCGGCATGGTGCTGACTTGCGCCGACGACCCGCCGCACAGGCGGGTTTTTGCGTTTGGTGCCTTGCAAACCGACGTGCCGGCGAAGTCTCTAAAGCCCGGGTGAACCCGGATTCGTTGCCCTGCGCGAACTATGCGGCCGGCTTCCTTTTGCGCCGATGGACACGCCAGACGGCAAAAACGCCGCCGCCTATGGCGCCGATCGCCAGGCCGGCCAGGCCGGTGAACACGGCGAAATAGCCGCAGGCGCCCTCGAAACAGCTCATCTCGGTGGCATCAGCGATCACCGAGCCGATGGCGAATCCGCCCACGGCGCCGATGACCGCGCCCAGGACGATGCCGAGCAGCGCGGCGACGACCGAGACGAAGACAGGCGGGCTTTCGGTTTCCGGATTGACATAAACGGCATCGGCTTCGGATCCACGGCGCAGCAGATAGATGCAGAGAACGCCGATGGCGATTTGAGCAGCCATGATGGCAAGCGCCTGGCCCGAAAAGACGAAATCCGAAATCGTCAGTGCACAGGCCTGCCAGGTCACCAGCCAGACGATTGTGGCGACCTGCCAGATGATGAACCGTCGCGGGAAGCGGGCCGAGCGGCCGAAGGCGAGGCCGAGCAGGTAAAGCCCCCACAGGATGGTGACGATATCGATGACGAGCCCGCCATAGATAAGGTAAAACACGCTGTCTGGCAGGCCGGTGGCGCCGACCGCGGGCCAGACGGAGATCAGGCCGTAGACCGACCACGCCATGACGAAGACAAGCCAGCCCACCGGCACGAAGGACAGCCCGCTGTCCGGCCGCCTGACTGGCGTCTGTCCATTGCTTGATGTCATGTCCGCACAATGCCCCCGCAAAGCCTCGGCACCCGACAGGCAACTCCGGGGGAAGTCAAGGGCGGCCGGCCCCGCGGTCCTGCCTGTGCACACCATTGCAGCGGCGGCGCCTGTAAAAACGGGCATGCCGGCCGCCTTGTGAAACACTGTGTGGCCGGCAAAGCGAATAGACTGCCGTTATGGCTTGGCATTCGGCGCCGGATCGACTAGATGAGCCCCGCGCCTGTTGCTTCGGCTCAGGTGCGGGGAAGGGCGTTCGCTGGTTGGCGGCGCCGGCGCGGATTTCCACGCCTCAGCCCAAGGGAGGTGCATCTCCCCAACCCGCACGGCGAAACCGGCCGACGCGACATGCATGGACGGAGAGGTGGCCGAGTGGTTGAAGGCGCACGCCTGGAAAGTGTGTTTACGGGAGACCGTAACGCGGGTTCGAATCCCGCTCTCTCCGCCAATTTGCACCCCAGCCGGAGTTGCCTGGAGCCGGCGCCCAGGGCACACGGACCAAGGCAATCCTCGTCGAGCGCCACGGAGGACCCGAGGTTCTGCAGCTTGCGGAGATCGGCTTGGCGCCGCCATCGCGTGGCGAGGTCCAGATCCGTCACGCATTCATTGGGGTCAACTTCATCGACGTCTATTGCAGGGACCGGCTATTTCGACCTCCTGCAGCCGCCGGGCGTTCCGGGCATTGAAGCCGCCGGTCTCATCGTAGCGGTCGGCCCGGAGGTTTCAGGCTTTTCAGTCGGCGACCGCATTGCCTATGCATGCCCGCCGGTCGGCGCCTACTGGCGCAGGCTGCCGACGCTCATCGCGATCTCGAGGCCAGGAGGACAACCAGGGCGCTTGTGCTGAAGGTGTGATAGTGTTGCCCCGGTGCTGTCATATTCTGAACAGGGCCGAATACCGGAGAATGGCAGCAAAACGGTCGATCATCTCGCCCTAGGCCGTGAACTCATAAATTGGGGAGACCGGGATCGGTGGGAAACGGACGCCGACTTCCTGTACCGAGCTGCTTGGATAGGCGCCATGGTCGCCAAGGTCTGACGATCCTTATTTCAACCGTACTCAGTCGCGGTAGCGCAGCGTTTCCAGCACGAGTGCGAAAGCCGGCGAGGGTTGGCGCCGGCTTGGATAGTACAGGTGATATCCCGGCCGGAGTGGGCACCAGTCCTCAAGAACACGCACCAGGCGACCCTCTTCAAGGGGGGAGGTCACTAGGTCCTCGGGCAGGTAGGCGAGCCCGAATCCCTCAAGGCTGGCCTGACGGATCATCGCGAGGGTGTTGAACGCTGCGTGTCCTTGAACGCGCACCTTTAACTCCCGCCCCTCCTGGCGAAACTCCCACGGTGCGAGCCCGCCTGTGGGCAGTCGCAGGGGTATGCACGCGTGATCGGCAAGGTCTTCAGGCGTGACCGGACGGGAGCGGCTTACGAAGTATGAAGGCGCTGCCACAACCGCCATGCGGAAGTCTGGTCCGATGCGCGCCGAGATCATGTCCTTGTCCACCTGTTCGCCAAGCCGCACACCCGCGTCGAAGCGATCGGCCGCAATGTCTGCCAAGCCGTAGTCATGGATGATCTCGACCCTGATGTCGGGATAGTCGCGCATGAGCCCGACCATGGCAGGCCAGATGATAGTCTCGCCGGCATGCTCCACGGTGGTGATCCGGACTGTGCCGGCCGGCTTGTCGCGCAGGGCGCTGAGGGCGGCAATTTCGCTTGCGATCTCATCGAACTTGGGAGCGATGCTTCGGAACAGACGATCCCCCGCTTCGGTGAGCGAGACGCTGCGGGTCGTGCGGGTCAGCAGCCTAACGCCGAGGCGCTCTTCCAGCGTCCGGATCGAATAGCTCAGAGCCGACTGCGACACCCCGAGCTTGGCGGCCGCCTTGGTGAAGCTGCGCTCGCGGGCGACGGCGATGAAGGTCAGGAAGTCATCCAGACTGTCGCGACGCATTCATCAACCCCACTTCTAAGCCCATGCAGATTATACCATCTAATTGCATGCCGCTAAAGGAGCTAACTTCCTGACCTCAAGGCCAGACGGTCCGGAGCAACTCTCCGCGCAATGCCTACCGTCCAACTGGCCACCGAAGGAGAACAAAATGAAGAAGGTAATCGTGGGCGCGCTCGCCGCCCTCACCATGATCGTGAGCCCTGCCGCCTTTGCTCAGGAAGCGACGGGCGCCGTCCCCCGCGCCTACATGATCGGCAGCTATGACATCAAGGATAAGGCGGTGTTTCAGCAGTACATCGAAGCCGCCTCGCCGCTCGTCACCAAGTATGGCGGCCGGGTGATCGTCTACAACCCCAATGTCACTGCCATCGAAGGAAGCTCGAGATCGGTGATAGCCATCGCCGAGTTCCCGAGCCTTGCTGACGCCCAGCGCTACTACAACTCGCCGGAATACACGGCGGCCCGGCAGTTTTTCACCAAATCGACCGAAGGATTTCGCATCATCACCGAAGGCGCCGGCCTTCCGCAGTGACGCAGTCCGCTGGCGGATGGATACCGGCATGGGCGGCGTCAGCCCCTGCTGGCCATCGCGTCCGAATTCGAGGCCGAGCTGCGGCCTAGAGAACAGGAGCGCAATATGAGTGTTTGGTTCATTACCGGCGCAGGCCGGGGCCTCGGTCTGGATATCGCCAAGGCCGCATTGGCGGCGGGCCACAAGGTGGTGGCAACCGGCCGCAACACGGAAAAGGTCGCAAGGGCCGTCGGAAAGTCCGAGAACGTCCTTATCGTCAAGCTGGACGTGACGAGCGCGGCCGACGCCGAAGCCGCTGCCCAGGCAACGCTTGACCGGTTTGGCCGCATCGACGTGCTGGTCAACAATGCGGCGAGTTTCTTTGCCGGGTATTTCGAAGAGCTGACCGCCGAACAGATGCAACTGCAGCTCAGCACCAGCCTCGTCGGTCCCATGAACGTGACGCGGGCCTTTCTGCCAGCGATGCGCAAGCAGCGGTCCGGCAGGGTCATTTCGATCTCTTCGACGGCCGGGCTAATGGGCTTCGAGTTCTGCACGGCCTATTCAGCCTCGAAGTTCGGCCTCGACGGCTGGATGGAGGCGCTGCAGACCGAAGTCGTGCCGTTCGGCATCGAGACGATGATCGTGAACCCGGGCTTTTTCCGCACCGAGCTTCTCACGGAAGAGTCGACCAACTATGCCGCGCCTTCCGTCGAGGACTACAACGAACGGCGGACGGCGCAGATCGCTTTCTGGCGTTCTCAAAACGGCAAGCAAGGGGGTGACCCCGCAAAGCTTGCGCACGCACTGATCACGCTCGCGGCTGGGGACGTGCTGCCCCATCGTTTCCTTGCCGGTGCCGATGCCATTGCGACGGCAGAGCAGAAGATTGCCATTCTGCAGCAGCAGATCGATGCCTATCGCGAGCTCTCGAGTTCCCTCGCCATCGACGAGAATGGCCATAACTAAGCGACCCCTGCGGAACATCCGTACTTGCGGTGCTGGTGGCTGAACACCACTGGCACTGCAATTCCGAGGTGAAGACTTCGTGGCTGCGGCAGCCCCAAAACGGCCACCTGTGGATTGATCAAATACGTCCGCTAAGAGGTCGATTGTCGACTGGCGGCTCTCCTATTGCAGCGGAATCTGATTCCAGACTCTGCATGAGCCGATATGACCTGACCGACTCCGAATGGCACGTGATCGAGCCACTTTTGCCCAAAAGGCCACGAGGGGTGCCGCGTGTCGATGATCGGTGCGTGCTAAACGGCATCTTCTGGGTGCTGCGATCCGGTGCGCCTTGGCGGGATTTACCAGAGCGGTATGGTCCACGCACCACCTGTTACAATCGCTTCGTCCGATAGCGGAAAGCAGGCGTGTGGGACCGCCTCATGGACGCTATCACCAAAGTCCATGACGGCAAGGTGCAGATGATCGACACCTCTATTGTTCGCGTCCACCAGCAGGGCGCGACGGCAAAAAAGGGGGATCGAGATCATTGTCTCGGTCGTTCCCGAGGCGGGCTGACAACCAAAATCCATGCTCTTGTCGACGCCAAAGGCATGCCGATCAAATTGATGCTCACGGCAGGTCAGATGAGTGATATTGCCTCGGCAGCAGACCTGATCACGGATCTGCCGGAGGGTGCCATGCTACTCGCCGACAAGGGCTATGATGCCAACGCCTTGCGTAATGCGGTCAGCAAGCGAAAAGCATGGGCCAACATCCCGCCCAAGGCCAACCGCAAGGACCCAATCTGCTTCAGCCCCTTCTTGTATAAGGCCGCAACTTGGTTGAGCGCTTCTTCAACAAAGCCAAGCAGTTCCGCCGCATCGCAACCCGCTACGACAAGTTGGCTGAGAACTATCTTACCGCGCTCAAACTCGTCGCAATCCGCATCTGGCTACGCGGTAATGAGTCTACGTCCTAGATCACCGCTTCCTCGAGGAACGGCTCGTTGCGCTCTATGCGCTCGTAACAGAACGGCGACAGATCGAGCGTCTGGAAAGCCCCGTGAACGATGAGTTCTGAAACTCCCCGGCCCACGGCTGGCGACTGTTGCAGCCCGTGCCCCGAGAAGCCGTTGGCAAACATGAAATTGGTCACCTGCGGGTGGAAGCCGACGATGCCGTTGTGGTCGAGCATGTTGTACTCGTAGTGGCCGGTCCAACTGGTCTGGACCTTGAGGGCATCGAAGGCCGGGACGCGATGCCAGAGCGCCGGCCAGATATATTCGTCGAACTCTTCATACTGCATTTCGAAGTCGTCGTAGCCGGCCGGCCCGTCGCCCTGCGGGGTGTTGCCGGTGAGAAAAAGCTCGCCTTCCGGGCGCACGAATGTACCGGAAAGGTCGATGACGTTAGGCATCCGGCCAGGGATCGGATTGGCGCTGGCGAAGACGAAGCTGTAGCGCTTGTACGGCGCGACCGGGATCGACAGGCCGGCCATGGCTGCCACCTGTTGCGCGCGCGGACCCGCGGCGTTGACCAATGTTCCGCAGGCGATCGTCTGGCCGGTCGCGAGGCGCACTGAGATGACCCGCCCGTTGGCGATGCCAAGCTCCGTCACGGCATTATCGATATACTCGACACCGCTGGCCCGGGCGGCTCGGCGGAAACCGTTCATCAGCCCCATGGAATCGAACCAGCCCTCTTCCCGGGCCCCCCAGGAACCGCCGCCGAGATCATCCACGTTGAGCCAGGGAAAGCGATCCTTCAGCGGGCCCGGCTTGAGGAAGACAGTGTGAGCCCCGAGACTTCGCTGCAGGTCGACGCGCTCGCGGGCCGCTTCGACGCCGTCCGGGGAGCAGCAGTAGAGATAGCCGTGCTCACGAAAGCCGAGATCGGGCGCCGGCTCGTCCTTGTAGAAGGGTGCCATGCGCTCCTGGAAGGTGCGGATGATCTCGATGCCGAACTGGCTGATCTTCACATTGATCGGATTGGAATATTGCTGCCGGATCGCGCTGGTGGACAGCGCTGTCGATGAAAACTCGTAACTGCTATCGCGCTCGACCACGAGGATCGATGCACCGCTGCCCAGCGCCTGGCTCAGCCAGTAGGCCGTGGACGAGCCGACAACCGCTCCGCCGACGATGACGATGTCGTAGGCGTTGCGCGATGGCGCTTTGTAAGGCGGGATCGCCATGGCTCCGACTCCAAGCTACTGGTTGAACAAAGCGATCAGGGCATCCGAGCCCCGCGCAAGAAGGCCAAGGTCCGAACCGACGGCAACCATGGTGAAGCCTTCGGCAAGGTAGCGGTCGGCATCGGCCCTCGCCGGCGCCAGGATGCCGCTTGCCTTGCCTGCCGCCGTTGCGGCCTGACGCACGGACGAGATTGCCTCCTGGACATGTGCCGCGCCGGGATTGCCCATCGCGCCCATATTGGTGGAAAGATCGCCGGGACCGACGAAGAGAACGTCGACGCCGTCGACCGCCGCGATCTCGGCGGCATTCGCCACGCCCAATTCATCCTCAATCTGCACGGCGAGAAGCTGCTGCTCACGCGCCTTGGCGTGGTAGCCGGCGATGCGGCCGAAGGCGTTGGCGCGGTGACCGACCGAGAAGCCGCGAAATCCGCCGGGCGCATAGGTCATTGCCGCGACGATGGCGCGGGCCTGATCGGCGGTCCGTACATTGGGGATCATCAGGCTGCGTGCGCCGATATCCAGCGCCTGCTTGATCAGATTGGGATCGTCGGAGGGCAGTCTGACGACAGCCTCGCTGTCGAAGCCGCCCATCACCTGAAGCTGCGCCATGATGCTGCGCAGATGGTTGGGGCTGTGCTCGCCGTCGATCAGCACCCAATCGGCTCCGGAGCCGGCGACGATCTCCGTGGTGAGCGCCGAAGCCAGCGAGCACCAGATGCCGATGTGAGCCTGGCCAGCCGCTGTGGCAGCTTTCAGCGTGTTGAGGCGTTCTTGCATCTTGCGATCATCTCCAATCATCTGGACTGAAATTTGTATGATGTCCTATATCATATGGCTACAAAACGGTGCAAGATGGGATGTGCGGACTTTCGAATGGGAGCTGGAGAATGAGGATCGGGTTCATCGGGCTTGGCGTCATGGGAGCACCGATGGCGCGCCACCTGGCCGATGCCGGGCATGAGATCGTCACCGTTCTCAATCGCTCCCCTCTACCGCAGGGCCTGACCGCATCGGTCGTCGCGTCCGCCGCCGAAGTGGCACGGCGGTCCGAGATCATCATCACCATGCTGCCCGACACGCCTGACGTCGAACGCGTCCTGTTGGGCGAGGACGGCGTCCTGGAAGGACTGTCAGCCGGCAAGCTGGTCGTCGACATGAGCTCGATCAGCCCCATCGCCACGGCGGCGTTCGCGGCGAAACTGCGAGAGAAGGGAGCCGGCTACCTCGACGCCCCGGTCTCGGGCGGCGAGGTCGGCGCCAAGGCGGCAAGCCTCACCATCATGGTCGGCGGCCCGGCCGCCGAGTTCGAGCGGGCGCTGCCGATCTTTGAGACACTCGGCAAGAACGTCACTTCGACCGGCGAGCAGAATGGCGCCGGGCAGACCTGCAAGATCGCCAACCAGATCATCGTCGCGCTCAACATCGAGGCCGTGGCCGAAGCGCTTGTCTTCGCCAGCAAGGCCGGGTGCGACCCGACGAAGGTGCGCGGCGCCCTGATGGGTGGCTTCGCCGCTTCACGCGTCCTGGAAGTGCATGGCCAGCGCATGATCGACCGGACCTTCGCCCCAGGCTTCCGCATCAAGCTCCACCAGAAGGATCTCAACCTGGCGCTTGACAGTGCCCGCGTCCTTGGCGTGGCGCTGCCGAACACCGCCATGGCGCAGCAACTGATGAATGCCTGTTCAGGCCATCCAGGTGGCGCCGAGGCCGATCACTCGTCTCTCGTCCGGGCGCTGGAGATCCTGAGCGGCCACGAACTGTCAAAAGAAAAGGAGTAACCGATGCGCGGAACCGGCAAGGCCGAGATCTTCGTGATGCTGGCCCATCCCGTGGCCCATGCCAAGAGCCCCGGCATATTCAACGAGATCTTCGAGCAGAAGGGCCTCGACAGCCTCATGGTGCCCTTGAGCTGCCGCCCGGAGGATTTCGAGACCTTCTGGGCCGGCATCACGGCAGCCGAGAATATCAGGGGCGTGATCATTTCGGTGCCGTACAAGGTTGCCGTCTACCACAAATGCTCCGCCGCGCATGACCGCGCCGCGCGGGTGGAAAGCGCCAACTCGGTGCGACGGCTGCCGGATGGCAGCTGGTATGCCGACAATTTCGACGGCGTCGGCTTCATCGATGCGCTAAAGGCAAACGGACATCAGATCGCCGGCCGCCGCATTCTTCAAGTCGGTGCCGGCGGCGCCGGTGCCTCGCTCGCCTATTGTCTCGCGGAAGCCGGCGCCGACGAAATCCGCCTTACCGACATCGATACGGCGCGTGCCGAGAAACTGGCGGCGCTGGTTGGCCGCGCGTTCCCGAAATGCCGCATCCAGGTCGGAGGGGCCGAGCCTTCCGGCATGCATATGGCGATCAACGCCACACCTGTCGGCATGCATGCCGGCGATCCGCTGCCGCTTGACGTCAGCCGGCTGACCCCGGATATGACGGTCGTGGACATCATCATGGAGCCTGCGGAAACCGCTCTGCTGCGGGCGGCCAAGGGGGTCGGCTGCCGCGTTCAACCGGGACGCCCGATGATGGATTTCCAGGTCCGGGCGATGTCCGAATTCTTCGACATCGAAGGCAAGGACCGTGGCCATGGCTGAGACACCGACTGCCGTCGTCATCGGCGGCACGTCCGGCATCGGACGCGCTATCACGCAGCGCTTCGCCGAAGACGGTTATCATGTGGTCGTCTCCGGCCGGGATGCGACGAGGGGCAATGAGGCGGCCGGCTCCTGCCAGGCGGCAGGCGCGCCGCGTGCGCTGTTTGTCCAGACAGATGTCGCAGATAGCGGCTCAGTCGAGGCTCTGGCACGGATTGTCAGCGACGGGTTCGGCACGCCTCACGTCGTCGTCAACTGCGCCGGCATCTTGCAGAGCGGCAAGTACGTCCTTGATCAGGATCTGGACGAGGACGAGAAGATGTGGCGGGTGAATTATCGCGGCACGCTGTTGGGGTGCCAGGTGTTTGGCCGGCTGATGTCGGCCGCCCGGCGAGGCGCGATCCTGAATGTCGGCTCGCTCGCCTCTTTCGCGCCGCTGTCGCTGCCGGCCTACACGCCGGGAAAGCATGCGGTCCTGGCCCTGACCCAGATCCTCGCCGCCGAACTCGGCCCGCATGGCGTTCGCGTCAATGCGGTCGCGCCCGGCTATACACTTTCCGATGGTTTGAAGACCAAGATCGCCAAGGGTGAACGCAACCCCGAAGCCATACAGGCCACCACGGCACTGCGACGCTTCGTCGAGCCGCGCGATGTCGCCGAGGCGGCATTGTTCCTCTGCTCGGAGCGCGCCGCTTCGATTACCGGCGTCACCTTGCCGGTCGACGCCGGCTGGCTGGTTCAGGCGCCTTACGCACAATATCTGCAGGGAAATCCCATCCGGCAAACGCCGGCTATCTGACAAGGATAATCCAGTGAGCAATATCCGGCCAGTGAGCGACATCCAGCGCTTCGACTTCGATACCCGCATCCACCACGGCGTCATCCATAACGGCACGCTCTACCTCACCGGCCAGGTCGCGAGGCCCGGCCAGTCCGCGGCCGACCAGATGCGCGAGGTGCTCGGCAAGATCGATGCGCTGCTTGGCAAGGCGGGCACGGACAAGACCCGCATCCTTCATGTGCAGATGTGGCTGGACGACATCAGGGATTTCGACGAAGTCAACGCGGTGTGGGACGCCTGGATGCCCGGGGAGCACGCACCGGCGCGCTCATCGGGCGAAGGACGGATGGCGAAGCCCGGAATGCTGGTCGAACTGATCGTCACCGCGGCGGTTTGAATGGTCCTGCCGGTTCGGGCATCATCCCGAATCTGGCGAGAGGGAGACTGATGACGAAGCGCAAGCCGCTTTCCACCGTCGTGGCGGAGAGCCTGTCCGAGAAGATCCGTTCCGGACAGCTGCTGCCCGGCGCGCAATTGCCGACAGAGGCGGAGCTTTGCGCCGAGTACGATGTCAGCCGCACGGTGGTGCGGGAAGCTGTGGCGCGACTACGTTCCGAAGGCCTGGTGGTGCCGCAGCAGGGGCGCGGCATGTTCGTCAGCGAGACGCCGGCGCCGCGCAACTTCTCGATACCGGACGAAGCGCTCAGGACCTTGCCGGAAACCATTGCGCTGCTCGAGCTGAGGTTGAGCGTCGAGGTGGAGTCGGCGGGATTGTGCGCGGAACGGCGCACCGATGCGGAAGCCAGCGTGATCCGCACCTTGATGGAACAGGTCGACGCCCAGCAGGCCGATCCCGCCGTCGTCCAGATCCACTACGACTATGATTTCCACCTGGCGATCGCCAAGGCGGCACGAAATGAATTCATCCACGGTTTCCTAGGCTATCTCGGGCCGATGATCGTGCCGCGCTTCCAGCTCGGCTATCTGGTCACGCCCGAACTCAAGGACAGCTACTACGCGCGCATACACAGCGAACATAAGACGATCGTCGACGCCATCGAAAGGCAGGATGGCCGCGCCGCCCGCCAGGCCATGCGCAAGCACCTGCACAACAGCCTCGGGCGGGTGCGCGCCCTGGCCCGAGCCTCTGGCGTGGAGGCAATCGAAGCCGAGCAGAAGGCGGCGGCGGCCTCACTTTTCACCGACATGAAAAGGCCTGTCTCGACAGGCGGATGAGGCCTCGGCGAATTCGATCGCATCGGCGCGCCTGAGCCGAAAATTAGACATCCGTTGCGAAAGCCGTGTTTTTTGTTCCGTCACCGGCTGCGCGGGTTTCCCAAGGGTTGAAGGCGCCAGCTTGCCAGCGTTTCCCTGGGTTTTCGGCTGCTGCGGTTAAACCAACACCCCAAGGGATTTTGGAGGCGTTCGAAATTTTCGAAAGTTTATCTTTCCTTTTTGCTGGTTTTCTTGGTTTCGCGGCATCGGCCCGGGCCGCAAACTGAAAACAGACAATCAGGAAAGTCCACGTGACGACAGCCTTCATCACCGGTGCGACGAGCGGCATAGGGCGGGCCATAGCGATCGCGCTGAGCGACGCCGGCTACGACGTCTATGCGGTCGGGCGCAGCCAGGCCGCGCTCAAGGAGCTGCAGGCACAGCGGTCCGGCATCGTGCCGATTGCCGTCGACGTCACCGACCGCGAGGCCCTGGAAGCGGCCCTGGCGGATCTCACCATCGACGTGCTGATCAACAATGCCGGGGTCATGCCGCCGCTCGGCAACTTCGCCGATATGAAGATCGCTGACATCGACACCACGCTCGAGGTGAACCTCAGCGCGGCAATCCTGCTCACGCGCCTCGTCGTCCCGCAAATGCGCGAGCGGCAGTCCGGGCATGTATTGTTCACCGGCTCCACAGCGGGCCACGCGGCATACTCCAACGTTGCCGTCTATTCAGCGACCAAGGCGGCGATATCAGGCTTTGCAGCAGCGCTGCGCGCCGACCTCTCCCCATCAGGCGTACGCGTCACCGAGATCGTTGCCGGCCGTGTCGAGACGCAGCTCTACCAGGACATCCTCGACGCCAACGCGCGCGCAGCCATGTACGCCAGCAAAGTGGTGCAACCGGATGACGTGGCCAGGATGGTCGTCGCTGTGCTTGGGCTCCCCGCATGGGCCGACGTTACCCGTTTCGACATCATGCCGACTTGGCCAACCTCGCCAAGCGGTACCAAGTAAGGAAAACTGGGATGAAAGATCTTTCCGTTCTGATCGTTGGCGGTGGTGCCGGCCTCGGTGCCCTCTTAGCCGAGATGGCTGTCGAGGCCGGAGCGGCAAAGATCGGCATCATCGACATCAACCAGGAAGCCGCCGAGTCCGCGCTGGCGACCGCGAAGGCCAGCGGACTGCCTACCGCGACCGCCCTTTGCGACATCCAGGTAGGCCCAGAGTGCCACGCCGCATTCGAGGCGATCGTTTCGAAACTCGGGCGCGTCGACACGCTGATCAATTGCGCCGCGATCTACCCTCGCCGCCCGCTCCTCGAAATCACCGACGCCGACTGGGATGCCTCCAACGGCATCAACATCAAGGGCACCTACCACATGATGGTGGCGGCGGTTCGCCACATGCAATCGCAGGAGCCGAAGAGCCACGTCCGCGGGCGGATCGTGAACCTGACCTCGGTCGACGCCTTCAAGGCGCATCCGCAGAACGCTCATTATGCGGCGACCAAGGCCGCCGTCGTCAGCCTTACCCGATCCTTTGCCCATCACGTGGCGAAGGACGGCATTCTGGTGAATTCGGTGGCGCCGGCCGGCATGGCGACGGAGAAGGCAAAAGCGCTCGGCTTCCTGGAGGAACTGGCCAAGGCGAGCCCGCTCGGCCGCGGTGCCGAGCCAAAGGAAATTGCCGAATGGGTGCTGATGACGGGCAGCCCCAAGAACACTTACATGACCGGTGAAAACGTAATTGTTTCAGGCGGTTACATATACGCCTGAGCCTCTTTCGCCGCAGGCGACTGAACTCTGGCAGTGCATGACCGAGGCAGTGCATGACCGACCGGCCACAAGCAGGGAAAGGAACGGGATTTTCGATGACCGGCAAGCTGCGCCTTCCCTCGCTGAATGCTCTGCGCGTGTTCCACGCGGTCGCGCAGCACAAGAGCTTTCGGCAGGCGGCGGATGAATTGCTGGTCACGCCGCAGGCCGTCGGACAGCAGATCAAGCTTCTGGAGGATACGCTCCAGGTAACGCTGTTCGAGCGTAAGGGCCGGTCGATCGAACTGACCGAGTCGGCCATTCTTCTGTCGCACTATGTCAAAGCCGGCTTCAACGAGTTTGCCGAAGGCGTTCGCCGCGTCACCAAGTCGAACTATCGGGACCGCATCAACCTGAATGCAAGCCCATACTTCGCCACGCACTATCTCCTGCCGCGGCTTTCGTTGTTCCGGGAAATCTTGCCGGGCGCGGATCTGCGCCTGACGACGATGGTCGACCTGCCCGATTTCGGGCGCGACGATATCGATATGACGGTCCAGTGGGGCTACGGCAACTGGTCCGACTATGAAACCACGTTGCTGGTGCCGGACCCGAAGATCATCTGCTGCACGCCGGCGATCGGCGAAAGGATCAAGTCGGCGCATGATCTGACACAGTTCACGTTGCTCGACACCGTCAAGTCGAAGCGTCTGTGGCCGGACATATTGCGCCACCTTGGCGTGGAACTGACGGATGGCGACCGCAGCATCAGCTTCGACGACGCCGCGACCATGCGCCGGGCGACCTTGCAAGGCATAGGTGTGGGCTTGGTTTCCGTCATCGACGCCGAGGAAGATTTCCGAGCGGGCACGCTGGTCGCGCCGATCGGCCGCGACGCCATTGCCGATATGAAGCCAGAGGAAGTCCCGGGCTTCTATCTTGTCGTCCCGCGCGGACATCTGCGTGTGAAGGCGGTCGCCGCACTTCACCGATGGCTGGCTCAGCAGGACTGGCGCGGCGACCTCACGATTTCCTCGTTACCGAAACCGGCCCCGCTTTCCGACTAGAAGCGGCTTCGAGACCGAGGCCTGAAAGACGCTTTTTAGGCCTCCAACAACAAGAAACCAAACAACCTCAACAGTGGAGACGGAACATGAAAATGATGAAATGGGGGGCTTCGGCCCTGGCCCTTGGCCTCGTGCATTTTGCGGCGCCGGCGGAAGCCGCCGGCGGCAAGACGCTCGAAACCGTCAAGGCACGCGGCATGCTGAACTGCACCGGCCATGACGGCTCCTATCTCGGCTTCGCCGAGGTGGACGACAAGGGCAACTGGAAGGGCATGGACATCGACCTCTGCAAGGCGGTAGCCGCGGCCGTGTTCGGCGACCCGGCGAAGCTGAAGGTCGTTCCGATCAGCTGGGCCCAGCGCTGGCCGGCCTTGCAGTCCGGCGATGTCGACATCATCATCAAGGCCTCGGGCGGCACGCTCAGCCGCGACACCGAACTTGGGCTGCAGTTCTCCATGTCCTACTATCTCGGGACCACCAAGGTGATGGCGCACAAGGAGCTGAACCTCAAGTCGCTCAAGGATGCCGCAGGCGGCACGATCTGCATTCCCGCCGGCACCTCGCAGGAACAGCAGGTCGCTGCCTATACGGCCAAGCTCGGCATCAAGCTCGAACCGGTGCTCATCGAGAAGACCGAGGAGCTCGAGCAGGCCTATTTCTCGGGACGCTGCGATCTTTATGCGCAGTGGGGTCCGACACTGGCCATTGCGCGCATCGCCAAGAGCAAGGTCGACGACCACGTCATTCTGCCCGACGTGCTCGCCGTCGAGCCTGAAGTCATGATCATGCGGCAAGGCGACGACAACTGGGTCGACATCGCCAACTGGACGCTGAGCACGCTGATCTTTGCCGAGCAGGAAGGTATTACCTCGAAGAACGTCGACGAGATAAAGGCCAAGCCGACCTCACCGCAGGTCGCCAAATTCCTCGGCGTCACGCCAGGCATGGGCAAAGGTCTCGGGCTCTCCGACGACTGGGCCTACAAGGTGATCAAGAACGTCGGCAACTACGGCGAAATCTTCGATCGCGATCTCGGCAAGGACTCGCCCTACAAGATGGATCGCGAACTGACCAATTTGTGGAACAATGGCGGTGTCCTGTTCCCGCTGGTTGTCGATTGATCCGTTCTGAACGCATCTCGCTCCAGGTCCCGCCCGGCTCCCACCGGGCGGGACCGCGCGGCAATTCGGGAAGGATTTCTGAATGGTCAGCCTGCTGAGAAATCAAAAAGTCCGCAACGCACTGTTGCAGGTCCTGTATGTCGGCTCGATCGCCGCGATGGTGCTTGCCGGCATTGCGATCGCCAGACAGAACCTGGCGGCGCAGGGGATCACCTCCGGATTCGACTTCCTGTTCAAGTCCACGGGCTGGGACCTGAACTTCTCGCTGCTGCCCGCCACGGCGAACGATCCTTATTGGTGGTACTTCCTCATCGGGATCATCAATACGCTGTTTCTGGGAACCGTCGGCCTGACGCTGGCGACGATCGTGGGAACGATCGTCGGCCTGGCGCGAACATCCTCGAACGAATTGGCCCGGCTGCTCGGCCGCACCTATGTGGACATCTTCCGAAACATCCCGCTGATCCTCCAGGTTTTTTTCTGGTATGCCGTCATCACCCATCTGCCGACGCCGCGCGCCGCGCATGAGGGATGGGGCTTTCTCCTCACCAGCCGGGGGCTTTACATTCCGTTCCCCAATGTCAGCAGCGCCGCGCTCGCTGCGGCGACATTGGCTGTGATTGCCGCCATCGCGCTGCCGATCTGGCTGGGCAGGACATCGCGCCTCAGCCTGCCGGTCGGCCAGCGTGGCGGCATCCAGCTTGCCTGCGCGGCGGCGGCACTTGCCTGCGCGGCCGTCGTTCTGGTGGCCGGCCGCCTGGCCGACTTGCCGCTGCTCGATTTCCCGGCGCTGCAAGGTCTCAATCTGAGAGGCGGCCTGCGCATTCCGCCGGAATTTGCGACACTGGCCATCGCGATCGCCATCTATGGCGGCTCCTACATCGCCGAGATCGTGCGCGGCGGGTTCAAGGCTGTCGGCAAGGGCCAGGTCGAGGCGGCTCTTTCCCTGGGCCTTGGCCCGTGGCGGGTCTTCATGCTGGTGCGGCTGCCGCTGGCACTACGCGCCATGCTGCCAATCCTCGCCAACCAGTATGTCTGGCTGATGAAGGCGACCACAATGGGCATCGCGGTGGGCTTCACGGATTTCTTCATGATCGTGGCGCTGACGATCAACCATTCCGGCCAGACAATCGAAGCGATCGGCATCCTGATGGCTGGCTTCCTCGCCATCAACCTCAGCCTCGCCGCCATCTTCAACCGCATCAACAAAGCAATCGCCCTCAAGGGCAACCAGTTGAGGGGGTGAGGGATGGAAATGGTCGTTGTCGCCCCTCCTGCCCTTGGAAAGATCGAGGATCTGAGGCGGCGCTTCTTTGCGACACCCCTGCAGGCATTGCTGTCGCTGGCTTCCCTGGCGATCATGGTCTTCCTGGTCTGGAAGCTCCTGAATTGGGCGGTTTTCTCGGCCGTCTTCACGACGAGCGGCGGACCCGAAGCCTGTCAGGCGGCGGCGGGAGCCTGCTGGTCGGTCATTGCCGCGCGATGGCGCATCATCCTGTTCGGCCTCTATCCCTATGACGAGCAGTGGCGGTCGGCCCTGGCTTGCCTGACCGTCGTGGTCATGACGGTGCTAAGTTGCATTCCGGCCTTCTGGACGGGTCGCCGCATCGCACTCGTATGGGGAGCCGGAACGGCGCTTTTCTACGTGCTGATGAAGGGCGGCGTGCTTGGTCTGCCCTATGTCGGCGAGGAGGCCTGGGGCGGACTGGCGCTGACCCTGTTCATCTTCGTGACCACCTGCCTGATCGGCTTCCCGCTGGCAATCTGCCTGGCGCTGCTGCGCCGCTCCGGCCTGCCATGGATTTCCCGCACCACCGGCCTCATCATCGACGGGGTGCGTTCATTGCCTCTGATCTCGATCCTGTTCACCTTCGCCATCGTGCTGCCGTTCGCACTGCCGCAATGGCTGGTGGGCGACAAGCTGTACCGGGTGATCCTGGGCTCGGCCCTGTTTTTTTCCGCCTACCAGGCGGAGATCGTCAGAGGTGGGATGCAGGGCGTTCCCAGTGGGCAAGAAGAGGCAGCCAAGGCGCTTGGCATGCGCTACTGGCAGCGCGTCGGCCGCATTCTTCTACCGCAGGCCATGCGCAATGCGCTGCCGGCGACGATCAACCAGTTCGTGATCTCGTTCAAGGAAACCTCGCTGGTGATCATCGTCGGCTTCTTCGAGATCCTGGCCTCCGGCAATGCCGCCTACGGCACCGGCGAGTGGCGCTTCGCCTATGTCGAGGTCTATGCCTTCATCGCCTTCATCTACTTCATCTTCGTGTTCAGCCTGTCCCGCTATGGCGCTTTTCTCGAGCGCCGTATGTCGGTCGGCGAACGATAGGGGGCGTTTACGTGATTTCAGGAAACCGATCCAGCGGCCCCGCGGTGCTGATCGAAAATCTCGACAAATATTACGGGACATTCCAGGCGCTGCGAAAGGTGAGCTTGTCCGTGGATCGCGGCGAGAGGATCGTCGTCTGCGGCCCGTCCGGCTCCGGCAAGTCCACCATGATCCGCTGCATCAACCGTCTGGAGCAGCACAATGGCGGCCGGATCACCGTGCTCGGCACCGAGCTCAACGACGATGTCGGCAACATCGACGGGATCAGGCGGGAAGTCGGCATGGTGTTCCAGCACTTCAACCTGTTTCCACACATGACGGTGCTGGAGAACTGCATGCTCGCGCCCATGATCGTGCGCAAGGTGCCGCGCGCGGATGCCGAGGCGACCGCCCGGCGCTATCTGGAGAAGGTACGCATTCCTGAACAGGCGATGAAGTATCCCGGTCAGTTGTCCGGCGGCCAGCAACAGCGGGTCGCGATAGCGCGTGCCCTTTGCATGCAGCCCGAGATCATGCTGTTCGATGAGCCGACCTCTGCGCTCGACCCGGAAATGATCGCGGAAGTGCTCGACGTCATAGTCACGCTCGCCTCCGAAGGCATGACAATGATCTGCGTCACGCATGAGATGGGTTTTGCGCGCCGGGTTGCCGACCGGGTAATTTTCATGGATGGAGGCGAGATCGTCGAACAGGCGCCTCCCGATGAATTCTTCACCTTTTCCCGCAACGAGCGCACGCGGCAGTTCCTGTCGCAAGTGCTTGGTCACTGATCGATGCAACGATCCCGCGTCAGGCCGCAGCCATGTCCGTGACTGATCCCGTCACCGTCTTGCGCGAGATGCTCGGACCGAAAGGCTGGCTTTCGGGCAGCGATGCCAGGCCCTATCAGCGCGATTCGCTCGATCGCTACGGCGTCGCGGCTCTGGGCGTAGCCAGGCCTGCGGACACCTCCGAAGTGGCCAGTGTCGTAAAGGCATGCCATGCGGCCGGACTGGCGGTCGTGCCGCAAGGCGGCAACACCGGGCTTTGCGGCGGCGCCGTCGCCGATCGGCCGGATGCGGTGATCGTTTCGCTTTCGCGCATGACGGCGATCGGCAAACCGGACTTGGACAGCGGCTCGATCCTCATCGAGGCGGGGGCCGTGCTTGCCGCGCTGCACGAGGCGCTGGAACCGCACGGCCTGATGTTTCCGATGCATCTCGGCGCGGAAGGCAGCGCCAGGATCGGCGGCCTGGTCGGCACCAATGCCGGCGGCAGCCAGGCATTCCGGTATGGCATGATGCAAGACCTCGTGCTTGGCCTGGAGGTCGTGACCCCTGACGGGGCGATATGGAACGGGCTGCGCGCGGTGCAGAAGGACAATGCCGGCTACCAGTTGCGCAAGCTCTATTGCGGCGCGGAAGGAACGCTTGGCATCGTGACGCGGGCGATCCTGCGGCTCTACCCGATGCCGCAGCGGCAGGCGAGCGCGCTTGTCGTCATGCCCGATTTCGCTGCCGCGGTTTCGTTCGGCACCTTTCTGCGGGGCGAGGCGGGGGAATTCCTGACCGGCCTCGAGTTCTTCTCCGACATCGGGCTGGGACTGGCCCTCAAACACCTGCCCGACCTAGCCTACCAGTTGGAGGCACGCGGCGAGGTCTATGTGCTGGTCGAACTGGCATCGGCCGTCCCCCGCGTTCCACTCGACGAGATACTGGCTTCGGCGCTGGAGTGGGGGATGGAGCAAGGCCTGGTGCTGGACGGAGCATTGGCGGCGACGGGCGCGCATCGCGCACAATTCTGGCGGCTGCGAGAGGAGCAGCCGGAAGGACAGAGGCTGGAAGGCGAGCAGCTGAAGCACGACATCTCGGTGCCTCCGGGCGCTATCGCCCGTTTCGTCGAGGCCGGCGCAGAGATCTGCGACGACATTCTTCCCGGCGTGCGGATAAACCCGTTCGGGCATCTCGGCGACGGCAACATCCACTACAATCTGTCGCCGCCGGAAGGCCGCGCCGATTTTGACGGCAAGGCCGGGCGGTTCGCCGAGGCGCTATCGTCGCTCGCCACGGAAATGGGCGGCAGTTTCGCGGCCGAGCATGGACTTGGCCGCGCCAAGGTCGCCATGGCCGACCGAAACCGCAGTCCGTTGGAGCGCGAACTCATGGCGCGGCTCAAGGATGCATTCGATCCACGGGGAACGATGAATCCGGGCGTGCTGGTGCACGCTGCTCGGCAAAGAAAAACTTTCGAATAGACGGCATTTCTTGATTTCGCCCCGAACCGCCTGCGTGCACCTATGAACCGAAGGCAGGCTCGATCGACCTGCCGCCAAAGTGAGGATGTCGAAGCATGATCCGCAATGGCGGCCGCCTTCTCGTCGAGTGCCTGATCGGGCTTGGCGCGACCAGGAGCTTCGGCGTGCCCGGAGAAAGTTATCTGGCCGTCCTGGACGCGCTGCACGACACGCAGGGAAAGCTGGACTACACGCTTTGCCGCAATGAAGGCGGCGCGGCGTTCATGGCCTCGGCCTACGGCAAGCTTACCGGCTCGCCAGGCATCTGTTTCGTGACGCGCGGCCCAGGCGCCACCAACGCCAGCATCGGCGTTCACACGGCCATGCAGGACAGTTCGCCGATGATCCTGTTCGTCGGCCAGGTCGGCACCGACATGAAGGGCCGCGAAGCCTTTCAGGAAATCGACTACCGGGCGGTGTTCGGCACGGTCGCCAAATGGGCGGTCGAGATCGACGATGTCGCGCGCCTGCCCGAGATTGTGGCGCGGGCATGGACGACCGCATTGACCGGACGACCTGGTCCCGTCGTGGTCGCGCTGCCCGAGGACATGCTGACCACCATGACCGAAGCGGCTCCGCTCAGCGCACCGGTGGCCATTTTCGAGCCGGCGCCGGCGCCGGAAGCGATCGCTTCGGCCTTCAGGCTGCTGGCCAAGGCCGAGAGGCCGGTCCTGCTCATGGGCGGCGCCAACTGGACCGTGGACGGACGCGCGGCGCTACAGGCTTTCGCAGAGGTTTCCGACATCCCTGTCGTGGCGGCCTTTCGCTATCAGGACCAGTTCGACAACCATTCGCCGGTCTTTGTCGGCGAGGCCGGCGTCGGCATGGTGGCGCATGTCAAAGCCCTGCTCCGCGACGCCGACGTGATCCTGGCCGTCAATGTGCGTTTCGGCGAGATGACCACGGACGGCTATACGCTGCTGTCCGTGCCGTTGCCGCGCCAGAAACTGATCCATGCCCATGGCTCCGATCGCGAGATCGGCAAGATCTATGTGCCGGCCATCGGTATCCATGCCGGGCCGAACGCTTTCGCCCGGGCGTTGACGCCCGTCAAAGGCGGCTGGGCGGACTGGCGCGCGACGGCCCGCAAAGCCTATGAAGGGACATTCGGCGCGCCCGTCCAGCCCGGCCCGGTGGACATGGTGGAGGTCAGCGCCTGGCTGCGCGAAAACCTGCCTCCCGACGTCATTCTCACCAACGGCGCCGGCAATTTCACCGTCTGGCCGAACAAGTTCTTCAAGTTCGGGCCGGACGCACGGCTGCTCGCCCCGCAGTCTGGCGCCATGGGCTACGGCCTGCCGGCGGCAATTGCCGCCAAGGTTGCGTTTCCAGAACGCACGGTCGTCTGCTTTGCCGGCGACGGCGACTTCCAGATGAATTGCCAGGAACTCGGAACCGCCATGCAGGCTGGCGCGCAGCCGATCGTGCTGATCCTCAACAACGGCATCTACGGCACGATCCGCGCCCATCAGGAGCGCCACTATCCGGCGCGCGTTTCGGGCACGTCGCTCGAAAACCCTGATTTCGTGACACTGGCAAAGGCCTATGGCTTCCATGCCGAGCGGATCGAGGCGACGCGCGATTTCGCGGCGGCGTTCGATCGGGCGCTCGGATCCGTGACGGGAGCGGTCCTCGACATCGCCATATCTCCCGAAGCGCTGACGCCCCGACAGACCCTTTCCCAGATGCGTGACGCCGCGCTCGCTTCCCAGAAGGCCAAGGCATGACCTCCAAAGACGACATCCGTCTCGGCGCGGACATCGGCGGCACGTTCACCGACGTCGCGCTCGACCTCAGGGGAACGATCTTCTCCACCAAGGTGTTGACCAATTATGCGGCGCCCGAGCAGGCGATCCTGGACGGCATTGCCGTCGTCACGCGCGATGCCGGTATCGCGCTTGCCGAGATCGGCATCATCATCCACGGCACGACGCTGGCGACGAATGCGCTCATCGAACGCCGTGGCGCCAGGACCGCGCTGGTCACCACCGAAGGGTTCCGCGATGTCATCGAGATGCGTACGGAAAACCGCTTCGAGCAGTATGACCTCGACCTGCAGCTGCCGGCGCCGCTAATCCCGCGCGAGCACCGTTTCACGGTAAAGGGCCGGATCGGCGCGGAAGGCCAGGAGCTTCAGCCGCTCGACGAAGCCGCCCTGGAAGGCATTGCCGACCGGATCGGGGCCGGCGGCTTCGGCTCCGTGGCGATCGGCTTCATCCACGCCTACACCAACCCTGATCATGAGCGCCGGGCACGCGCTATCCTGTCCCGCAAGCTTACCATCCCGATTTCGATCAGCGCCGAAGTCTCGCCGCAGATGCGCGAGTTCGAACGCTTCAACACGGTCTGCGCCAACGCCTATGTGCGGCCGCAGATGGCGGACTATCTCGCGCGTTTCCAGACCCGCTTGAAGGAGATGGGCGCCGAGTGCCCGGTCTTCATGATCCATTCGGGCGGCGGTCTGATCTCGGTGGAGACGGCCTCGGAATTTCCCGTGCGCCTCGTCGAGTCCGGCCCGGCCGGCGGCGCCATCTTCGCCGCCGACATCGCCAGGCGATTCGGCCTGGAAAAGGTCGTCTCCTATGACATGGGCGGCACCACTGCAAAGATCTGCCTGATCGAGGATTATGCGCCACGCACCGCCAGAACCTTCGAAGTGGCGCGTACCTATCGCTTCTGCAAAGGTTCCGGCATGCCGATCTCCATTCCCGTGATCGAGATGATCGAGATCGGCGCCGGCGGCGGCTCGATCGCCTGGGTCGACGCCATGGGCCGCATCCAGACCGGTCCCGAAAGTGCCGGATCGGAACCTGGCCCGGCCTGCTACGGCCGCGGCGGCAGGCGCCCGGCCATCACAGATGCCGACCTGGTGCTCGGCAAGCTCGATCCCGACAATTTCGCCGGCGGCGCCATCAGGCTGGACACGTCCGCATCCGAACAGGCGATCCTGCGCGATGTCGGCGAACGCCTGTCGCTCGATGCCATGGCGACGGCCTTCGGCATCTGCGAGGTGGTGGACGAAAACATGGCCAATGCCGCCCGCGTCCATGCCGTCGAAAACGGCAAAAACATTTCCGACAACGTGATGATCGCCTTCGGTGGCGCGGCCCCGCTTCACGCCGCAAGGCTTTGCGAGAAACTCGGCATCGACCAGTGCATCGTCCCCAAGGGCGCGGGCGTCGGATCGGCGATCGGCTTCCTCAAGGCTCCGTTCGGCTACGAAGCCCTGGCATCCCGGCTGACGCGGCTGTCGCAGTTCAAGCCGGCCGAGGCCAATGCTTTGCTCGACGACCTCAAAGTGTCAGCCGAAAGCTTCGTGCGGGCAGGGGCCAACGGTACGATCACATGCGAAATCACCGCCTTCATGCGCTACGCCGGCCAGGGCTGGGAAATCCCCGTGCCGCTGCCGGACGTGCCGTTCGGCAACGATGCCGCAACCACGCTCGAGGATTTGTTCCAGGCGAATTACCAACGCTTCTTCGGCCGCGCCATCGAAGGACTTGCCGGCCTGGAAATCGAGATCGTCACCTGGTCCGTGAAGGCGACGGATGTCCGGCCTGCTGTCGCCAGGCACGAGCTGATCACCGGCAAGCGGACCACTCAGCCGGCAACAAGCCGCGCGGTGTTCGATCCGGCCAGCGGTGCGCCACGGACCTATGGCATCGTCGAACGGGAGGGGCTGTGCACCGGCGATCGGGTGGCGGGCCCGGTCATCATCGTCGAACGCGAGACGTCCACCGTCGTCACCACGAGCTTCGACGCCGTCATCCAGAGCGACGGCGCAATCCTTCTGATCCGCAAAGGCAGCCAGGCATGAGCGACATCAGTGAAATCCGCATGCAGGTTATGTGGAACCGGTTGATCTCGGTGGTCGAGGAGCAGGCCCTCACCTTGCTGCGCACGGCTTTCTCGACATCGGTGCGCGAATCCGGCGACCTGTCGGCGGGCGTGTTCGATCCCCGCGGCCAGATGCTGGCACAGGCGGTGACGGGAACGCCCGGCCATGTCAACACCATGGCCGAGGCGGTGCTGCATTTCATGAATGAAATCCCGCGCGAAACCATGTTCGAGGGCGACACCTACGTCACCAATGACCCCTGGTTGGGCACGGGCCACCTGCACGACATCACCATGGTGTCGCCGTCGTTCCTGAACGGCGAATTGGTTGCGTTCTTCGCCTGCACGGCGCATGTGGTCGATGTCGGTGGGCGCGGCTTCGGCGCTGACGGCAAGTCGGTCTACGAGGAAGGCATCCAGATCCCGATCATGAAGTTCGCGGAGAAGGGCAAGGTCAATTTCGATCTCGTCAGGATCCTGCGCGCCAACGTCCGCGAGCCGAACCAGGTCGTCGGCGATTTCTATTCACTCGCCGCCTGCAACGAAGTCGGCCACCGACGCCTCATCGACATGATGAAGGAGATCGGCCTGGCATCGCTGGACGGGCTTGGCGAGTTCATCTTCTCGCGCACCCGCGACGCCATGGTCGAACGCATCAAGGCGATGCCCAAAGGCAGCTGGTCGAACGCGCTGGTGACCGACGGCTACGACAAGCCGGTGAAGCTCGCGGCGACCGTCACGGTTCGGGACGCCGGCATCGAGGTCGATTTCACCGGTACCGACCCGATGAGCCGATGGGGCATCAACTGCCCGATCATCTACAGCAAGGCCTATGCCTGCTACGCGTTGAAATGCGTGGTGGCGCCCGATATTCCTAACAATGCCGCGTCGCTCGCCTTCTTCACCGTGTCGTCTCCGGTCAACATCCTGAACGCCGTGCGGCCGGCGCCGGTGGCGCTCAGGCACATCTTCGGCCACATGGTTCCCGATCTGGTGCTCGGCGCGATTGCCAAGGCGATGCCCGGCAAGATCCTTGCCGAGGGCGCCGGCGCACTGTGGAACATCCATATCTCGGTTCGGCCGGTCTCCGGCGGTTCGGGCCGCCGCGCCGAGGTGCTGATGTTCAATTCCGGCGGCATGGGCGCGCGCCCCGGTCTCGACGGATTGTCGGCGACGGCCTTCCCCTCCGGCGTCCATACGATGCCGATCGAGGCAACGGAGCACACCGGCCCGATCGTCATCTGGCGCAAGGAGCTGCGGCCCGATTCCGGCGGCGACGGCGAGTTCCGCGGCGGGCTCGGGCAGGTTATCGAAATCGAGGCGATCGAGGGCCATGAATTCGACTTTTCGGCCATGTTCGACCGCGTCAATCATCCCGCCCACGGGCGCAACGGCGGCGGGCCTGGAGTGGCCGGCGTGGTCAGGCTGGACGATGGCACGCAGATGCGGCCCAAAGGCTGGCAGCATGTTCCGGCCGGCCGTCGGCTGATCCTCCAATTGCCGGGCGGTGGCGGCTATGGCGATCCGTCCAAGCGCAGCACCGAGGCGCGGGCGAACGACCGCTCCAAGGAATACATTTCGGAGAACGGCAAATGAGCTACATTGCCTCGCGCCTGTCTGCGGTGAAGCCTTCGGCGTCCATGGCTGCTTCGCAAGCAGCCAAGGCCCTGCGCGCCAAGGGCGTCGACGTGATCGATCTTGGCTTGGGCGAGCCGGACTTCCCGACACCGAGCCACATCATCGAAGCGGCGCATTTTGCCGCGAAGGCCGGCCAGACGCTATACACGGGTGCCGCCGGCACGGCCGAGGTGCGCGAAGCCGTGGCCGGCAAGTTCCGCCGCGAAAACGGACTGGACTACACGGCGGACGACGTCGTCGTGGCCAATGGCGCCAAGCAGATCATCTTCAACGCGCTGATGGCGACGCTGGAGTCTGGTGACGAAGCGATCCTGCCGGCGCCCTACTTCGTTTCCTATCCCGAGATGGTGAAGCTGCTCGGCGGCACGCCTGTCGTTATCGAGTGCCCGGAAACTTCGGGCTTCCGGCTGACGCCGGAGTTGCTCGAAAAAGCCATCACGCCAAGGACGAAATGGCTGTTCCTCAACATGCCCGGCAACCCCTCCGGCGCCATATATTCGCAATCGGACCTGCGGGCACTCGGAGCGGTTTTGGCAAGGCATCCGCAGGTGCTGGTGCTTTCCGACGAGATTTACGAGCACATCCTGTTCGACAGACGCGACTTCGTCTCCTTCGGCAAGGCTTGCCCGGAACTCAGGGACCGCACCCTGATCGTCAACGGCGTCTCCAAATCCTATGCGATGACCGGGTGGCGTGTCGGCTATGCCGCCGGGCCGGCGCCGCTCACCAGGGCGATGGCGACCATCCAGAGCCAGTCCTGCACGTCCGTCTGCTCGATCGCGCAAGCGGCGACGGTGGCCGCGCTCAACGGCCCTCAGGACGAGGTGGCACGCTTTCGGCAGGCGTTCGAGGCGCGCCGCGACCTTGTCGTCGACGGCATCAGGCGAATCAACGGTCTTACGCTTTCGCCACCGGAAGGCGCCTTCTATGCCTATATTGGCTGCGCCAGCCTGATCGGCCGCAGGACCCCAAAAGGCGTCGTGCTCGAGGACGACACGGCAGTGGCGAATTATCTCCTGAACGAAGGGCGCGTGGCCTCGGTGCCGGGCGCCGCCTATGGACTTTCACCCTATTTCCGCATCTCGACCGCGACCGGCGAAGAGGTGCTGACCGAAGCGATCGCGCGCATCAACGCCGCCGTCGCGCAAGTGGAGTAGATCATGCCGCATTACGAACGCATCCTGATCACCGGCGCGGCCGGCCGCCTCGGTTCGGAACTGCGAAAGGGGCTGGTGCCGCTGGCAAAAACGATCCGCCTGGCAGGCCGCGAACCGTTCGGCGATCTTGCTCCACACGAGGAAGAAGCGGTCTTCGACCTCGCCGATATGGAGGCGACGATTGCCGCCACCAAGGATTGCGACGCGATCGTGCATTTCGGCGGCGCACCACTCGAATGCGAATGGCAAACCATCCTGGACTCCAGCATCCGCGGCTCCTATCACATCTACGAGGGCGCCCGGAAACACGGCGTGAAACGAGTCATCTATGCCTCCTCCGTACATGCCGTCGGCTATCACGAGGTCGAGGCGCATATCGGCGTCGACGTGCCGGTCCGTCCCGACAGCCTCTATGGCGTGTCGAAGAACTTCGTCGAGAGCCTGAGCCGGCTTTACTGGGACAAGTTCGGCATCGAGACGGCGTGCCTGCGCATCTTTTCATCCTTCCCCGAACCGGCGGACCGTCGCATGCTATGGTCATACCTCTCCTTCGCCGACTGTGTGCGTCTGGTCGAGGCAGCTCTCACCGCGCCGCGCGTCGGCCATACGATCTCCTTCGGCCTTTCCGACAACAAGGTGAAAACGGTCGACAACAGCGGCGCCAACCATCTGGGGTTTTCTCCGCAGGATAGTGCCGAGCCGTTCCGCGCAGCGGTCGAGGCGAAGACGCAGATTCCGGATCCCAAGGCGCCATCGGTGAAGTATCTGGGCGGGTGGTTCTGCGAGCTTGGCCATCCGGACGACGAGCCGGCGTAGCTATCGAAATACCAATCCGCTAGATGGCGCAGACCGGAAGCCGAGATGCGGCAGGCGATGGATTCACGCATGGTGGCGGAGATCGAGCAGGTTGTCGGCGGTCGTCATCGGTTTTGGGATTCTCACCTGATCTGGTAGTGGGATCCAAATCACAGGAGATGGCATGCCGAACGATGTACTCGTGCGCGACAGCAATGGCGCTCAATTGAATGACGGCGATTCCGTCACGCTGATCAAAGACCTCAAAGTCAAAGGCACTTCGGAGACGATCAAGCGCGGCACGTTGGTGAAGGCCATCCGGCTGAACGGCAATCCCGGCGAGATCGAATGCAACACCAAGCAAGTGAAAGGCCTGGTGCTCAAGACGGAGTTCGTGAAGAAGGCGTAAGCCTCAAGGCGGCAAGCGATCTCGATGGCTCCTTCGGGATTCCGGAAAGCCTGCCGTCGCCAAGTGGGTCGCGGAGCCATTGAGCGTCCGGCACCCGACAGTTGCGCTGTAAAATTGATGATTTCGCCGACCAGGCACAAAAAACCGCCAAGACCTAAGTCTGGAACCTCCTGCCGCTCCGCGCGTTTCACGGCGTCCCGTTCGCGGACCCGCCCGGATATCTCTCCAAGCGCGCGAAAAAACCAGGAGCCCGCTTCATGCACGACAAGCTGTTTCATTCACCGGTCGCACTGTCGGTCGGCCTCGGCTTCAAGCGCGAGATTGCCTCGCTGGCCGAAATGCACGATTTCCTCACCAATTGGACCACCTCCCGCCGCGGCCCGCTCTACCGAAATGCGGTGAAGGCATGTGATCTGGCCGTTCCAGGTTATGTGAGCGTCGAGCAGGCGCGCCGGGCGTTGCTCGAATTCGCGCAAGCCGCGGGCATCCTGTGGCCGGACCTCGAGCCGGTGGCGGGCGTGCACGCCGTTGCGCGTGGTTATGGCGGCTACGCCGCCTGAAGATTGATGTTCCCCGTGGCGGCTGAAGCCATACCACCATAGAAAGCCCGGCTGGCCCCCAGCCGGGCTTTCCCGTTTCCGGCAGCTCGCAAGGAAATCGCAATCCTGTGGTTGGCCGTGTGCCTTGGGCGACAATGCCTGGGTGGAGTGTTGGGAAGAGCCCGCGCAAAAATCTTTATGACATTCCTATTTCTTTCCACTGCGCCCTGTCTCGAACCTTTATGGCGATCGGGTCCATATTCCTTTCAGAAAACACAACCGGTTCCGTCGCCAAAGATGCGACGGGCCACTTCCGATATATTGCGAACTCTCCTGTCAAATTCGCAAAGTGCAAAAGAACAAAAGGAATAAACACAATGGATATAGCCGTTATCGGGATCGGAATTTTGTTCTTCGCCTTTTGTTTCGCCTACATCAAAGCTTGTGACGCGCTCTAGAGCGAGGCTGAAAAAATGATCATCGACTATATTCTCGGTGGCGGCGTTACGCTGTTCCTGCTCGCCTACCTGACATACGCCCTCGTTCGTCCAGAACGCTTCTGAAGGCACGGAAAGCCCACAGCCATGACACTGAACGGTTGGATACAGATCCTGGTCTATTGCGGGATCGTCATATTGCTGGTGAAGCCGCTCGGCGGCTACATGCACCGCGTCTTCAACGGCGACCGCACGCTGCTTTCGCCGGTCCTTCGCCCGCTTGAGCGCGGGCTTTATCGTATCTGCGGAACCAGCGAACGCGAGGAACAGCACTGGACCACCTACGCGGTCGCCCTGCTGCTCTTCAACCTCGCCGGCTTCCTGGCGCTTTATGCCCTGCAGCGTCTGCAGGGCAGCCTGCCTTACAATCCTGCCGGCATGACAGCGGTTGAACCAGGGCTGGCCTTCGACACCGCCGCCAGCTTCATGACCAACACCAACTGGCAGAACTATGGTGGCGAGAGCACGATGTCCTATCTCGTGCAGATGGCCGGGCTGACGGTGCAGAACTTCGTTTCGGCGGCCACCGGCATTGCCATCGCCATCGCGCTGATCCGCGGCTTTGCACGGGCCTCCGGCAAGTCGATCGGCAATTTCTGGGTCGATATGACCCGCTCCACACTCTATCTGCTTCTGCCGTTCTGCATCGTGCTGACGCTGGTCTATGTCTGGCTCGGCATGCCGCAGACGCTCGGCGCCTACGTCAACGCCACGACGCTGGAAGGCGCGCAACAGACCATCGCCGTCGGCCCGGTCGCTTCGCAGGTGGCCATCAAGATGCTCGGCACCAATGGCGGTGGTTTCTTCAACGCCAATGCCGCGCACCCGTTCGAGAACCCCGACGCGATCTCCAACCTGATCCAGATGGTGTCGATCTTCGCCATCGGCGCCGCCTTGACCAATGTCTTCGGCCGCATGATCGGCAACCAGCGCCAGGGCTGGGCGATCCTCTCGGCCATGGGCGTCATGTTCATCGCCGGTGTCGCCATCTGCTATTGGGCGGAAGCCGCCGGCAACCCGCTGGTGCATGCGCTGGGCATCGACGGCGGCAACATGGAGGGCAAGGAGACGCGTTTCGGCACCGCCCTGTCGGCGCTGTTTGCCGTCATCACCACGGCCGCTTCCTGCGGCGCGGTGAACGCCATGCACGGCTCGTTCACCGCGCTCGGCGGCATGATCCCGATCATCAACATGCAGCTTGGCGAAGTCATCGTCGGCGGTGTCGGCGCGGGTCTCTACGGCATCCTGATGTACATCGTCGTTGCCGTCTTCATTGCCGGCCTGATGGTCGGCCGCACGCCCGAATATCTCGGCAAGAAGATCGAGGCCAAGGAGGTCAAGATGGCTATGTTGGCCATACTATGCCTGCCGCTGGCGATGCTGATCTTCACGGCCATCGCCGTCGTGCTGCCGACCGGCGTGGCGTCGATGGGCAATGCCGGCCCGCACGGCTTCTCCGAGGTTCTGTATGCCTACACTTCGGCGGCGGCCAACAACGGTTCGGCCTTTGGCGGCCTCAGCGGCAACACGCCCTGGTACAACATCACGATCGGCATCGGCATGCTGATGGGCCGCTTCCTGGTCATCATTCCGGCGCTGGCCATTGCCGGCTCGCTGGTGGCGAAGAAAACGGTTCCGGCTTCCGCCGGCACCTTCCCGACCGATGGCCCGCTGTTCGTCGGGCTGCTGGTCGGCGTCATCCTGATCGTCGGTGGCCTCACCTTCTTCCCGGCGCTCGCCGTCGGGCCGATCATCGAGCACCTGGCGATGGCTCACGGGCAGACCTTCTGAGACCGTCATGTCCTGGTTCAATGCCATGCGCCGCAAGGTCGGCCACAGGGACGATCACGGAAAGGAGGAGAGACCTCCTCCTTTCCCGACCCTGTCGACGTTTCTCGGCCTTGCGGCAGTCATGCTCGTCCTCTGGCTGCTGGCCTACAGGCCGCCGCATTTCCTTTCGGCATCCAATCATCGGGTGCCGTCCAACAACACCGAAGCCGGAGCTTCAAAATGAGCAACTCGAAATCAGCCAGCATCATGGATGCCCGCATCTTGGTTCCCGCCATTGGCGGCGCCTTCCGCAAGCTCGATCCGCGCACGCTGGCCAGGAACCCGGTGATGTTCGTCGTTGCCGTCGTCTCGGCGCTCACCACGGTGCTGTTCGTCAAGGACCTGGTCACCGGAGGCGGCAATCTCGGCTTCACGCTGCAGATCATCATCTGGCTTTGGTTTACCGTGCTGTTCGCCAACTTCGCCGAAGCGGTCGCAGAAGGCCGCGGCAAGGCGCAGGCGGATTCGCTGCGCAAGGCACGCACCGAGACCCAGGCCAAGCTTTTGACCGGTGAAGACCGCACCAAATACAAACTCGTGCCCGGCACCAGCCTCAAGGTCGGCGATGCCGTGCTGGTCGAGGCCGGCGACATCATCCCGTCCGACGGCGAAGTGATCGAAGGCGTTGCTTCGGTCAACGAGGCTGCGATCACGGGCGAATCCGCGCCGGTCATTCGCGAATCCGGTGGCGACCGTTCGGCGGTCACCGGTGGCACCCAGGTGCTGTCCGACTGGGTCCGCGTCCGCATCACCGCCGCCTCCGGCCATACCTTCCTCGACCGCATGATCTCACTGGTCGAAGGTGCCGAGCGCCAGAAGACGCCGAACGAGATCGCGCTCAACATCCTGCTCGTCGGCATGACGCTGATCTTCGTGCTGGCCACCGCGACGATCCCGAGTTTTGCCTCCTACTCGGGCGGCTATATCTCGGTGACCGTTCTGGTGGCGCTGTTCGTCACCTTGATCCCGACCACGATCGGCGCGCTGCTTTCGGCCATCGGCATCGCCGGTATGGACCGTCTGGTGCGATTCAACGTGCTGGCCATGTCGGGCCGCGCCGTGGAAGCCGCAGGCGACGTCGACACGCTGCTGCTCGACAAGACCGGCACGATCACACTAGGCAACCGCCAGGCGACGCAGTTTCGCCCGGTCAAGGGCGTCACCGAACAGGAACTGGCCGACGCGGCCCAGCTTGCCTCGCTCGCCGACGAGACGCCGGAAGGCCGCTCCATCGTCGTGCTGGCCAAGGAGAAATACGCCATCCGCGCCCGCGACATGGCAACGCTGCACGCCACTTTCGTGCCCTTCACAGCGCAGACCCGTATGAGCGGCGTCGACATCGATGGTTCATCGGTGCGCAAGGGCGCCGTCGATTCCGTGCTTGCCCATGTCAACCAGTCGGCAGCCGCCGCCCATGGCACGCGCCCAAGCAGCGAATCCATCCGCGATCTCCAGTCCATCGCCGACGAGATCGCCAAGTCCGGCGGCACGCCGCTGGCGGTCGAACGCGACGGGCGCCTGCTCGGCGTCGTCCACCTCAAGGACATCGTCAAGGGCGGCATCAGGGAGCGTTTCACCGAACTGCGCCGCATGGGCATCCGCACGGTGATGATCACCGGTGACAATCCGATGACGGCGGCGGCGATCGCCGCGGAAGCCGGCGTCGACGACTTCCTCGCTCAGGCCACACCGGAGGACAAGCTGAAGCTGATCCGCGACGAACAGGCCAAGGGCAAGCTGGTGGCCATGTGCGGCGACGGCACCAACGATGCACCCGCCCTTGCACAAGCCGATGTCGGCGTCGCCATGAACACCGGCACGGTTGCCGCCCGCGAGGCCGGCAACATGATCGATCTCGACAGCGATCCGACCAAGCTCATCGAGATCGTCGAGATCGGCAAGGCGCTCTTGATGACGCGGGGTTCGCTGACAACCTTCTCGATCGCCAACGATGTGGCCAAGTATTTCGCCATCATTCCGGCGATGTTCGCCGTCTTCTACGTCGCACCGGGACAGACGACCGGCCCGCTGCAGGCACTCAACGTCATGCATCTGGCGACGCCGCAAAGCGCCATCCTGTCGGCCATCATCTTCAACGCGCTGATCATCATCGCGCTGATCCCGCTGTCGCTGAAGGGCGTCAAATACCGCGCCATTGGCGCCGGCGCGCTGCTCAGCCGCAATCTTCTCGTCTACGGCCTCGGCGGCCTCATCGTGCCGTTCGTCGGCATCAAGGCGATCGACATGATCGTCACCGCGCTTGGCCTCGCTTAACTCTTTGTTTTAACGCAATTCCGGACGGAAAACCGCTTCACACTTTTCCTGGAATTGCTTTGAGGAACATCTCCATGCTCACCCAGCTAAGACCCGCGATCATCATGATCGTCTTCTTCACGGTCCTGACCGGCCTGATCTATCCGATCGGCATGACCGGCATCGCCCAGGCGATCTTCCCGCGCCAGGCCAATGGCAGCCTGATCGAGAAGGATGGCAAGGTTATCGGCTCCGAACTGATCGGCCAGGGCTTTGCCAGCGACAAGTATTTCCATGGCCGCCCCTCGGCCGCCGGCGACGGCTACAACGCCGCCGCTTCGAGCGGCAGCAATCTCGGCCCGACCAATCCCAAGCTGATCGACCGCATCAAGGGCGATGCGGAAAGACTGAAGGCGGAGAATCCGAACCAGCCCGTCCCGATGGACCTGGTGACGACGTCCGGCAGTGGCCTCGATCCCGATATCAGTCCCAAAGCAGCCTACTTCCAGGTCGCCAGGGTGGCCAAGGCCAGGGGGATCGATGAAGCCAAGGTCAAGGCGCTTGTCGACAGTCAGGTCGAGGGCAGGGAACTCGGCTTCATGGGCGAACCGGTGGTCAATGTGCTCGGTCTCAACCTTGCGCTGGACGCCGCGAAACAGTGAATGGTGCGGGCTGGGGATCGACAGTATCTCCGGCGCCATCCATGATCGGTCCCGATGCCGGACGACAGAAACAACGACGCCAGACCTTCTCCCGACGCACTGCTTGACCATGCCGAGCGGGAAGGTCGCGGCCGGCTGCGGATATTCCTGGGTGCCGCTCCCGGCGTAGGCAAGACCTATGAGATGCTGATGTCGGGCCGCGCCAGGCTGACCGACGGCGTGGATGTGGTGATCGGTGTCGTCGAGACGCATGGGCGCAAGGAGACACTGGCCCTGGTCGAGGGTTATGAGGTCATTGCCCGCCGCAAGGTCGACTACAAGGGGCGCATCCTCGACGAGATGGACATCGACGCCATCCTCGCCCGGCGCCCGGCGCTGGTTCTTGTCGACGAACTCGCCCACACCAATGCGCCCGGCAGCCGCCATCCCAAGCGCTATCTCGACGTCCAGGAAATCCTGACGCACGGCATCGACGTCTACACGACGCTCAACATCCAGCATGTCGAAAGCCTGAACGACGTTGTCGCCCAGATCACCAAGGTCAGGGTTCGCGAGACGGTTCCCGATTCCATCATCGACCAGGCCGACGATGTCGAGATCATCGATCTCACTCCCGACGACCTGATCAAGCGGCTCGAGGAAGGCAAGGTCTATTTCCCCAACACCGCGCAGCGCGCGATCGAGAACTATTTCTCGCCGGGCAATCTGACGGCGCTCAGGGAGCTGGCGCTGCGCCGCACCGCGCAGCGCGTCGACGACCAGTTGCTGATCCATATGCAGGCCCACGCCATTCCTGGACCGTGGGCTGCGGGGGAAAGGGTACTCGTCTGCGTCGACGCGCGTCCGGGCGGGGCGGCGCGTATTCGCTACGCGCGCAGGTTGGCCGACCGGCTCCGTGCCCCGTGGACGGCGCTGCATGTCGACAGCCCTCGCTCGGCCAGCATGCCCGAAGCGGACAAGGATCGGCTCGCTACGAACCTGCGGCTTGCCGAACAGCTCGGCGCCGAGGTGACCACCATTCCCGGTCAGAACATCGCGCAGGACCTTGTTCGCCATGCGACGGCGAACAATTTCACCCATATCGTGGTCGGCAGGCCGACCCGGTCGCGCTGGCGGGAATTGATCGAAGGCTCGCTCACCTACGATCTCATCCGCAACGCCGGTGACATCAGCGTCCATGTCATTTCAGGAACCGAACGCAACGCCGAGGTGACGTCGAGGAGTGTCAAGGCGGCGGACGAGCAGTGGCAGTTCGAGATCTGGCCCTATCTCAAGGCCACGGCCTTTGTCATCGGTTCGCTCGCCTTCGCCGTCGTTCTCGACCAGTTTCTCGACGTTCGCAACCTGGCGATCATTCTTCTCATCGGCGTACTGGCATCGGCGGTAACCGGCGGTCTGTGGCCGGCTCTGTACGCTTGTTTCGCCAGCGCCCTTGCTTTCAATTATTTCTTCCTGGAGCCTCGTTATACGCTGACGATCCGGGATCCGGAGAGCATCGTCGCGCTTGGCGTCTTTCTCGTCGTTGCGGTCATCGCCAGCAATCTGACGGCGCGCGTGCAGCGCCAGGCGGTCGCCGCCCGCTCGCGGGCGCGGGCCACGGAAGACATCTACCTCTTTTCAAAGAAGCTCGCCGGCGCCGGCACGCTCGACGACGTCCTTTGGGCCACGGCCTTCCAGATCGCCTCGATGCTGAAGCTGCGGGTGGTGCTGCTTTTGCCGGAAGACGGGACCATCACCGTCAAGGCCGGCTATCCGCCCGACGACACGCTGGCCGAAGCCGACATCGCCGCCGCCCGCTGGGCCTGGGAGCACAATCGTGCCGCGGGTCGCGGCGCCGACACGCTTCCAGGCGCCAAGCGCCTCTATTTGCCCTTGCGGACGGGGCGCACGGCCATCGGGGTCGTCGGCCTGGACAACGACAAGCAGGGTCCGCTGCTGACGCCCGAGCAGCAGCGGCTGCTTGACGCACTGGCCGACCAGGCGGCGGTCGCCATCGAACGTATTCAATTGGTTGCCGACGTCGACCGTGCCAAGCTCGCGGCCGAGGCGGACAGGCTGCGCTCGGCGCTGCTCACCTCCATTTCCCATGATCTGAAAACGCCGCTCGCTGCCATCATGGGCGCGGCTGGCACGCTGCGGGATTTTTCAGTCGCGCTTCCCGAACCGGACCGGGCCGAACTGCTGTCGACGGTGCTGGACGAATCCGAGCGGTTGAACCGCTTCATCGCCAATCTGCTCGACATGACCAAGATCGAGTCCGGCGCGATGGAGTCGAACTACGCCTTTCACTATGTCGGCGACATCGTCGGCTCCGCCTTGCAAAGGGCCAGGAAAATCATTGGCGAGCACAAGATCGAGACCGACATCCCCAAGGATTTGCCGATGTTGAAGGTCGACCCGGTGCTGTTCGAGCAAGCGTTGTTCAATCTTCTCGACAATGCGGCGAAATATGCCCCGGCAGGCTCGACGATTCGCATGCAGGGTTGGACCGACAATGGCTCCGTCCTGCTGCAAATCATGGATGAAGGGCCAGGCATTCCTCCCGGCGATCTGGAACGGATTTTCGACACGTTCTATCGAGTGCGCAAGGGCGACCAGATCCGCGCCGGTACGGGGCTCGGCCTGTCGATCTGCCGCGGCTTCGTCGAAGCGATGGGTGGCACGATCATGGCGGCAAACCGGACCGACGGTTCGGGCGCGGTGTTCACCATCAAAATGCCCAGGCCGGCAAATCCGCCCAATTTCGACGCTTCGAATACCGACGACCACGATGTGGGTGACCTGGCATGACAAACTCGAACGTCAGAATATTGGTCGTCGATGACGAGCCGCCGATCCGCAAGCTGCTGCGCGTCGGGCTCGGCAGCCAAGGTTATGCGGTCAGCGAGGCGCCGAACGCGAAGGTGGCGATCGAGCTGATGGAGGCGGAGAAGCCGGACCTCGTCCTGCTCGACCTTGGGCTGCCCGGCATGAGCGGCCATGAACTGCTGCGCAAATGGCGCGACGATGGTCTCGACATTCCAGTGGTCATCCTGTCCAGCCGGACCGACGAGGCCGGCATCGTCCAGGCCCTGGAACTCGGCGCCGACGACTATGTCACCAAGCCTTTCGGCATGAATGAGCTGGTGGCGCGCATTCGCGTGGCGCTCCGCCACAAGTTCCAGCAGCAGGGCGAGAAGCCGATTTTCCAGACCGGCGATCTCAGCGTCGATCTGGTCAAGCGCATCGTCAAGGTCGAGGGCAAGGAGGTAAAGCTCTCGCCGAAGGAATACGACATCCTGCGCATGCTGGTGCAGCACGCCGGCAAGGTGCTGACCCATCATTTCCTGTTGAAGCAGGTCTGGGGCGACTCGACCGACGTGCAGTATCTCAGGGTCTATGTGCGGCAGCTCAGGCAGAAGATCGAGAAGAGCCCCGACCAGCCGCGCTACATCACCACCGAGACCGGCGTCGGCTACCGCCTGCGCGAGGTCGAGTGAGCAGGCCAGGTTTTAGCCGATAGCTTCCCGTGGCTGGCCAAGCGGTCTGGAAACCCGCAAGGCCGCGAGGCAGCCGACAATGCCGAGCGGCACGAAGGCAAGAAACAACCACGACGCGACATTCGCCGCCGCGTCGTGGTTCAGACCTTGCGAAAAGCCGCTGGCGTTGGCGACGATGCCGGCGAGTGCGGCGCCCACGGCATAGCCGATGCGCTGCATGGTCGGCACCGCCGCCGAGGCGATGGTCTGCTCGCCCTCCGGCGCGGAGGCCACGATGACGCGCGTGAGGAAGGGCCAGGCCACGCCGAAGCCGCCGCCTTGCAGCAGGGCGCAGATCAGGATCAGCGGAATGGAGCCCAGCGGTATCGCATACGCAAAGCCTGCGATGCCGGCCGCGATCATCACCGCGCCGCCGACGATGATCAGCCGCTCGCGCTGCGGCGGCGCGTTGGCGACCAGGATCGACAGGATCGACCAGGCGATCGATTCGGCGGCGATGATGTAGCCGGTGGTCAGCAGCGGAATGTCGTGAAGACTGGTCAGCAACAGCGGCCCGTAGACGCCGAAGGAACAGGTCGCCACCGAAAAGGCGGCAACCATGGTCATGCCGGCGCCGACCGGCGTGCGCCACGAGAACAGCCGCGCCGGAAACAGCCGCGAACGCGGCTTCAGCGCGTCGATGGTGAAGAACAGCACCAGGCCTATCAGGCCGAAGGCCATCAGCAGCGAAGAGCGCAGCAAGGCGATGTCGACGCCGGCCGAGGCAATCAACACCACGGCGACGGCAAGGCAGCCAAGGGCCGCGAACGGGAAGGGCGGCGCCTTGCCCGTGCTCGTCTTGGGTTTCGTCGCCTGCGGCGTGTCGAGCACGATGAAGCTTGCCAGCGCCATGGCAGTGCCGCCGAGAGTAAAGATGCCGAAGGCCCAGCGCCATGACAACAGCTCGGTCATGATCGCGCCGAGCAATGGTCCGCTGAAGGCGGCGACGCCCCAGATCGCCGACATGATGCCGAAAAGCTGCGGCCAGATGGCGCGCGAGAACAGTCGTTCGACCGAGACGAAGGCCAGCGACACCAGCGCACCGCCGCCAAGTCCTTCGATCAGGCGGCCGGCGAGGAACAGTGGCATGGAAGGCGAGGTGGCGCATATCAGCGCGCCTGCTGCGTAGAGCAGCGCGGCGACCACCATGTTGGTGCGCAAGGGGACATAACTCACCAGTCGTCCGGCGGCTGCGCCGGCAACGATGGCGCCGAGTTCGTAGATCGCCAGCGACCAGCCGACGAGCTGTACGCCCGCCAGTTCGCCGACCATGGCCGGCATCACCGTTGCCACCATCGTCTCGTTGGTGGCGTGCAGCAGGATGCCGAGGCTGATGAAGCAGAAGCGCGCCAGGTCGCCGCTTGCCCACAATAAGCGCCAGTCGACCCTGTTCGTGCTGATCTCGGTCATTTCCACCCCTGTCTTGCATATCTCGACGCCAGCGCAGCACGCCAGAAGCCAGTACGGGTTTCCGGCAGGACCATGCGAATCGACAGCGCCGGATCGAGGCGTTGTGGCGTTCGGGGCAGGCTTGTAAAACCTCAACCGGGGTTGAGCTCAAGCGGTTTTTTTGAAGATCGTTCGCGCGGCAGCCTTTCCGGTTGCGGGTTCGTTGCGCGATCAGTTCTCGGTGCTGCGCAGCTGGAATTGGCTGACGCCGATCGCGAGGTTCATGCCGGTCTGCGTCTGCAAGCTGAGCGGCTGCAAGGTGAAGGCCTGAGAGGAGCCGCCGACCAGCAGATTGGCGCCGGCGCCGACGGCGGCCGTCACCTCCGCGCTGGCGCCGATGTAGTCGCCGGCCAGCGCACCCGGCGCATAGATGTTCTTCAGCGGCGTCAGCACGATCCACTGCATGACCGTCTGCTTCGTCGTGCCGATGTCGAGGCCGTATTTGTTGACAGCGCCGAAATAGGCTTCCGGCGCGAAGCTTTTGTCGGCGGGGTTAAAGGTGCAGCTCAGATCCTTGCTTGAGCCGAAGATGAAGCCGGTGCCGCCGCCTATGGCGCAGTCAAGCGTACCGACTTCCATGCCTCGGTCCTGCGCCTGCACCGCTCCGGATAGCGTGGTGAACATGGCGGCAGCTATGGCTGTCTTCAGCATGATGGTTCCCCTCCAAAATCAAACGGCGCGAAACCATCCTATCTGGTTCCGCGCCGCGGGGTGAGGGGTCATGGAGCGCACGGCTCCATGTAATCACTTGAATGAGTGGATCAGCTGGAGCGAGGTCACGGCCACGGCAAGGTTGACGCCGGTCTGCGCCTGGACGCTGAGCGGCTCCAGCATGAAGGCGCTGTCCAGGCCGCCAACCAGCAGATTGGCGCCGCCGCCGGTCACCACGCTCGCTTCGGCGTTGACACCGTAGTAGCTGCCGGCGAGATCGCCTCCGTCACGGTCCCGGGTCGCAGCCAGCACGGCCCAGACGAGCTGGCCCTGATGCGTCTGGCCGACATCGAGGCCGATCTTGGAGATGACGCCTGTGTAAATCTCGGACGGCCCGTGATGATGAGGCCGGAAGACACAGGACACGCCCTTGTTGGAAGCGACGATATAAGCGGTGCCGCCGTCGATGGTGCAATCGAGCGTGCCGAGTTGCAGCTTGCCGGCGCTGGCCGGAGCCACCGCGAACATCGTCGTGGCGAGGGCAGCGGCGCAGGCGAGTTTCTTGATCATGGGAGGGTCCTTTCGCAAAATACTTTCAACAACGGCTTGGGTGGGTAGACCGTTCCGCCGAAAACTTGGCGCGATCAAGGCAGGGGCCGAAAGCCTCCTGCCGGGGTTAATGCGCGGTTGCGAAGTGCGTCCTTTCGGACACGCAAAGAATCCCGCAGCACTTGGATGTCATGCGGATTTGTATGGGAAGCCGAACCGAGATCAGCTGACGCGGGCGAGGCCATCCTTGGCCGGCTGGTAGGTAGGGTCGAGGCGAACGGCTTCCTTATAGGATTTCGCGGCCTTCGCCTTGTCGCCGCGCCGCTCATAGATCAGCGCCTGGTTGGACCAGGCCTCGGCATTCCGGCCGTCGAGCTTGATCGCCATGTTGAAATCGGAGAAGGCATTGTCTTCGTCGTTGGTCGCCAGATAGGAGAGGCCGCGGCCATTGTAGGGTTCGGCGGCGTCCGGCGCCAGCGAGATGGCGGTCGAGAAGTCCTCGATGGCGAATTTGTGCTGGCCCTGGCTCTGATAGATCAGGCCTCGATTGTGGTAGGCGCGCGCGTCGGTCGTATCGAGCTGGATCGCCTTCTGAAAGTCGTTGAAGGCGTCCTGGGTGCGACCCGCCTTGCGGTAGAGATTGCCGCGGCCGATATAGGCGGCGTCATAGTTCGAGTTGATCTGGATCGAACGGTTGTAGTCCGCCAGCGCGGCTTCCTGGTTGCCGAGGAAGCGCTGGATGAGCGCGCGATTCGAATAGGCCTGGAAGAAATTCGGATTGAGCTGGATGGCTTGATTGAAATCCTTGAGCGCCGCCTGGTACTGACCGCCACGGCCATAGGCCGAGCCGCGCACATTGTAGCCTTCGGGATCCTGGGGATTGCGCTGGATGACCGCCGACAGCGAGGAAATGTTCTCGCTCGACCCTTGCGCCTTGTCGATGTTGTTGAATTCACCGGTCGGGCCCGCCGTTTGGCAGCCGGCAAGCGCCAGTCCGGAGAGCAGGGCTGCTGTCAGGGCGAAACCACGCAATGCGGTCCCGCGCTCCACGCTCGTTGCGTTCATGTCTGCCCTGTCCTCACTTCAAGCCGCGTCGTTCAGGTCCGGCTCCCCCTCCGGACCGGTCACATCAAAACAAAAAGGTGGCGGCGATTCCACATCGCGCCACCTCTGATATCCTTCGAAAAGGACGAAAAATTGGCGTTAGAACCGCGGCGGACGCGGAGCGCCACCTGCACCGCCGGCGGCGCCAGCAGCGACCGGGCGCGGCGTCATCGGCAGTAGGCCTTCGCGCTGGGCGCGCTTGCGGGCCAGCTTGCGGGCGCGGCGAACGGCTTCAGCCTTTTCGCGGGCGCGCTTCTCGGACGGCTTCTCGTAGTGACCGCGCATCTTCATTTCACGGAAAATGCCTTCGCGCTGCATCTTCTTCTTGAGAGCGCGAAGCGCCTGATCAACGTTATTGTCGCGGACGAGTACCTGCACGGGCAATCCTGTCTTTCGGGTTTGATATCAACAGGCAAGCGGCCATAGCCACTAGCCTCCGCGGCGGTTTACACCACGAATTGTGGCGGCTGATAGCAGAATCATGCCGCGCTGTCCACAGCGGAAATGAATTTGCGGGGCCAGCCGCCGTCTGTTTGCCTTGATATAAGGAGCCGACTAGGCCGTCGCGAGGTGCAGCAACTCGAAATTTTCGAAGAACTCGCCGTAGTCGCAGGTGATCTCCTCGCCCACGCCGATGTCGCGGGTCGCGGTGGCCCCGCCATATTGCGAAAAATCCGTATTCGGATTGCTGGAATGGTTCATGAAGCGGCCATTGTCGACTTCATAGACCAGGAAACCTGGCCGGTCCGGGCTCGGATAGGCATAGCGGTCGAGCAGCTCCCTGAGATGCGGGGGTGCCGTCTCGTATTTGTCCATGGGGATCAGCCGGTCGAAATCCGGATCGAGCCGCCAGATCGAAGCGCCTTTCCTGATCGGCTCCGCGGCGAACACGCCGACACCTTCGATCGCACTCGCAGTCACATAGGTTCTGATCAGCATCATGGTTCCAGACCCGCTTTTGGACATAAACGGAATCGCCAAATCGCGGCGAAAAATCAAGAGCGGCCGTTTGCCTGGCGGTTATGAGCATGCATCCCGCCGCTGGAATCTTCACGTCCGGTTGATCGACACGCCGCCATCGGCAAACAGAGCCGCTCCGGTGGTGAAGCTCGAGGCGTCGGAGGCGAGATAGAGTGCCGAGCGGGCGATCTCCTCCGGCATCGCGATACGCTTCAAAGCATGCAGGCCTTCGACGAAAACCCGTGATTCCGGGGTCTTGAAGGTTGCCGCCGGTGTGTCGGTGCCGCCGGGCAGCAGCGCGTTGACCCGCACGCCTTTCGGGCCGTATTCGGCGGCCAGCACCTGTGTCAGTCCGATCAGGCCGGCCTTGCTCGCGGCATAACTAGTCATGCCGGGCATGCCGACTGTGTGACCAACGAAGGTGGAGGTGAAGATCAGCGAACCGCCGCCGCGCTCGATCATTGCCGGCACCTGGTATTTGGCGCCGAGAAACGCGCTGGTGAGGTTGGTGTCGAGCGTCTTGCGCCATCCCTCCAGCGGCAGGTCCGAAATCGGCCCCATCCGGCCAACGGCGCCGGCATTGTTGAAGGCGATGTCGAGCCCGCCGAACTTTTCGACCGCCAGATCGACAAGGGCCTTTGCATAGGCTTCGTCCCTGACATCGCCGGCAAGCGCGATGGCCGCGCCATCATTGTCTTCTATCTCGGCGACGAGCGTATCGAGCTCGGCCTGACGGCGGGCGGCGACGATGACCTTGGCGCCTTCCTCGGCAAAGAGTTTTGCCGAGGCCCGGCCGATGCCGGAACTGGCGCCGGTGACGATGGCGATCTTGTTTGCGAGTGCGAACATTTTTGCATCCTTTTCTTCGCGCCGGCCTGACCGGCAGTTGGGGTGCTTGGTCGCAGATCGAGGCAAGGCGAGCCACCCGATACGTGCCAAGATGCTGGAAAGCGCCGACGCACCAGATGCGTCTTTTTCACCACGGCGCAAAACGGCAAGCGCCGTCGCAAACAGCGCAAGGGTGGAAGTGCTGTTTCGCTAGTGATACACCTCGCGCGCCGGGACCGAACGAACGCCGGCCGCCATTCGCGAAGCCTTTTTGGGGCGAGGTTGGGACGTTGAAGAAATATTCGGTATTCGCCATCGCCCGGGAAGCCATGCGCGGCCACAAGGGCTGGGAGGAACAGTGGTCCTCGCCTGAGCCCAGGAAAGAATACGACGTCATCATCGTCGGCGCCGGCGGCCATGGCCTGGCCACCGCCTATTACCTCGCCACGGTGCACGGCATCACCAATGTCGCGGTGCTGGAAAAGGGCTGGCTCGGCGGCGGCAACACCGGCCGCAACACCACCATCATCCGCTCCAACTATCTCTATGACGAGAGCGCCGGCATCTACGACCACGCGCTGAAGCTGTGGGACGGGCTCAGCCAGGAGCTCAATTACAACGTCATGTATTCGGCGCGGGGCGTCATGATGCTCGCGCACAATGTGCACGACGTGCAGGTGCTGAAGCGTCACGTTCACGCCAACCGGCTGAACGGCATCGACAATGAGTGGCTGACGCCGGAGCAGGCGAAGGAATTCTGCCCACCGCTCAACACCTCCAAGGAGGCGCGCTATCCGGTGGTCGGTGCGTCGCTGCAGCGGCGCGGCGGCACGGCCCGTCATGACGCCGTTGCCTGGGGCTATGCGCGCGGCGCCTCGGCGCGCGGCGTCCACATTATCCAGAATTGCGAGGTTACCGGGGTCAAGCGGGCGGCCAATGGCGCGGTGATGGGCGTCGACACGACGCGCGGCTTCATCGGCGCCAAGAAGGTGGGCGTCGTTGCCGCCGGCCATTCCTCCGTCATCATGAACATGGCCGGCGTGCGCATGCCGCTGGAAAGCTATCCGCTGCAAGCGCTGGTGTCGGAACCGGTCAAGCCGGTGGTTCCCTGCGTGGTGATGTCGAACACGGTGCACGCCTATATCTCGCAGTCCGACAAGGGCGAGCTGGTGATCGGCGCCGGCACCGACCAGTATGTCTCCTACTCGCAGACCGGCGGCTTGCACATATTGCAGCATACGCTCGACGCCATCTGCGAGATGTTCCCGATCTTCACGCGCATGAAGATGCTGCGCTCGTGGGGCGGCATCGTCGACGTCACGCCCGACCGCTCGCCGATCCTGGCCAAGACGCCGGTGCCCGGCCTCTATGTCAATTGCGGCTGGGGCACGGGCGGCTTCAAGGCGACGCCGGGATCGGGCCATGTCTTTGCCCATACGATCGCCAGGGACGATCCGCATCCGATCAACGCGCCCTTCACCATCGAGCGCTTCCGCACCGGACGGCTCATCGACGAGGCGGCGGCGGCGGCGGTGGCGCACTGATGATGGCGCAGATGGCTGTCGCGATGCCGCTGATGCTGGCGGGGGAACAAGTGCTGGCGGGGGAACGGGGCATGTTCCATTTTCCCTCGCCGGACGAAGTGCGCACGCAGCCGATCAGCCGCACCGGCAACGAAACCGTCTGGCCGTTTTCGGTCGATGACGGCACGCTGGCCTGCGTCTGGAGTGGCGGCCAGAGAGTGGTGATGTTCTTCGAGGGACGACCCGAAGGACTCGACGAGGCCGAGACATTCCAGCCGCGTCAAGTCATCGTCACCACCGATCCGATGCAGCTCACCCTCGGCAACATGGCGTCCCGCGATCTGTTTCGTCCCGCTGCAAGCGTGGAAGAGCGCATCCGGCTCGTCGCACCGTTCGCGACCTTGGGACAGAAGCTTTGCGATCAACCGGCGGGCGCCCACGTCGGCCACGGCGAATTGTAGGAACCAGGACAATGCTTCTCATCCGCTGCCCCTATTGCGAGGAAGAGCGTCCGGAACTCGAGTTCCGCAACGCTGGCGAGGCGCACATCGCGCGCTCGGCCAATATGGCCGGCGAGAGCGACGACGATTTTGAAAAGTTCTTCTTCATCCGCTCCAACCCCAAGGGCATCATTTATGAGCGCTGGCGGCACATGCATGGCTGTGCGCGCTTCTTCAATGCCGTACGCGACACCGTCACCGACAAATTCGTCATGACCTACAAGGCCGGCGAGCCCAAACCCACCAAGCTGCCGAAAAACTCCAACGAAGTGGTTGCCAAATGAGCGGCGCGTTCCGCATTCCCGGCGCTGGCCGCTTCAGCCAAGCCAAGACCGCGCGGTTCAGCTTCGATGGCCAGTCCTATGCCGGCATCGAGGGCGACACGCTGGCCTCGGCGCTGCTCGCCAATGGCGTCCATCTCGTCGGCCGTTCGTTCAAGTACCACCGTCCGCGCGGCATCCTGTCGGCGGGCGCCGAGGAGCCGAACGCCCTGGTCGAAATCAGGCGCGACGCGGCACGCAAGACGCCGAACGTGCGGGCGACCGTGCAGGAGCTCTATGATGGGCTTGATGCGCAGTCGCAGAACCGCTGGCCGTCACTGTCCTTCGACCTCGGTGCGGTCAGCGATATCGCCTCGCCGCTGCTTTCGGCCGGCTTCTACTACAAGACCTTCATGTGGCCGAAAGCGGCGTGGAAGACGCTCTATGAGCCAAAGATCCGCGCCGCGGCCGGTCTTGGCGTTTCCCCGGACCAGCCGGATCCCGACCATTATTCATCGCGCTATGCGCATTGCGACGTGCTGGTGCTGGGCGGCGGTGCGGCAGGCATCGCGGCAGCGCTTGCGGCGGCCGAGACCGGCGTGCGCGTCATCCTCGCCGACGAGCAGGCCGAGTTCGGCGGCAGCCTGCGTTTCGAGAGCGGCGCGAAGATCGACGGCCAGGACGGTTTTGCCTGGGCGCAAGCTGCCGTGGCGAAGCTCGCCGCGATGGACAATGTCCGCGTGCTGTCGCGCACGACGGCGTTCGGCTACTATGCGCAGAATTTTATCGGGCTGGTCGAGCGTGTCAGCGAACATCTGAGGACCCCCGGCCACGATCTGGCGCGCGAGCGGCTTTGGCAGGTCCGGGCCAAGCGCGTGGTGCTGGCCTCCGGTGCGATCGAGCGCCACATGGTGTTTGCCGACAATGACCGGCCCGGCATCATGCTGGCGGGTGCCGCGCGTACCTATCTCAACCACTATGGCGTCGCCGTCGGCAGGAATGTCGGCGTCTACACCGCCAATGATTCCGCCTATGCAGCGGCGATCGACCTGAAGAAAGCCGGCGTCAACGTGGCGGCGATCGTCGATCTGCGCGACAATCCGACCGGACCGGTGATCGATGAGGCGAGGGCGCTCGGCATCGAGATCAATTTCGGCCGCGCGGTGATCCGCGCCGGCGGTAAGCTCAGGGTGTCGTCGATGACCGTGCAGCCGAAGAATGGCGGCGGCGAACGCACCATCGCGGTCGATGCGATCCTGATGTCGGCCGGCTGGACGCCGTCGGTGCATCTGTTCTCGCAGTCGCGCGGAAAGGTCGCCTTCAACGACGAGACCAAGCGCTTCGTGCCGGGCACCTATGCGCAGGACTGCGTCTCGGTCGGCGCCTGCAACGGCACCGATGGGCTGTCGGCCACGGTGGACGAGGCCTATGCGGCGGGCGTCAGGGCGGCGAAAGATGCCGGCGCCAAGGCCGCCAAGAGCAGCAAGCCGAAGGTCGATGCGTCGGAGAGCTGGTCGCGCGGTATGTTGGGCGCGGCGCCCGGCGCCGGGCCGGACACGACGGTGAAGGCGTTTGTCGATTTCCAGAACGACGTCACCGCCAAGGATATCCGCCAGGCGGTGCACGAAGGCATGCGATCGATCGAGCACGTCAAGCGCTTCACCACCAACGGCATGGCGACCGACCAGGGCAAGACCTCCAACATGCACGGCCTGGCGATTGCCGCCGAGGTGCTGGGAAAGCCGATCCCGGAGGTCGGCCTGACCACGTTCCGCGCGCCCTATACGCCGGTCACCTTCGGCGCGATCGTCAGCCATGCGCGAGGTCCGCTGTTCGACCCGACACGCAGAACCGCGATCCATCCCTGGGCCGAGGCGCAAGGTGCCGTGTTCGAGGATGTCGGCCAGTGGAAGCGCGCCTGGTATTTCCCCAAGGCGGGCGAGGACATGCACGCGGCGGTCGACCGCGAATGCGTCGCCGTGCGCAAGACGGCTGGCCTGTTCGATGCCTCGACGCTGGGCAAGATCGAAGTGGTCGGGCCGGACGCGGCCAAATTCATGGAGCTGCTCTACACCAACCCATGGGAGAAGCTGGAGCCCGGCCGCTGCCGCTACGGCATCATGCTGCGCGAGGACGGGTTCATCTATGATGACGGCGTCGTCGGCAGGCTGGCCCCCGACCGTTTCCACGTGACGACGACGACCGGCGGCGCGCCGCGCGTCATGAACCACATGGAGGACTATCTCCAGACCGAGTTCCCGCATCTCAATGTCTGGCTGACCTCGATCACCGAGCAATGGGCTGTTATCGCGGTGCAGGGACCCAAGTCGCGCGACATCATCGCGCCGCTGCTCGAAGGCATCGACATGTCGGACGAGGCGCTGCCGCACATGTCGGTGCGCGAAGGCAAGATCTGCGGCGTGCCGACGCGGCTGTTCCGCATGTCGTTCACCGGCGAGCGCGGCTTCGAGGTGAACGTGCCGGCCGACTATGGCCAGGCGGTCTGGGAAGCGCTGTGGGCCGAAGGCCAGAAGCATGGTGCGGCTGCTTATGGCACCGAGGCGATGCACGTGCTGCGCGCCGAAAAGGGCTACATCATCGTCGGCCAGGACACCGACGGCACGGTAACGCCGAACGACGCCGGCCTCGATTGGGCGGTCGGCAAGAAGAAGCCGGACTTCGTCGGCATCCGCGGCCTGACGCGGCCAGATCTGGTCGCCAAGGGCCGCAAGCAATTGGTCGGCCTGAAGACCAGGGATCCCAAGGTGGTGCTGGAAGAGGGCGCGCAGATCGTCGAGGACCCGAAGCAGGCGATCCCGATGAAGATGATCGGCCATGTCACCTCGAGCTACTGGTCGGAAAATTGCGGCCGCTCGATCGCTCTGGCGCTGGTCGCCGGCGGCCGCGACCGGATGGGCGAGACCCTCTATGTGCCGATGCCGAACGGGGTGATCGAAGTGGAGGTTACCGGCATGGTGTTCTTCGACGAGACGGGAGGGCGCCTCAATGGCTAAGGCCGCTGCAAGAAAGACGGCTCCGGCTGCATCGCCTTCGGTCGAACGCCGTCCGGCGCTGGCTGGGCGCAGCACCACTGCCGCCAGCGTCAAGGTCGAGGTGCTGCCGCCGGCCGAGCGCGTTTCATTACGGGCGCCGGAGGCTTCGGTCGCAGCGCTTTCAAAGGCGCTCGGCGTGACCTTGCCGAACAAGCCGAAAACCGCTGCCGCGAACGGCGGGCGCACCGCTCTGTGGCTCGGCCCCGACGAATGGCTGGTCATCGATGAGGCCGACAACGATCCGCTCGCCGATTGCGCCAAAGTATCCGCGCTGCATTCGGCGGTCGGCGTCTCGCATCGCAACATCGCGATATCAGTGACGGGTGCCGGAGCGGCGGCGGCGATCAATGCGGGCTGCCCGCAGGACCTGTCGCTCGACGCCTTCCCGGTGGGAGCAGCGTCGCGCACCATCCTGGGCAAGACCGAGATCGTGCTGCTGCGCACGGGTAACGACGCCTTCCGGGTCGAATGCTGGCGTTCCTTCTCGGACTATGTCTTTACTTTGCTGTCCGAGGGATCGCGCGACGCGGCGGTCTGAACTCGGAACGTTTTGCAGGGCACGCTCGTTCTGCATCCGCACGCCGAGGGAGAATGCCGATGCCGTCGAATTCCGCGCCGAAGTCGCCGGTCATAAAGACATCGGCTGTCCGCTCGCTCGAACACGAGCGGCACGAAGCGCCGAGCGCCGAAGACGAACTCGAGGAAGGCCTCGAAGACACGTTCCCGGCCAGCGATCCGATATCCATCACTGGAACGGCCATTCCTGGAGCTCCGGCAAAACCAGGCAAGGCCAAGACCGTGCCCGGGCGCAAGAGGCGCAAGCCGTAGTTTCCATCGGGCAAGATCTCATCGGGCCTTCTCAATCCCCTTGGACATGCTATTTAAAGCGCTTTGGGAGATGAAAATGCCGACAAAAGCGATCGTATGGGGCGAGAACGTCCACGAGCAGACCAATGAAGCCGTGCGCGACCTCTATCCCTTGGGGATGCACGGCACCATTGCCGCCGCCCTCAACCAGGACAAGGGCATCGAGGCGACCACCGCCACCTTGCAGGAACCCGAACATGGCCTGAGCGAGAAGCGCCTGGCGGCCACCGACGTGCTTTTGTGGTGGGGCCACGCGGCGCATGGCGAGGTCAAGGACGATATCGTCGAGCGGGTGCAGAAGCGGGTCTGGGAAGGGATGGGCCTGATCGTGCTCCATTCCGGCCACTACTCGAAGATATTCAAGCGGCTGATGGGCACGCCCTGTTCGCTGAAATGGCGCGAGGCGGGCGAGCGCGAGCGCGTCTGGGCGATCAACCGCGGCCACCCGATCGCGCAAGGCATCGGCGAGTGCCTGGAGATCGGCGAGACGGAAATGTATGGCGAGCCGTTCGCCGTGCCGGAGCCGCTCGAGACGGTGTTCGTCTCCTGGTACGAGGGTGGTGAGGTGTTCCGATCCGGGCTGACCTACCAGCGCGGTGCAGGACGGATCTTCTACTTCTCGCCCGGCCACGAGACCTATCCGATCTATCACAATGAGGGCGTGCAGCAGGTGCTGCGCAACGCCGTCCATTGGGCGCACAACCCGGCGCCGGCCTGGTCCGGCATCACCAACGCGCCGAACGTGCCGACGGATGCGGCCAAGGAGAAGATCGTGCAGAAGGGGCTGCGCCTGCATGCCGACGGCGACAAGGGCCTGAGTTGATTCGGGCCTGAGCTGATCGGGGCCTGAATTGCTTAAGGCGTGAGTTGATTGGGGCTTGGGGCTAATGCACCGAATTCTTCTGCTCGGCACCGGCGGTATCGCCGGGCATCATGTCGAGGAGTTTGCCGAGATCCCGGGCTGCAGCATCGTCGCCTGTGTCGACCAGGTGCCCGGCCGCGCCGCAGCGTTTGCCGCCGTCAGCAAGATCGGCGAATCTTTCGAGAGCCTGGAGGCGGCGATCGCCTGGGGTCAGTTCGATGCCGCCATCAACGCGACGCCGGATGGTGCGCATATGGCGACGACGCTGGCGCTGCTTGCCCAGGGAAAGCATGTGTTTTGCGAAAAGCCGCTGGCGCCGAACCACGCCGACGCGCTTGATATGACCGAAGCGGCCGAGGCTGCAGGGGTGGTCAACATGGTCAACCTGACCTATCGCAACTCACCGGCGATTCATGAAGCGCGGCGCATGGTGCTGGCCGGCGAGATCGGCGAGCTGCGCCATGTCGAGGCGAGCTACCGGCAAAGCTGGCTGGTCAGCCAGTCATGGGGCGACTGGCGGGTCGAGGACAAATGGCTGTGGCGCTTGTCCAGCCGGCACGGTTCAACCGGCGTGCTGGGCGACGTCGGCATCCACATCCTGGACTTCGCCACCTATGGCGCCGATCAGGACATCGTCAGCCTCCACGCCGATCTGGTGACGTTTCCGAAGGCCGAGGGCGAGCGCATCGGCGACTATCTGCTGGATGCCAATGACAGCGTGGCGATGACGGCCCGGCTCAGTTCCGGCGCGCTCGCCACGATCGCGGCGAGCCGCTACATGACCGGCCACGCCAACGATTTGTCGCTGGCCCTGCACGGCACCAAGGGCGCCATCAGGGTCGAGACCGACGGCAAGGCATCTAACCTGTCGGCCTGTCTCGGCGGCGATGTCGATCTTCAGCAATGGCGAACGCTGGCGCTGCCCAGTGTCAAGCGCAATGCGCGACGCTTTGCCGATGCGCTGGATACAGGCCGGAATGGCGATCCGTCGTTCCGGCGTGCCGCCGACATGCAGAAGCTGATTGACGCGGCCTTCGAGAGTTCAGCGGCGAAGCTGCCGGTTTCGGTCAGCTGAAGTTTCCACCTGACCGGCTTGTGCCGGCCAGAAGTGATGTCCTGCAAATATCAGAACGAGCTCGGCACGATCCAAGGATTGATGTCGATGCCGAGGCGCGGACCTTTGCCTTCAGCGGTATTTTCCGTGGCGCCCTTCTTCTCGACCGAACCGGTCGAAGCGCAATCGAGCTTCACGTTGGTCTTGGTGTCAACGCAGGCCGCCACCGGCGCATGCTTGACGGGGTGGGTGGTGTTGGCGGCGAAGGCCGAGCCCGAAAGTGCCAGCACGGCGGCGAGGGTGAGGAGTATCTTTTTCATTGTCAGTCTCCGTTTTCGACGGGTGAATTTCTCTCGTACATGTACGATGCACTGTACATATACGCCCGTCGATCGCGAAGTTCAAGGAAAACCGTACGCGTACAATAAATTTTTTGTTAACCAAGAAACCCCCCAGGTCTGGAGGGGATACACAAACCAAAGGAAACGGCGTTCAGCAGTTGACCGGTGTCTCGGTCAGTGGCGGCACGTTTTGCGTGCTGAGCGTGGCAAGCGTGAAATCGCACATCCGCTTCACGAAGGCCTGCGGGTCGCCGAAGGGGTAGAACGGAAAGGTGATGAGCAGCGAGATCGTGCCGTGGCCGACCGCCCACAGCATGGTGGCGATGGCGCGCGGATCGCCCTGCAATTTGCCGGCGGCGACGCAGGCCTCGACCCTGCTGATCAGCACCTTCATAGCAGGGTTGCTCTCTTCCATTTCGTTGTAGCCTTCTGGCAGCTTGGTCTTTTCGGTCATGAACACGGTGCGGTATTCGTTGGGATTGCCGAGTCCGAAAGCGGCATATTCGGTCATCACCGCCTGCAAGGCCTCGATCGGATCGTCGGACGGATGCTCCTCGATGCGGCGGGCAAGCGTCTCGAATGCATCCTCGGCCAGAGCGAACAGGATGTCCTGCTTGTCGGCGAAGTAGGAATAGACCGACATCGGGGCGTAGCCGACCCGCTTGGCCAGCTTGCGGATGGTCAGGCCTTCATAGCCTTCCTCCTGGACGAGCTTGTGCGCGGCCTCGACCAGTTCGGAGCGCAGTTCGGCCTTTTGTTTCTCGCGGCGTGTCGGGACGCTCGGCGGCAAGATCTGGTGCCTTTGGTTGGTTGGTGTCTGGCTAAATTATATACGCTGTACGGAAACGGACAAGAGCGCGGGAGGTTCCCAAGCGGTATGCTTCGGATCGTGCCGACGCTTGTCGAAGTTGGCGGCACCCGTGATCAGCACCTTTGCTCCGTCAAAGCGGCCCATCACGCCTCCTTGTCGATCAGCTTCGCGGCAAGACGCGAAAGCAGCTTCACCGCCTCGCCATAGGTCCGGGCTTTTTCCGGATTGGAGGCGTTGCCGTCCAGCGCCCGCTTGTAGACGCCTTGGCAGATCGCGGCCAGCCGGAAGAAGGAAAAGGCCAGGAAGAACGTCCAGTTGCCGATACCGGTGAGCCCGCGCCGCCGGCAGTAGGCGGCGACGTAGTCCGTTTCGGAGGGCAGCCCGAGCGCCGCGCGGTTGATGCCGCCCAGGCCGCGAAAACCCGACGCGTGCGGCAGCCGCCATTGCATGCACTGATAGGCGATATCGGCGAAGGGGTAGCCTGATGTCGACAGTTCCCAGTCGAGCACCGCCAGAACTTTTGGCCGGTGGGGCGCGAAGATCAGATTGTCCAGCCGGTAATCGCCATGGACCAGGGAGACGCGGCCGTCATCCTCCGGTATGTGTGTCTCCAGCCAGGCAATCAACCGGTCCATATCGGCCACCGTGCCGGTCTCCGAGGCGCGGTACTGGCTGGTCCAGCGCGCCAGCTGGCGCTCGAAATAACTGCCCGGTCGGCCGAAATCGCCGAGCCCCACGGCCTCGACATCGACCTCGTGCAGCGCGGCAAGAGTGTCGTTCATGGCATCGTAGATGGCGGCGCGTTCATCGTTGTCGCGAGCCTCCGGCAGGGCCGGATCCCAGAAAATGCGGCCGTCCAGGAAATCCATCACGTAGAACATACGGCCGATGGGCGAGTCTTCCGCCGACAGATGCAGCATGGCAGGCACAGGCACGGCGGTGCCGGCAAGCGCGCTCATTACCCTGAATTCGCGATCGACCTGATGCGCCGATTTCAGCAATTGCCCCGGCGGCTTGGCGCGCAGCACATAACGGCCGCTTGCCGCCGTCAAAAGGTAGGTCGGGTTCGATTGGCCGGATTTGAACTTCTCAACTGCCTCAAGGCCGGAAAAGCCAGGTATGTTCGCCTCGAGGTAAGGCGCAAGCGCTGCCTGGTCGAGAACGGGATCACTCATGCCGTCTCGGGCTGGCGTTCGATCAAGGTCAGCGTCAACCAGCGCGCGGTCAGTGCCGGCTTCTTCGAACCCTCGATCTCGATCGTCACGTCATGCGCGGTCTGCACCCAGCCCGACGGCCTGACCTTGACGTCGGCCAGCACGAACCGCGTGCGGATGCGCGCGCCGGTCTTCACCGGCGCTAGGAAGCGCAGCGAATCGAAGCCGTGGTTGACGCCCATCTTGCCGTTTTCCAGCGGCGGCATGGTCTCGAAAGTCATCGCCGACAACAGCGACAGCGACAGGAAGCCGTGCGCGATGGTGCCGCCGAACGGCGTTTCGCGCATGGCCCGCTCCGGATCGCAGTGGATGAACTGGTGGTCGTCGGTGGCGTCGGCGAACTGATCGATCATGCGTTGCGTGACCGCCCGCCACGGCGACACGCCAACCTCCTTGCCGACACTGGCCAGAAGCACATCGAGACTGATCGGTTCCACGCTCATGTCCTCCAGTTCCCCCCGGCTTCTGTGGCCGGAAAATGTCATTCCTTGAACAAGGTCAGCCCATGCTGCACCGACTGTCCGCCGTCGATCGGCAGAATGGCGCCGGTGATGTAGCTGCCTGCACGGCTGCACAAATAGAGCGTTGCGCCGGCAATGTCATCCGGTGCGCCGATACGGCCGATCGGAACATGGCTGCCGACGTGCCTGGCCTGCTCATCCGTGCCCGTGGCGAATGCCGTCATCCGGCTCTGGAAGGGGCCGGGAGCGAAGGCATTGACGGTGATGCGGCGGCCGGCGAACTCGAGCGCAAGGGTGCGGGTCAGATGATGCACGGCTGCCTTGGACGCCGTGTAGGAATAGGCGTCGTCGGCCAGCGGCTGCGTGCCCATCACCGAACCGAGATTGATCACCCTGGCCGGATCGGCGTCGCTGGCGGCAGCGTCGAGCAGTGGCAGCAATTCGCGGGTCAGATGGAAGACCGCGGTGACATTGACGCCAAACACCTTGGCCCAAGCCGAATAGGGGAAGCTTTCCAGCGGCGCGCCCCAGGAGACGCCGGCATTGTTGACCAGAATATGCAGTTTCCCGGTCCGCGCCTTGACCGCGGCGACGAGTGCAGCGATGCCGGCTTCGCTAGAAACGTCCCCGGCGAAGCCCTCGGCCCGGCCCGGTGCACCAAGCTCGTTCAACTCTTCGGCGACCTGGATGCAATCCTCGCCCTTGCGCGACGCGATCATCACGCTGGCGCCGGCCCTGACCAGCCCGGTCGCCGCCATGCGGCCTATGCCGGTCGCGGCACCCGTCACCAGCGCGGTCTTGCCGGCCACCGAAAACAGCTCGTCCAGATAGCTCATCACAATCCTCCGCGCTCGGCATGCGGGCAAACAGTTCGCGTTGACAAGGCTATCCGAAGTACGGTCATCCTTGCCACTGACAAAATGCCTGGCATGCATGAAGGGTTAGCGACCGATGACGGAGATGAATCTCGGCATGACCGAGCGGCTGAAGCCGATCCACGCGCGCGTCGCGGCCATGGTTCGCGACGAGATCATGCCGCTCGACAGGGAATTCCTGAGCGAGGTGGGCAAGGCAGGCAACCGCTGGGTCTACAGTGCGCGCCAGAGCGAGATCCTCGAAGGGCTGAAGAAAACCGCAAGGGAGCGCGGCCTGTGGAATTTCTGGCTGACCGGCTCGGAACGCGGCTACGGCCTTTCCACCGTCGAATATGCCTATCTGGCCGAGGAGATGGGCAAGGCGCATCTTGGCGCCGAGACCTTCAACTGTTCGGCGCCCGACACCGGCAATATGGAGGTGCTGGAACGGTACGGCTCGGCCGACCACAAGAAAGAATGGCTGGAACCGCTGATCGAGGGCAAGATCCGCTCGGCCTATCTGATGACCGAGCCGGATGTCGCGTCGTCCGATGCCACCAACATTGCCATGCGCTGCGAACGCCAGGGCGACGACTACGTGCTCAACGGCGAGAAATGGTGGGCTTCGGGCGCCGGCGATCCGCGCTGCGCCATCTACATCGTCATGGTCAGGACCGGCGGCGATGACGAGCCGCAGCACCGCCGTCATTCGATGATCCTGGTGCCATCAGGCACAAGGGGTGTGACCAAGGTCCGGGCCATGCAGGTTTATGGCGATGACGACGCGCCGCACGGCCACATGCATCTTCGCTTCGACAATGTGCGGGTACCGACATCGAACCTGATCCTCGGCGAGGGCAGGGGGTTCGAGATCGCGCAAGGGCGGCTCGGTCCCGGCCGCATCCACCATTGCATGCGCGCCATCGGCCAGGCCGAGATGGCGCTCGAGATGCTGTGCCAGCGTTCCTTGCGCCGCGAGGCCTTCGGCCAGAAGCTGGCAAAGCTCGGCGCCAATTTCGACATCATCGCCGAATGCCGCATGGAGATCGAGATGGCCCGGCTGCTCTGCCTCAAGGCGGCGTGGATGATCGACCAGGGCGACGCCCGCGCCGCAGCCCCCTGGATCAGCCAGATCAAGGTGGTGGCACCCCGCGTCGCGCTCAAGGTCACCGACGAGGCGGTGCAGATGTTCGGCGCGCAAGGCATCAGCCAGGACACGCCGCTGGCGCGGTCGTGGACGCATCTGCGGACCTTGCGCCTTGCCGACGGGCCGGACGCCGTGCATCGCCGTCAGGTGGCGCGCACCGAGCTGAAGAAATACACGCAAGAAAAGGTCTGAGCGCCGGCATCGTCATCTGGCGATGCCGACAGTCCAAGCACGGAGTGTTCCAATGGCCGTCCCCTCCGAAATGAAGGCGCTGCTGCTGGTCGGCGACGGCTACACCAGGACGCCGAGCGGCAGTGTGCTGGAGGCGATGGAGCCGTATCTCGAGCCGGGCAACATCGCGGTGCCGACACCCGGACCGACGCAGGTGCTGATCAAGGTCAGCCTCGCCTCGATCAACCCCTCCGACATCGCCTTCGTCAAGGGCCAGTACGGCCAGCCGCGCGCCAAGGGACAGCCGGCCGGCTTCGAGGGCGTCGGCATCGTCGTCGCCAGCGGCGACGAGACCTATCCCCAAAGCCTGATCGGCAAGCGCGTCGCCTTTGCCACCGGCGTCACCAACTGGGGCTCGTGGGCCGACTATGCCGTCGCTGAAGCTGCTGCATGCATTCCGCTGCTCGACACGGTCCGCGACGAGGATGGGGCGGCGATGATCGTCAACCCGCTCACCGCGCTCGCCATGTTCGACGTCGTCAAGGAGGAAGGCGAGAAGGCCTTCGTCATGACCGCCGGCGCCAGCCAGCTCTGCAAGCTGATCATTGGCCTGGCCAGCGGAGAGGGCTTCCGGCCGATCGTCACCGTGCGCCGCGACGACCAGATCGCGGCGCTGAAAGCGCTCGGCGCGGCGCACGTCCTCAACGAAAAGGCGCCGGATTTCAAGGCAGCGCTGCGCGAGGTGATGAAGGCCGAACAGCCGCGCATCTTCCTCGACGCGGTGACCGGGCCGCTGGCTTCCGCCATCTTCGACGTCATGCCGAAGCGTTCGCGCTGGATCATCTATGGGCGGCTCGATCCCGAACACACTGTTATCCGCGAGCCCGGCCAACTGATCTTCCAGCACAAGCATATCGAAGGGTTTTGGCTGAGCGAGTGGATGCGCCAGTTCCGCGATCGCCGCGGCCCGGCGATCCTGGAAGCGCAGAAGCGTTTTTCCGATGGGCGCTGGTCGACCGACGTGACGGCGGTGGTGCCGCTTGCCGAGGCGATGGCGCGGGTGCCAGCGGAACTGGCCAAGCCGAACGGCAAGGTGTTCATCCGGCCTTAGGCCAATTCGAAAGATTCGAGCAGCTTGGACGGGAGGGGCCTCGGAGGGCTTTGCGGGCAGAGATTGCCGGTTATCCGCCGACGCGGGACCGTCAGGCCGATATCCTGGTCCATCAAGCCCCCTATGCCACGCCGCTGCGTCCGTGATATGCCGCCGCCATCGAATGCCGGGACAGGCTGGACTGAGCCTGTTCCGGGATTGTGTGGGGTGCCTTGATGACGATTTCCAAGCCGGTTTTCGACCGTTTGGGGTTTGGCCTGTGGATCGGAGCGTTCCTGGTCGTTCTTGCCATGGTCCTGTGGTCGCCGTACACGCGGACGGTATGGAAGGCCTATATAGATGGCAGCGAGGCGCTTCTGGCCGGTCTGCCACTCTACGACACCCAATCCGAGATGGGGTATCTCTACGCGCCGGCCTTCGCCGCGCTCTACACTCCAATAGTCAAGCTCGGTCCGCATCTGGGCGGCGTGATGTGGCACTCCCTCGGGTTTGCGGTGCTGACCTATGCCGCGATGCGGCAGGTGCGCAAGCTCGGTGGTGACGAGTTGATGTGGCTGCTTTCTTTCGGCCTCTTCCTCGCTGTGCCGATGGCGCTCGGCGCGATCCGCAACGGCCAGGCGACGATCCTTTTGACCGGCGCTTGCTGGCTTCTCACATTGTCGGCGCTGGAAGGACGACGGGCGGAGACGTTCTTCTGGGCTTCGCTCGCCATCATCGCCAAGCCGACCGCGATCATAATGCTGTTGTTGGTAGGAGCCCTTCGGCTTCGGTTGATACCGGTGCTGGTGCTGGCGGTGCTGTTCGTGCTCGCACTGCCTTACGCTTTTGCTCCCGCCGGCTATCTCAACGATCAGTATCGTGTCTTCGCCCAGATGCTGACCTCCATGGCCGTCGAGAACACCAGCCATTTCGTGTCCACCGATTTCACGGCACCGTTCACCACGATAGGGCTGCCGATACCGGAATTCGGCGCAACGATCGTGCGCATGGTCATGGCCCTGCTTACGCTTTCAGCCGTCATCTGGTTCGACCGCAGGCTCGAACAGGGAAAGGCGGCGCTGGCGATCTTCCTGACGGCCACCTTCTACATGTGCGTCTTCAACCCGCGCGTCGAACCCAACACCTTTGCCATGATCGCGGTACCAGCCGGTCTTGCCATCGCCCTGTTGTGGCGCGAAGAACGGGGCGGCGTCCTCGCCTCGGTGCTGTCGATGACGCTGTTCGTGACCGGGCTGAGCGGCGTCGAGCGCCATGTGCACGATTTCCTCTTCCCCTGGTTCCGGCCGGTCGCCGTCACTTTCATCGCCGGTTCGCTGATCTGGTGGTTCTGGGCCAAGGCACGGGAAAAGGTGGTGAATGCGGGAGTCGCGAATGGCTGAGTTGCGACAGAGCCTCGATATCGTTGCGCCATTCTTCAACGAGGCGGCATCGGCATCGGCCTTCGCGCGCCTGCTAGGCGAGCTCGAAGCGGCCGTGGCACAGCGCTTCGGCATGACCGTGCACAAGATCCTGGTCGATGACGGCAGCGGTGACGATGGCGCTGGACGATTTTCGCAAGCGCTGACGGGATCGTGGGAGATCGTCCGCCTCAGCCGCAATTTCGGCAAGGAAGTCGCTGTACTCGCCGGCCTCGACCAGTCGCGCGGCGACATGGTGCTGATCATGGACGCCGACCTCCAGCATTCCCTGGACATCAGCCTGAAGCTGATCGCCGAGCTGGTGGACCATCCGGACATCGACGTCGTCTTTGCCCAGAACGACCGCCGCGAGGCGAGCTGGCGGCGCAGCCAGCTTGCACGGCTTTTCTACAGCCTGATCAACAGCAGCCAGCGTTTCGATATTCCCGAAAATGCCGGCGACTTTCGCGTCATGCGCGGCGCTGTCGCGCGCGCTCTGACCAGCCTGCGTGACAAGCGTCGCTTCAACAAGGGCCTGTTTGCCTGGGCCGGCTTTCGCCAGAAGGCGTTGCCCTATTCGCCGGAAGGCCGCGCCAGCGGCACATCGAAATGGAGCCGGCTCAACCTCATCGCCTTCTCGCTGGAGGGGTTCACCTCGTTCTCCGTCATTCCGCTACGCCTGATCAGTCTTAGCGGGCTGCTCGCGGCGATGGCCGGCGCGCTCTATGGCGCCAAGGTGTTCTTCGAGGTGATCTTCTACGGCATTGCCGTTCCGGGCTACCCCAGCCTGCTGGTTGCCGTCGTTCTGCTCGGCGGCCTCAACCTGACCCTGCTTGGCCTGATCGGCGAATATGTCTGGGTGACGCTCAGCGAGAGCAAGGATCGGCCGGTCTATCTCGTGCGCGATGTCGTGCGCAGCGAGGCCCCCGCCGACCGGCCGGAGCCGGGCACTTCGAACAGATGACGCGGCGCATTCGCCTGATCGCTGACGATTACGGCCTGGCGCCTGGCGTTTCCGCCGGGATTCTCGATCTTCTCGATCGGGGGCGCCTGACCGGCACCAGCTGCATGACCGGCTTTCCCGAGTGGGCAAAGGAGGCAGAGCGCATAAAACCGCTGTGCGGCCGGGCCGCGGTTGGGCTGCACCTCACCTTGACCGACCAGTTGGCCGCCACCGGCCGGTCGGCCTTGGCGCCGGAAGGCCGGCTGCCACCGCTCCGCGCACTGGCCTTGCCTGTTCTGCGCGGCCGCATCGGCGACCGCCATGTCCATGCCGAGCTTGACGCCCAGTACGGCCGCTTCGTCGAGGCGCTTGGCCGCCGCCCCGATTTCGTCGACGGGCACCAGCATGTGCATTTCCTTCCCGTTGTGCGCACATGGCTGCGCACACGGTTTCCAGAAGGCGCCGACAGGCCGGCCCTGCGCGGCGCCCCGGCGCTGGCCGCAGGGTCGAAAGTCGCCGCCATTGCCGCGCTGGCTGCCGGGTTCAACCGCTCGATGCAGCGCGCGGGCTTCATCGTTTTCCAGCCGCTCGCCGGCATCTATGACTGGCGACAGCCCGAAAAGTTCGCTGCGGTTCTGCAGGCGGCCGTCGAAGGGTTGCCGGAGCGAGGGCTGTTCATGTGCCATCCCGGCCATGTCGACGAGACGCTGCGCGCGCGCGACACCATGCAAGATGTGCGCGAGGTGGAATTCGCGGCCCTCGCATCGGACGAATTCGGCGCTGGTCTGGCCCGCGCCGGCGTCGAGATCTTGGACGGCAAGAGATGAGCGAAGCCGATCGGCCCCAGCGTTCGGCCGGCAGCAAGATCGTCCGCTTCGCCATTGTCGGACTGGCGAACACGGCCATCGACCTTGCCAGCTTCTTCCTGCTGCTCAAGCTCGGGGTTCCGCCGGTGCCGGCCAACATCGCTGCCTGGTTCGTCGCCGTCACCTTTTCCTTCGCGGCGAACGGCTTGTGGTCGTTCGAGCGCAATCGAGCCATCCGGCTGCATGATGCGTTCCTTCGTTTCGCCACGCTTGGAGCGCTGATTTCGCTCGGTGTCTCCAGCCTCTCGATCGCGCTATTCGCCGGCATAATCGGGGTGTGGCCGGCGAAAATCGGGGGCGTCGTGGTGGCGGCGGTGCTGAATTTCCTCGCCGCGCGCTGGTCGATCGAAGGTCGGTTGCTGAGATAGCCGGAATTATTTTTCTTACGAAATTCCGGACGAAAAACCGCTACACACTTTCCTGGAATTTCTATTCTGCCGGCTCCACATTGGTGTAGGCGGCTTCCTCCAACTCGCGCTTCAGCCGGGCTTCCTCGTGGGTCTTCGGCGTGACGAAGCGGCCAAGCAGGAGATAGGCGACCGGCGTCAGGAACAGCGTCGAGACGGTGGCCAGCCCCAGGCCGCCGACGATGACCCAGCCGAGCGCGACGCGCGCCTCGGCACCGGCGCCGCTCGCCAGCACCAGCGGCAGGCCGCCGAGCACGGTGCAGATCATCGTCATCATCACCGGCCGCACGCGGATGATCGAGGCCTGTTCGATCGCCTCGCGCACGCCAAGCCCGCGGTCGCGCAACTGGTTGGCGAATTCGACGATCAGGATGCCGTTCTTGGCCATGACGCCGACCAAAAGCACCAGGCCGATCTGGCTGTAGGCGTTGAGACTGGTGCCCGAGAGGAGAAGCGCGAAAATCGCACAGGCCAGCCCGAGCGGCACCGTCGCCATGATGATGACGGCGCTGACAAAACTTTCGAACTGGGCGGCCAGCACCAAAAGGATGATGACCAGCGCGAAGCCGAAAATGGTGACCATGGCGCTGTTGGTCTCGCCTAGCGTCGCCGCCTCGGCCAGGGGCAGGATGCGGCTGCCTGGCGGCAGCAGCGGTGTGGCGATTTGCTCGGCGCGGGTGAGCGCGTCGCCAAGCGCGAAGTCGCCGCTGAGGTTGGAGGTGATCGCCACAGAGGGCTGCTGCTGTTCGCGCGACAGCGACGGTGGCACGGCGCGTTCGGTCAGCGTGGCGATGGTCGACATCGGCACGAAACGTCCGTCGGCTGTTTTCAGGAAGATGTTTTCCAGATCCGTCGGATCGTTGATCGGATTGGTGGTCGAGACCAGCTTCACGCCGTAGCTGCGGTCGGCGATGTAGACGTCGACGACGTCGTTGCCGTCGAGCATGGCCTGCAAGGTGTTGGCCAGTCCTGATATGTCGATGCCGAGGTCGGAGGCGCGCTCGCGGTCGATGGCCACGGCTAGCTGCGGCTGCGTCGGGTCGATCGACAGGCGCGGTGTCTGGAAGCGCGGGTCCTTCTGCATCTCGGCGATGATCTTCACGGCGGCATCGCCGAGTGCCTTGCGGTCGTTGCCGACCAGCGCGAACTGCAGGCCGTTGCCGGCGCCACGGATACCGAGGCTGTTGGGCTGCACCGGGAAGATGCGCACGCTCGGCACCTGCCTGGTCAGCTGGCTGATCTCGGCCATGATCTCCTGCTGGCTGCGGCTGCGCTCGTTCCACGGCGCCAGCGTCATCACCATGAAGCCGGAGTTGTAGGAGCCGTTCTGGCCGGCATTTTCGAAAGTGCTGCGGATCTCGCCGGAATCGCGCATCGGCTGGATCAGTCTCTCGATCTTCTGCATCTGCTGCGTTGTGTAGTCGAGGCTGACGCCTTGCGGGGCGCTGATGCGCAGAAGCACGGCGGCGCGGTCCTCGGTCGGCGTCAGCTCCTGGCGGATGGTGCCGAACAGCGTGAAGGCGGTGCCGGCGAACAGCACCGCGACCAGAAGCACGATCCATGGCGCGTCGAGGCAGGCGTGCAGGCTGCGCTTGTAGGCCGTATTGAGCGCGCCGCCGATGCGGGCGCCGATGCCATGGCCACCTTCGTGGTGGAGCGATGCGCTGGTCAGCATGCGCGAGGCGAGCATTGGGCACAGCGTCAGCGCCACCACGCAGGACAAGAGCACCGACATGGCAAGCACGAAGCCGAATTCGCGGAACAAGCCGCCGGTCTGGCCGGGCAGGAACGAGATCGGCACGAAGACGGCGACCAGCGTCAAGGTGGTGGCGATGACGGCGAAGAACACCTCCTGCGCGCCGAGCACGGCGGCGGCGCGCGGCCCCATGCCTTCGTTGCGTCGTCGCACGATGTTTTCGAGCACGACGATGGCGTCGTCGACGACCAGACCGGTCGCCAGCACCAGCGCGAGCAGGGTCAGGATGTTGACCGAGAAGCCGGCCAGATAGATGGCGGCGATGGTGCCGATCATGGCGACCGGCATCGACAGGCCGGGGATCAGCGTCGCACGCCAGTCGAGGAGAAACATGTAGATGACGATCAGCACCATGGTGACGGACAGGCCGAGCGCGATCTCGACCTCGTGCACCGCCCCCTTGACGAAGACAGCGTCGTCGCTGGTGATCTTGATCGACATGCCCTCGGGCAGGTTTTCCTGCAGCTTGGCGACGGCGGCCTGGACGCCGGTCGAGATGTCCAGCGTGTTCGATTCCGCCTGGCGGATGATGCCGATGCCGATGCCGGTCTTGCCGTCCGAGCGCAACGTGGTCTGGCCGACGTCGGGGCCGAGCGTGACGGTGGCGACATCGCGGATGCGCGTCGTGCCGCCGACAATTATGTTTTCGAACTCTTCAGGCGTGGTCACGTCGGCAGTCGTGCGGACGATCAGGTCCTGGTTGGTCGTGGTGATCGAACCGGCGGGGGAATCGAAGGCGACCGAGGCAAGGGCGGCCCTGAGGTCGGCGACCGTGAAGCCGAGGCTGGCCAGCTTGTTCTGGTCGACATCGATGCGGAAGATCTTGTCGCGGTCGCCATAGACCTGAACGTCGGCAACGCCGGGCACGGCGGCCAGCTCGTCCTCGATCTGGTCCTGGACCACCACGGTCATGTCCTGGATCGACATGTTGTCCGAGGTCACCGCCAGTCGCATCACCGCGTCGGAATTGGCGTCGGCCTTGACGATGCGCGGCGGATCGGCGGTGTCCGGCATCTGGTTGGCGACGCGGCCGACGGCATCACGCACGTCCGAGGCGGCGACATTCAGATCGACGCCATCGTTGAACTCGATGGTGACGCGGCTCGAGCCGAATGAGGAAGACGACGAGATCGACTTGACGCCGGAGACGCGGGCGACGGCGCCCTCGATGGTGTCGGTCAGTTCGCGATCGACGGTCTCGGCCGCCGCGCCCTCGAAGGTGGTGGAAACGGTGACCACCGCGCGATCGACGTCCGGCAGTTCGCGGATCTCGACGCCGTAGAAGGCGGCCAGGCCGGCGACCGCAATCAGTGTGTTCAGCACGAAGGCCATCACCGGCCTGCGGATGAACAGGGCGGTGAAGCCGGTCTCGCTGGCAGTGTTGGCGGGGCTGGTCATGTGCCTGCGGCGGCGTCCGCGGCGCGCTGCTCTTCGCCGGCGAGGCGGACCGCGCCGCCCTCGCTGACGCTCTGGGTGCCTTCTGTGACCACCATGTCGCCATTGTCGATCTCGGCGTCGATCAGCACGGTCTCGGTGTTGCGCTGTACGATGCGCACCGGGACCCGCCTGGCCTTGCCGTCCTCGATCTGCCAGACATAGGCGCCGTCCGCCCCCCACAGGATCGCCAGCGGGCTGACGGCCGGATAGGTTTGCCCCGGAAATTTCATGGTGATGCCGAACGACATGCCGGCGCGCAGTGAATCCGCCGGGTTGGCGATCTTGGCCTTGACCAGCAGGGTGCGGCTCTTTTCATCGATGTGGTTGTCAATGGCCGAAACGGTGCCGCTATAAGCATTGCTGGGATTGGCGATCGGCGTCGCCGTCAATTGTGCACCGATCTTGACGGCGGCAGCGAAGCGCTCGGGCACCAGGAAGTCGACCAGGATCGAGGACCGGTCGTCGAGCGTGGCGATGGCCGACTGGTTGGTGACATAATTGCCGGCCGAGATCGGCAGGATGCCGACGGTGCCGGCGATCGGCGCCAGAATCGACCGGCGCTGCAGTGCGAGTTCCGCATCCTGAAGCGCCAGCTTGGCGCCCGCCAGCACCACCTCGGCGTCAGCCACTGCGACTGGTGTCGCGGCATTGGAGGCACGAAGCGACCTGACACGGTCGAGTTTGGCCTGCGCATCCTGCAAGGCGAGCTTGGCGCGGTCCTGAGAGATCACTTCGGTCTCGGAATCCAGGGTGGCGAGAATCTGTCCCTTATCGACATGGCTGCCGGATTCGACCAGCAGTTCGGCGAGGCGGCCGGAGCTGTAGGGATTGACGGCCACCGAGGCGTTGGCACGGCCGGTGCCGATTGCCTGCAGGCGGTCGTTGATAACAGCCGAAGTGGCCGCAAGGGCGACCACGTTCACCCGCTGGTTGCCGCTATTGCGGCCGTTTGACTGCTTCGCGTTGGCGGCGCCGGTCTCAGCCGGGGGCGTTGCCGCGGAGGCCCAGTCGATGCCCCAGCGTGCCAGCACGTCCGGCGCGCCGGGATAAAAGCGCAGCCAGGCGGCTGCCGCCACCACCAGCACCACAAGTGCAAAAAGTATCTGTTTCCAGGCGGCCATCGGCACTCCGGTTGGTAAAACAATCCTTCCGTCTACCGGTTTCCCGAAATGAAGCAGACGCAGCGAGGCTATTGTAAGGCAAAGAAGCCGCCTCGATATCGCGTCTTTATGACAATTCTCCGGGGGCTGCGCACATTAAATATATGTAACGTTGAGAAAATATGCATAACGCTTTGGATCATCACACAGGCACTAACGCAGACTTTCCATCTCGCGAATGCGTTTGGCGCCTTCTGCTTCCAGTTGCCTGGTGACGGCGCCGATCAGCGTTTCGGCGACGACGAAAAGGGCAGCCGAAGAGTCCCATGCCGACGGCACCGCGGTTCGTCCGGCGATAACATGACGAGCAAAGCGGGCGATCGGCGACAGCCACTGGTCGGTGAACAGCACGATCTGGACGCCACGCTGATGCGCCTTTTCGGCGAAGCGGACGAGGCTGTCCTGGTAGCGCCTGATGTCGAAGATCACCAGCACGTCGCGCTTGCCCATGTCGATCAATCGGTCGCGCCACATGCTCTCCTGCCCGGCGAGGTGAAAGACATCCGGCTGGATGACAGCGAGGTGGGCGGCCATGTAGCGCGCCAGCGGATCGGTGAAGCGGCCGCCGATCAGGAAGGTCTTGCCGCGCCGGTCCGCTAGCCGGGCGGCGATGTCGGCAAGCTGCCTGTCGGACAGGTGTCTGAACGTCTCGCGCATGTTGTCGAGCGTCGCTTCCAGCATCGGCGACACCGTCCCACCACCAGGCGAGGGCGGATTGAGCGTCCTTGTCGCCGGCGATTGCAGTTGCGCCGCCAGTTCGTCCTGCAGGCTCGACTGGAATTCCGGATAGTTCTGAAAACCCAGCCGGGCGACGAAACGCAGGATCGTCGGCGAGGAGACGCCCGCCGCGGCCGAGAATTCAGCGACCGTTTTCAGGCCGATCATCGGATAGTTGGCGATCAGTGTCTGGGCCGCGCGCCGTTCGCCGGCCGGCATCGTGCCGAGGCGATCGGCGATCAGTTCGGCAATGCTGGAAATCATGTTTTCCCCACCCCTGGCCCGGCCGAAGGCCTTTTCCGAGATCGCATTTGACAAAGCCGGACAAACTGTATGAAATCATCCACAGGGACGCAATGAGGCAAAATACGTAACATACGATACAGCGCTCCCCGGGGACGGCACAGTATGGAGAAAGCACGGCCCGCCAGCCTTGCATCGTCTGATACCGTAAGGGTGACGAACCCCGGCGGATCGAGCCCTTTCGTGCTGACTTGCGATCACGCCTCGAACTTCCTGCCGGCCGAATTCGGTACGCTCGGCCTTGCCGCCGAGGACCTGTCCCGTCACATCGCCTGGGATCCCGGCGCGCTGCCGGTTGCCCGCCGCATGGCGCAGGCGCTCGACGCGACGCTGGTGGAAACTCGTATTTCTCGCCTTGTCATCGACTGCAACCGGCCACTCGACGCGCCCGACCTGGTACCGCCGGTCAGTGAGACAACGGCCATACCGGGCAATGCCGGCCTGTCGGAGAGCGAGCGGGCGGCGCGTGTTGCCCTGTCATGGCAGCCGTTCCACAACACGATTGCCGGTATCATCGACAACAGGCTGTCACAGGGTCAGCAAACCCGGCTGGTTTCGGTCCACTCCTTCACGCCGGTCTACAAGTCCATGAGCCGGCCCTGGCATATCGGCATCATCCACGACGAGGATCGCCGGCTGGCGGCGCCGCTGATATCGGCGCTGAAGCGGCTTGCCGGCGTCACCGTCGGCGTCAACGAGCCTTATTCGCCTGATGACCGCGTCTATTTCACGCTGGAACGGCATGCGCGCTCGCGCGGCCTGCCCTGCGCGATGATCGAAATCCGCAACGACGAAATCGCCGGCGAGACCGGGCAGCGGAAATGGGCGGATCTGCTCACGGGCATTTTTTCGGATCTGGAGCCAGAGGAGGCCGGATATTCCAGATCGCATTCAGTCGGAAAGTCAGTTCAATCGGCCAATTAGAACCACAGGGGAATGAAAATGGCAGGACCGGATTATACGGACGTTGACAAGAAGGAGGACCTGAAGGTTCTCCATGGCATGGGCTATGCCCAGGAACTGTCGCGAAGCATGAGCCGCTTCTCGAATTTCGCGATATCGTTCTCGATCATCTGCATCCTTTCGGGCGGCATCAACTCCTTCGCGCAAGCCACATCGTCGATCGGCGGCGCAGGTGCGGGCATCGGCTGGATCGTCGGCTGCTGCGTGTCGGGCTTCTTCGCCCTTGCCATGGCGCAGATCGCCTCGGCATTTCCGACCGCCGGCGGCCTCTATCACTGGTCGTCGATCCTCGGCAACCGCTTCACCGGCTGGCTGACGGCCTGGCTAAACCTGTTCGGCCTGATCACCGTGCTCGGCGCCATCAACATCGGCACCGCTTTCTTCTTCGTTGGAACGTTCGGAAGCTGGTTTGGCATCACCGGCACGCCGGGCGAAATCGTCGGGTTCGTCGCCTTCATCACCGTGCTGCAGGCGCTGTTCAACCATTTCGGCATCAAACTGACGGCAATGCTCACCGATGCTTCGGGCTTTCTTATCCTGGGCGCAACAGCAGTGCTGATCGTGGCCTGCCTGGTGTTCGCACCGGCAATCGACATCAGCCGGCTGTGGACGTTCACCAACTATTCAGGCGATGCGGGCGGCGGTGTTTTTCCGCAAACCGACTCCATGAGCTACCTGTTCCTGCTCTGCCTGCTTCTGCCCGTCTATACCATCACCGGCTATGACGCCTCGGCCCACACCTCCGAGGAGACCGTCAAGGCAGCACACTCCGTCCCGCGGGCGATCGTTTCGTCGGTGCTGTGGTCGTCGCTGATCGGCTGGGTGATGCTGTGCGCAATCGTTCTCGCGATCCCGGACCTGGCTGCCGGCGCCAAGCAGGGATGGAGCGTATTCTTCTCGACAATGGATGCAATCCTGCCGGTGTGGCTGAAGGAACTGCTTTATTTTGCAATCCTGATCTCGCAATTCCTCTGCGGCCTCGCCACCGTGACCTCGGCTTCGCGCATGCTGTTCGCCTTCTCTCGCGACGGCGGCATGCCTGTTGGCTCCGCGGCTCTCGCCAAGGTCAACCCGACCTGGCGCACGCCGGTCAATGCGATCTGGACGGCCGCGATCCTCGAGATACTTTATGTGTTCCTTGCCCAGTTTATTTCGATCGGCGGCACCAACATCTACACCATCGTCGTCAATTCGACGCTGGTGTTCCTGTTCCTGTCGTTCACCATCCCGATCGCACTCGGCATGGTCGCATTCGGCACGGCCAAGTGGCCCAATCCTGGCCCGTGGAACCTGGGCGCCGGACTGTTCAAGCTCTTCTGTGCGCTGTCGATTGTCGGCATGGTGATCATCTTCTACATCGCCATCCAGCCGCCGAACGACAAGGTGCTTTACATCACCATAGGCTTCATCTTGCTGACCGCCGTGCTTTGGTTCGGTTTCGAGAATCGCCGCTTCCAGGGTCCGCCGATCGGTGACCAGATTGCCAAACGCCAGGCCGCGATCAGGGCAGCCGAGGTGGCTATCGGCGAAGCTGGCGCCTGATATCGCCCTATATGGCCATGGCCGGCCTCGCGCCGGCCATGGCTACGTTTATCCCTTTCAATCGACAAGTGCTGGAGTGCCAAAGGAATGGCCGGAAATTTCTCGTTCGATCAGTTGAAGAAAGCGGTCTCCAGCGGTGAGATCGACACCGTGCTGGCCTGCATCGTCGACATGCAGGGACGGTTGGCGGGAAAACGCTTCCTGGCGCAGTACTTCATCGATTCCGCGCATGACGAAACGCATGGCTGCAACTATCTGCTGGCGGCCGACATCGATATGGAACCGGTGCCGGGCTACAAGGCCGCGAGCTGGTCGAAGGGCTATGGCGATTTCGTCATGAAGCCGGATCTCGCCACGCTGCGGCGCATTCCCTGGCTGGAAAAGACCGCACTCGTGATCTGCGACGTGCTCGACCACCACACCCATGATGACCTGCCGCACTCGCCGCGCGCCATCCTCAAGAAGCAGGTCAAGCGGCTGAGCGAGCGCGGCTATATCGGCTATTTCGCTTCCGAGCTCGAATTCTATCTGTTCAACGAGACATACGATTCTGCCCGAAAGAAGCACTGGCAGGGTCTCGACACCGCATCGCCCTATATCGGCGACTACCAGATCGGCATCACCACCAAGGAAGAAGGCGTCATGCGCCGGCTTCGCAATGAGATGGAAGCGGCCGGCATCCCGATCGAAAATTCCAAGGGCGAGTGGGGTCCGGGCCAGGAAGAGATCAATGTGCGCTATGCCGAGGCGCTCGACATGGCCGACCGCCACGTCATCCTGAAGAACGGCGCCAAGGAAATCGCCGAGTCCGAGGGCAAGGCGATTTCGTTCATGTCCAAGTATAATTACGGGCTCGCCGGCAATTCCAGCCACATCCACAATTCGCTGTGGAGCGCCGACGGCAAGACACCGCTGTTCTTCGACAAGACGGCCGACTGGACGCTGTCGACGCTTGGCCAGCAATGGGCCGCCGGCCAGCTCAAATACGCCAAGGAATTCACCTGGTTCCTGGCGCCCTATATCAACTCCTACAAGCGCTTCCAGGCCGGCACCTTCGCGCCGACTAAGATCATGTGGAGCGAGGACAACCGTACCGCCGGCTTCCGCCTGTGCGGCGAGGGCACCAAGGGCATCCGCATGGAATGCCGCATCGGCGGCGCCGATCTGAATCCGTATCTTGCGTTCGCAGCGCTGATCGCCGCCGGCCTTGCCGGCATCCACGAAAAGCTGGAATTGCAGAAGCCGTTCGTCGGCGATGCCTATCAGGCATCTCGCCTGCCGGAGATCCCGAAGACGCTGCGCGATGCCACCGACACGCTGGCGAAGTCGAAGATGCTCAAGCAGGCGCTCGGCGAGGATGTGCTCGAACACTATGTCCACACCGCAAAGTGGGAGCAGTTCGAATACGACCGCCGCATTACAGATTGGGAACTGCACAGAGGGTTCGAGCGGTACTAGTTATCGACTGTTCGTCGGCGCCGTCGGCGCCGTCCCTTACCCTTCCTCTCCGTGTGAAGAAGACGGAGAGGAGGCGAAGACGCTGGAGCTCCATCCTTCTCCCCGTCACTATGCGGGGAGGGGTGCCGGCAGGCGGATTAGGGGCAGCGTCAGCCCACAAGACTTTGTTGTAGAATGCGAGGACTTCCAAAATGACCGAAACGGTCAAACTCATATCCCCCATCGATGGCTCGATCTATGCCGAGCGGCCGATCGCGACCGACCAAGCGATCAACGCCGCGGTCGAGCGTGCCAAGGCGGCGCAGGAGAAGTGGGCTGAGACGCCGATCGTCGAGCGCGGCAAGTTTATGCTGGCCATGCTGGAAGCGCTGGTCGCGATGACCGACGAGATCGTGCCGGAGATCGCCTGGCAGATGGGGCGCCCGGTGCGTTATGGCGGCGAGTTCGGTGGTGTCAAGGAGCGCACCACCTACATGGTCGAGATCGCCGAGGCGGCGCTCAAGGCGGTGCCGGCCTCCAACCCGAAGGACGGCTTCCGTCGCTATGTGAAGAAGGATCCGCTTGGCGTGGTCATGGTGATCGCGCCGTGGAACTATCCCTACCTCACCGCCGTCAACACCATCGTGCCGGCGCTGATGGCCGGCAACACCGTGGTCCTCAAGCATGCGGCGCAGACGCTGCTGGTCGGCGAGCGCTTTCAGCAGGCTTTCGACAAAGCGGGCCTGCCCAAGGGCGTATTCCAGAATGTCGTGCTCAACCATGCCCAGACCGAGAAACTGCTCGGCTCGGGCAAGATCGACCATGTCAATTTCACCGGTTCGGTCGGCGGCGGCCGTGCCATCGAAAAGGCCGCGGCCGGGACCTTCATGACGCTCGGCCTCGAACTTGGCGGCAAGGATCCGGCCTATGTGCTGCCCGACGCCAAGATGGACCATGCGGTCGCCAATCTGGTCGACGGCGCCTTCTACAATTCCGGCCAGTGCTGCTGCGGCATCGAACGTGTCTACGTGCACGAGAAGGTCTATGACGAATTCGTCGAAGGCTTCATCGCCGAGACCAAGAACTATGTCGTCGGCAACCCGCTCGACCAGGCGACGACGATGGGACCGATGGCGCAGGCGCGCTTCGCCGACCTGATCCGCGAACAGAAGGCCGAAGCGCTGCGCAAGGGTGCCAAGGCGCACATCAATATGAAGGTGGCTAACGACAAGGCGGGTTCGCCCTATCTGGCGCCGGAAGTGCTGACAGAAGTCGACCATCAGATGAGCGTCATGCGTGAGGAAAGCTTTGGCCCGATCGTCGGCATCATGAAGGTGCGCAACGACGAAGAGGCGATCGCGCTGATGAACGACAGCCCCTACGGGCTGACCGCTTCGATCTGGACGCGCGATACCGAGCATGCGGTGGCGATCGGCAACCGCGTCGAAACCGGCACGGTGTTCATGAACCGCTGCGACTATCTTGACCCGGCCTTGGTCTGGACCGGCGTCAAGGACACCGGCAAGGGTGCGGGCTTGTCGGCCATCGGCTACGATAATCTGACCCGGCCGAAATCTTTCCATCTGCGCGAAGCCATCTGATTTATTGAAAGACAAAAATGTCCAAGCTGATCTCCAAATGGAACTATCCCACCACCGTCCGCTTCGGCGCCGGTCGCATCAAGGAATTGCCCGAGGTATTGACGGCCACCGGCATCAAGCGGCCGTTGTTCGTCACCGATCCGGGCCTGGCGAAACTGCCGGTCGTCGCCTCGACCTTGAAGATCCTCGACGATGCGAAGGTCCCTTACGGCGTTTTCTCCGAGGTCAGGCCGAACCCGGTCGAATCCAACCTGACCGCCGGCATCGCCGTGTTCAAGAAGGGCAAGCATGACGGCGTCATCGCCTTCGGCGGCGGCTCGGCGCTCGATCTTGGCAAGCTGATCGCCTTCCAGGCCGGGCAGACGCGGCCGGTGTGGGATTTCGAGGATGTCGACGACTGGTGGACGCGCGCCAACTCGGATGCCATCGCGCCGATCATCGCCGTGCCGACCACCGCCGGGACCGGATCGGAGGTTGGCCGCGCCGGCGTCATCACCAATGAGGCCACGCACACCAAGAAGGTCATCTTCCATCCCAAATTGTTGCCGGCTATCGTCATTGCCGATCCGGAGCTTTCGGTCGGCATGCCGGGCTTCATCACCGCCGGTACCGGCATGGATGCGCTGGCCCATTGCCTCGAAGCCTATTGCGCGCCCGGCTACCATCCGATGGCCGACGGCATTGCTGTCGAAGGTGTCCGGCTGGTCTTCGAGAACCTGCCCAAGGCCTATGCCAACGGCAGGGATCTCGTTGCGCGCGCCCATATGATGAGCGCCGCTGCCATGGGCGCCACCGCCTTCCAGAAAGGGCTCGGTGCCATCCATTCGCTTTCGCACCCTGTCGGCGCGCTCTACGACACCCATCACGGTATGACCAACGCGGTGTTCATGCCCTATGTTCTGGCCTTCAACCGGGACTCCATCGAGGAGCGTATTGGCCGGCTCGCCGCCTATTGCGGCATCAAGGGCGGCTTCGACGGCTTCGCCAAAGCCATCATCAAGCTTCGCAAGGAACTGAAGGTGCCGCATGCACTGCCCGGCCTTATCAAGGGGCTCGACATGGACAAGAAGCGTAAGACGCTGATCGCCGACATGGCGGTGGTCGATCCGACTGCCGGCGGCAACCCGGTCAAGCTGACCAAAAAGGCGGCGCTGACGTTGCTCGAAAACGCCATCGCCGGCACGGTCTGAGGCGTTTTCCGCACGCAAAGTGATCTGAAAAGGGGCTATGAAAACAAAGGGGGAGGATGACGGGCAAGGCAGAAATTAGTTAGCCGGAAAAAGAATCCCGAAGCGATTGCTACATCAGGTTAAAAAGAGTTTACTTTTTCGCACTGCGAGCAGCCGCTTTCACAAAGCTTTCATCTGGCTGTCACATGAAAACGATACCGCATCGCAGGCGTCCAACGGCGTCAGTTCAACGGAGAGAATACATGTTCAAATTCACGGGGAAAGTGCTTTCCCTTTCGGCCGCGGCGCTTTTCGCGTCGACGGTGATTTCGTCCGCGGATTCGCTGGACGATCTCGTCAAGGCCGCCAAGGCGGAAGGCCAGCTCACCACCATCGCGCTGCCGCATGACTGGTGCGGTTACGGCGACGTCATCGCCGGCTTCAAGGCGAAGTATCCGGAAATCACCGTCAACGAACTCAATCCCGATGCCGGTTCCGGCGACGAGATCGAGGCGATCAAGGCCAACAAAGATAACAAGGGCCCGCAGGCGCCTGACGTCATCGACGTCGGCCTGTCCTTCGGTCCGACCGCCAAGGCCGATGGCCTGATCCAGCCCTACAAGGTGTCGACCTGGGACTCGATCCCCGACAGCGCCAAGGATGCCGAAGGCTTCTGGACCGGCGACTATTACGGCGTGCTTTCCTTCCAGGTGAACAAGGACCTCGTCAAGGAAGCTCCGGCCGACTGGGCCGACCTGCTGAAGCCGGAATTCGCCAACTCGGTAGCCCTTGCCGGTGATCCGCGTGCCTCGAACCAGGCGATCCAGGCGGTTTATGCCGCCGGCCTGTCGTCAGGCGCCGCCGCCGGTGAGGCTGCCGGCACCGCGGGCCTCGACTTCTTCAAGAAGCTCAATGCCGCCGGCAATTTCGTGCCGGTCATCGGCAAGGCCGCGACGCTAGCCCAGGGCCAGACCCCGATCCTCGTCACCTGGGACTACAACGCGCTCGCCGGCCGCGACACGCTGAAGGGCAATCCGCCCGTCGACGTCGTCGTGCCGAAGACCGGTGTTGTCGCCGGTGTCTATGTGCAGGCGATCAGCGCCTACGCGCCGCATCCGAATGCAGCCAAGCTCTGGCTCGAATACCTCTACTCGGACGAAGGCCAGATCGGCTGGCTGAAAGGCTATTGCCACCCGATCCGCTTCAACGATCTCGCCAAGAACGGCAAGATCCCGGCTGACATCCTCGCCAAGCTGCCGCCGGCCGAAGCCTATGCTTCCGCCGTGTTCCCGACGCTTGACGAGCAGGGCAAGTCCAAGGAAGCCATCACCAAGAACTGGGATGCCGTCGTCGGCGCCAACGTCAAGTAACTCACACCATGCCGGGCGGCCTCGCGGCCGCCCGGTCCTTCTCTCGAAGACGGTAGCCGGCGCATGACCGATATCTCATTGTCCGACCACGCTGTTACCGGGAAGACCGCGCCTCCCGCCGAGGCACGCAGCATGCGGCTGCCGACCCAGTGGCTTGGCGTTGCACCGTTCTTCATCTTCGCCATCATGTTCCTCATCCTGCCCACGCTCTATCTGATGCTGGGTGCATTCCAGAACGATGCCGGCGAATTCACTCTCGAAAACATCGCAGCGCTGGCGCAACCGTCCATCGTTGCCGCCTACTGGATTTCTATCAAGATCAGTCTTGCTTCATCGCTGATTGGCGCATTCGCGGGCCTGGCGATTGCCATTGCCATCGTGCGCGGTGGCCTGCCGGACTGGATACGTTCGGCGACACTGACGTTTTCCGGCGTGGCCTCCAATTTTGCCGGCGTGCCGCTGGCCTTTGCCTTCCTCGCCACGCTCGGCCGCCTCGGCCTTGCGACGGTGATCCTGAACACCGTGTTCGGCCTTAACATCTACGCGCATGGCTTCAACATCCTGTCATTCTGGGGCCTGACACTGACCTATGTCTATTTCCAGATACCGCTGATGGTGGTGATCATCGTGCCAGCCATCGACGGGCTGAAGAAGGAATGGGGCGAGGCAGCCGCGACGCTGGGCGCGACCATGTCCCAGTACTGGCGCATGGTGGTCATTCCGGTGATCTGGCCGAGTTTCCTCGGCACCGTGATCCTGTTGTTCGCCAACGCCTTCGGCGCCATCGCCACCGCCTATGCGCTGACCGGCTCGTCGCTCAACATCGTGCCGATCCTGCTTTATGCACAGATCCGTGGAGATGTGCTGCACAATGCCCATCTCGGCTATGCCATCGCCTTCGGCATGATCGTCATCACCGGTCTTGCCAATGTGTTCTACATCTGGTTCCGGACCCGTTCCGAGAGGTGGCTGAAATGAAGTCGGGAAAGTTCTGGGCCTGGCTCGTCTTCGCTCTTGGCGCGGCCTACTTTTTCATCCCGCTGATCGCGACCGTGGAGTTCTCGATGCGCATGCGGCGCGGGGAGTACTCCTTCGACGCCTACAAGGTCGTGTTGGGCGACGCCCGTTTCCAGGCCACCTTCGGCTATTCGGTACTGGCCGCCGTTTTCACCATCATTCTCGGTGTGCTGATCGTGGTGCCCGCCGCTTATTGGATCCGGCTTCGGCTGCCGCAATTGCGGCCGATCGTCGAGTTCATTACCCTGCTGCCGCTGGTTATCCCAGCCATCGTCATCGTCTTCGGCTACATCAGAATGTACGGGTCGAATTCGCCGCTGCCGTTTCTGGCGACCGATACAGGCACCAATGCCTTGTTGGTCATCGGCTATGCGACACTGGCGCTGCCCTATATGTATCGCGCCGTCGACACCGGGCTTCGCACAATCGACGTGCGCACTTTGACGGAAGCGGCCCAGATCCTTGGGGCTGGCTGGGGCACCATCATCACCCGTGTCATCCTGCCCAACGTGCTGATCGCGGTGCTCTCGGGCGCCTTCCTCACCTTCGCCATCGTCATCGGCGAATTCACCATGGCCAGCCTGCTCAACCGGCCTGCCTTCGGCCCTTATCTGCAGAATATTGGTGCCAACCGCGCCTATGAGCCGGCGGCACTTGCCATCATCGCCTTCGCCATCACCTGGGGCTGCATGTCGCTGATCCAGATACTGTCCCGCTTCGCGCCGAGATCCGCGAACCGTCCCAACTGATCGAAAAGTACTGATCGAAAGAAGAACGCCATGGCCGACCCCTTCCTCTCCATCCAGCACGTTCGAAAATCCTTCGGCGCCACCACGGTCGTGGAGGATTTCAATCTTGACGTCGAGCGTGGTGAATTCGTCTCCTTCCTCGGTCCGTCCGGTTGCGGCAAGACCACCGTGTTGCGCATGGTCGCCGGTTTCGAGGAGCCGAGCGCGGGCACGATCGTCGTCGGCGGCAAGGACATTACGAGGCTGAAGCCCAACCAGCGCAATGTCGGCATGGTGTTCCAGGCCTATGCGCTGTTCCCGAACCTGACCGTGGCGCAGAATATCGGCTTCGGCCTGAAGGTCGCCGGCATGCCGAGGGCCGATATCGATGCCCGCGTCGCCGAGATGCTCGGCATCATCAAGCTGCCGCAGATGGCGGATCGCTATCCCTACCAGCTCTCGGGCGGCCAGCAGCAACGCATCGCGCTGGCCCGCGCCATCGCGCCGAAGCCGAAGCTCTTGCTGCTCGACGAGCCGCTGTCGGCGCTCGATGCCAAGGTGCGTGTGTCGCTGCGCGAGGAAATCCGCTCGATCCAGAAGAAGCTCGGCATCACAACCATTTTCGTGACGCACGACCAGGAAGAGGCGCTGTCGATCTCCGACCGCATCGCCGTCATGTATGGCGGGAAGGCCGAGCAGGTCGGCACGCCGTTCGAGATCTACAACCGCCCGGCGACCAAGTTTGTCGCCAATTTCGTCGGCACCCTGAACGTGCTGGAAGGCACCGTCACCGATGCGGCTGCAGGCACGGTGCGGGTCAATTCCGAACAGGTCTCGCTTAAGGGCAAGCTCAACGGTTCCAAGTCAGGCGACACGCTGTCGCTGGCGTTGCGGCCTGAGGCAATCTCGCTCGGACGACAGCCCGGCCGCGATTCCAGCCTTTCGGGAGAGATATCCGAGGTGCATTTCCTCGGCTCGGTCATCCGGGTTCGTGTCGGCATCGGCGGCAACACGGTCTCGCTCGACACCTTCAACAGCCCGGCGACACCGCCCCCCGCAGTCGGTGAAAAGGCCGAGATCTCGTTCTCGTCGAGCGATATGCTGGTGCTTCACTAGGCTGATGCGCTTGTTCAAAATGAATGGCTGCATCCCGGTCTGCGAAGAGGGGAGGATGCTTCCGTCCGCGTGGCATGGGCTGCAATGCAGGGTTTAAGCGAGCCCTCTATCGGTGATTTCGATGTCAGTGCGGTCGGCGCATTTGTCGATTTGGCAGGGCATCGGCGGAAGGCAATTCGAGGCATATTCCCATCGGCTCGAGCTTGCTGGCCAATCAACAGTTTCCAGCCGCTTTGCCACTGCCAGCGTCTCGCTTCCCGGCTATAACAGGCCATGGCGCTTTTCGAACTGACACTCGTTCTGCTGTTGATCGCCGTTGCGCTGACGGCGCTGTCGCGGCGCGTGCAGGTTCCCTATCCCTCTTTGCTGGCGCTGGCAGGGGTGGCCATCGCCTTCGTGCCTGGCGTCCCGACCATAGAGATCGATCCGGAACTGGCGCTAGCCCTGTTCATCGCGCCGGTGCTGCTCGATGCCGCCTATGATACCTCGCTGCGCGATCTCAACCGCTACAGGGTGCCGCTTGTGCTGCTGGCGCTTGGCGCCGTCCTTTTCACGACAGCGACGGTTGCGCTGGCCGGCTGGGCGATGGCAGGCCTGCCGATCGCCGCAGCCATAGCGCTTGGCGCCATCGTGGCGCCGCCCGATGCGGTTGCGGCATCGGCCGTGCTTGGCCAGTTCAAGGTGCCGCACCGCATCACTGCCATTCTGCAGGGCGAGAGCCTGCTCAACGACGCCACCGCGTTGCTGATTTACCGGATGGCGATTTCGGCGGCAGCAGGTTCCATTCTGCTGAGCAGCGCCGTTCCGATGATCCTGCTTTCCACGCTCGGCAGTCTTGCGGCCGGCTACCTGCTTGGCCGGGTGTCTCTGATAACGCTGGGCCGGATCGAGGACCCGGCGAGCGGCACCGTGGTGCAATTTGCCGGCACATTCGGGGTCTGGATCCTGGCCGACAGGCTCGGCCTTTCGGCCATCATCACCATCGTCGTCTATGCCATGACGATCGCCCGCACCGCGCCGCGCCGCATGCCGGCCAGAAACCGCATCAGCTCTTATTCGGTCTGGGAAACGGCGGTCTTCGTGCTCAATGTGCTGGCCTTCGTGCTGATGGGCCTGCAGGCGCGTACGATCGTCGGCCGGCTTGCCGGGCAGGGGCAAACCGATGTGTTCGTCCTGGCCGGAACAGTGCTTGCCATCGTCATCGTTTCACGCCTCATCTGGGTGCTGGGGTGCGGCGCGATCATCAGGTGGTTTGGCCGCTTCGGCGTAGCTGATCGTCAGCGTGACGCTCCGTCGTTTCGTGGCGGCGTGCTGATCGGCTGGTGCGGGATGCGCGGTTTGGTGACGCTTGCGGCGGCATTCGCCCTGCCGGCTGAATTCCCGGCCCGCGACCCGATCGTGCTCGCTGCCTTCACGGTCGTGCTCGGCACGCTGGTGCTGCAAGGCATGAGCCTGAAGCCGCTGCTGCGCCTGCTAAATCTCGACCCTGACGAAACGGTCGACCGCGAGGTTGCGCAGGCACGCGTCGTGGTCATGCAGGCCGCGCTCGACATATTGGGCGGCAAGACATCGGACGCGGCGGCCGCGGTGCGCGAGCAATATGCCGCTCAACGCAAGATCGCCAAAAATCCCGACGATGCCCAGGCAGCGACCGAATATGACCGCTTGCGTCTTTATGCGATCAAGAGCCAGCGCGACGCGCTGGAGGAATTGCGCCGCAACGGGACGATTGGCGACGAAGCCTATCATCGCCTTGAGGAAGAGATCGACTGGACCGAACTGGCGGCGTCGCCACCCGGCCGGTTCCAGCCGCTGAATACATAAGGCATCGCACGCCGTTTTCCGGCGCACGGAAGATACCGAAGTGCTTCGGGATCGGTGCATGATCCCGGTGAAGCAAGGCTGGTCCAAGCCACGTCCATTCTCCTGCACATTGCAACCGTGGCATCGAACCGCTACTGCCAACACGAAATTGAGCCGGATAAGCAATGAAGCTGGTCAGCTACAACATCCAGTACGGGTTCGGCGGCGACGGCCGCTACGATCTTTCGCGCGCCGCGCGCATCGTTGCCGGCGCCGACATCATTGCGCTTCAAGAGGTGGAGCGGAATTGGCAGCGCAGCAATTTCGATGATCAGCCGGAGCTGCTTTCCCGTCTGCTGCCCGAACATCACTGGGTTTACGGCCCGGCCTTCGACATGGATGCCAGCGAAAGGCGCGACGGCCGTCTGGTCAATCGGCGCCGCCAGTTCGGCACCATGGTGCTGTCGAAACTGCCGATCGTCTGGTCGCGGCTGCATGCGCTGCCGATGCGCCGCACGCAGCGGCCGCTCAACACCCGCAACGCCGCGCTTGAATGCATGATCCGCACGCCGGCAGGGCCGGTGCGGGTGTTGTCGCTGCATCTCGCCCACATCGCGGCCGAGGAGCGGCTGGAGCAGATCGACTATCTCTTGGCCGAGCATCGCCGGGCACCGTCCGATGGCGGGCCGTGGAGCGGCGTCGACGACGAGCCCACGCGCAACTGGACCAGCGGCGAAGCGGAACCGGAAAACCCGCTGGCGGCGATCTGGATGGGTGATTTCAACACGGAGCCGGGCAGCGCCGAATATCGCCGCATCGTCGGCAGCACGCCCTACCATCGGGGTGCCGCCTATCTTGATGGTTTCGTCGATGCCGCCGCCGTTGCCGGGGAGCCGGTTCCGGACTTCCACACCCATGTGAAGACCATCGACGGCAAGCTGGCAAAGCGCCGGCTCGACCATTGTTTCGTCGGCGGCATGTTCGCCGGGCGGGTGCGTTCGATCAGTGCCGACATCGGCGAGGTTGCGTCGGATCATTTTCCGCTGCGGGTCGACATCGACCTGGAAACGCCCGGAATTGCCACATGACGCTTTTCGTCTTCTTCGCAGTGCTTGCCGCCGCCGCCATGCACGCGATCTGGAACGCGCTGGTCAAGGTCCATCTCGACCGCTTCCTGTCGATCACGCTGATGACGCTCGGCATGGGCGCTGCGGCCCTCGTGGTGCTGCCTTTCGTCGAAGTGCCGAAGGCGGAAGTGTGGCCCTACATCATCGCCTCGGTCATTTTCCACATGGGCTACCGGACGTTCCTGATCGGCGCCTACAAGGCCGGCGATTTCGCACAGACCTATCCGCTGGCGCGGGGCACAGCACCTCTGCTCTCGGCCTTTGGAGGCATGTTCGTCGTTGCCGAAATCCCCGGCCCGTTCGCCATGCTCGGCATCTTCCTGTTGTCGGCCGGCACGCTGGTGATGTCGTTTCGCGGCGGCGCGCATCTGGAGAAGCTCAATCTGCGCGCGGTCGGCTTCGCGCTGGGCACCTCTATCTTCATCGCCAGCTACACGCTGTCCGACGGTAGCGGCGCGCGGCTGGCGGCAACCGCGCAGAGCTATGCAGCCTGGCTGTTCATCTGCGATGCTTTTGGCGCCTTGGTGCTGTGCCTCATCTTCCGCGGGCCGAAGGCGCTGCCGGTGCTGGCGCGCGACTGGAAGGCAGGGCTGTTCACCGGCGTGCTCAGCGGTGCCGCCTACTGGATCGTCATGTGGGCGATGACCAAGGCGCCGATCGCTTCGGTGGCATCGCTGCGTGAAACCTCGATCCTGTTTGCCATGATGATCTCGGTCTTCGCTCTCGGCGAAAAAATGACCGGCTGGCGCGGTGCTGCCGCGCTCAGCATCGTGGCCGGCGTCGTCGCGCTGAGGCTTGGTTAGGCGCCGCTCAGGTCAGGACCGTCATCACCTGGCCACGTCGTTCCGGGCTGAAGCGGATGACGATGATGATGCAGACGGCGACCACGCCTGCGAACAGCGCCAGGGCATAGCCATAGCTGCCTCCGGCGCTTTCAGCGATTCCTGCTTGATAGGGGCCGCCATAGGACGCGGCGAGATTGCCCGCCTGATAGATAAAGCCGGGCAAGGTCGCCCGCACCGCGCCGGGCGAAAGCTCGTTGAGGTGCACGGGGATGACGCCCCAGGCACCCTGGACCGCGACCTGCATGACGAAGGCGCCGATGGCGAGCATGAACGGCGTGGTCGAGTAGGCCCATAGCGGGATGGACGGCAAGGCGATCAGGCATGCCAGCGTGATGGCGTTGACGCGGCCGATCTTCTCCGACAGCGCGCCGAAGGCCAGGCCGCCGACGATGGCGCCGATATTGGCGACAATGGTGATCCAGCTCACCGTATGCGGATCGAAGCCATGCTGCTTCTTCAGGAAGGTCGGATAAAGATCCTGCGTGCCATGGCTGAAGAAATTGAAGAACATCATCAGCACGACGGCATAGAGCGCGACGCCCCAGTGTTTCTGCAGGGTTTCCCACATGCCCGGTCTCGCGGTCTTCTGCGCTTCGACGAAGGCCGGCGATTCCGGCACATGCGAGCGGATGAAGAGCACGATCAGCGCCGGCACGAAGCTGAGCAGGAACATGGCACGCCAGCCGATCGTGTAGCCGCCGATCGTCTGCTGATAGAGCAGACCATAGACCACCGCCGCCAGCAGATAGCCGGCCGGATAGCCGCATTGCAGGATGCCGGAGACCATGCCGCGTGCGCTCGGCGGAATGGACTCCATGGCCAGCGAACTGCCAAGCCCCCATTCGCCGCCCATGGCGATGCCGAACAAAGCACGCAGGGCGAGGAACATGCCGAGATTGGGCGAGAAGGCGGCCAGCGCGCCAATCACCGAATAGCTGACGATGTTGAGCATGAGGATCGGCTTGCGCCCGTATTTGTCGGCAAGCATGCCGAAGAAGAACGCGCCGATGAAGCGTGTCGCCAAGGTCAGGAACAGCGCCTTGGAGACCGCGGGCACGTCGGCGTGGAATTCGGTCGCGATATCGGTGAGCAGGAATGTCAGAAGGAAGAAATCGAAAGCATCGAGCGTCCAGCCCAGGAATGAGGCAAGGACGGTCTTCTTCTGCTGCGAATTAAGGGGCAAATCTTCCTCCATCATCATCGATGGGGGGAATTATCGGCCAGTTCAGGGAAGACCGGTGGTCACGTTTTCGCGTGGCTCATTTGATCGAACGCCCGCAGGAATGGCGGAAGGTGCGATGAGACCGACCGGTGCCATCTGTCGATGAACTCGATCGTGGCTTGAGGGTAGGTTTAGATTTCGAGATCAAACACCAGCAGTCCGTCCGTGCCGCCTTCCAGGGCAGCGACCAGGCGCGCGCCGGCGCGCTGGTGCGCTTCATGCACAAGATAGGCATCGCGCGCGGCAGCATCGCGGAAATCGATGGTGAAGCCGTGGGTGAAGCCGCGTGCGAACGGCTCCGGGCTGACATTGGCGCTGAATTTTACTGCGTCCATGCCGTCGATCACCTGTCGCAGCGCCTCGAGATCGGCATGGATCGCCGTGCGCTCGGTGGCGTCGACATCGTTGCGCAGCTTGACGAAAACACAGTGCCTGATCATGTCTTACTCCTCAGTGGCTAAGCAGCCCGGTTTCCGGAAAACACCGCCGGCGGCAGCGGCTCGCGGCCAAGGACCAGGTCGGCGCCCTTTTCACCGACCATGATGGTCGGCGCATTGGTGTTGGATGAAGGCACGCGCGGCATCACCGAGGCGTCGCAGACGCGCAGGCCCTCGATGCCGCGCAGCCGCAGATCCGGCGTCACGACAGCCATATCATCATGGCCCATGCGGCAGGTGCCGACCGGATGGTGGTCGGTCTTGGAACTGCGGCAGGCATAGTCGAACAGCTCGTCGTCGCTGGCGAGTGACGGGCCGGGCAGCACCTCGCGCAGCACGTAAGGGGCAAGCGCCTTCTGCCGCATGATCTCGCGGGCCAGCCGCAGCCCCTTGATCGACATGGCGCGGTCATAGGGATCGGACCAATAGTTCGGATCGATCAGCGGGTGGTCGGCCGGGTCGGCACTCTTCAGCCGCACCGTGCCGCGCGAACGCGGACGCAGGAAAGCCGAGTTCAGGGTGACGCCAGGGTTTTTCAGCTTCTCGACGCCGGCTTCGATGCCGGAACCCAAGCCGAGATGAAACTGGATGTCGGGCGAGGCGGCGGTCGGGTCGGCGTACCAGAAGCCGCCGGTCTCGAACAGGCTGGAGGCCACCGGCCCTTTCTTCAGCAGCAGATACTGCAGGCCGGCCCAGGCCGTGCGGTGCAGCTTGGCGTAGTTGTCATAGGTGTGATCGCCCGTACATTCGGCGATGACGAACAGATCAAGATGGTCCTGCATGTTGGAGCCGACGCCGGGCAGGTCGTGCACCGGCGTGACGCCGACCGACTTCAGATGGTCGGCGGGGCCGATGCCCGACTGCATCAAGAGTTTCGGCGAGCCGATGGCGCCGGACGAGACGATCACCTCGCGCTCGGCGCGCAGGATTTTCTTCTCGCCGCCCGGTCTGTCGACAATTTCGACGCCGATGGCGCGGCCCTTCTGGACGACGATGCGCGTCACCAGCACATCGGTTCGGACGGTCAGGTTCTTGCGGGCGCGGATCGGCCTCAAATAGGCGACTGAAGCGGACGAGCGCCGGGCATCCTTCTGGGTCAGCTGGTAATAGCCGACGCCTTCTTGGGCAGCGCCGTTGAAGTCCGGGTTGAAGGGGATGCCCATCTGCTGCCCGGCACGGAAATAGGCCTCGCAGATCGGCAGCGGCGCAATCGGGTTCGAGACGCCGAGCGGGCCCTGGTCACCGTGAAAATCGTTGGCGTAGCGCTGGTTGTTCTCAGCGCGCTTGAAATAGGGCAATACATCGCGATAGCCCCAGCCGGCGAGGCCTTCTTCCTTCTCCCAGTCGTCGTAGTCGCGGGCGTTGCCGCGCGTGTAGATCTGGGCATTGATGGACGAGCCGCCGCCGACCACCTTAGCCTGCGTGTACCAGAAGACGCGGTCCTTCATATGACTCTGCGGCACGGTCGACCAGCCCCAGGAAGCAATACCCTTGGTCATCTTGGCAAAGCCGGCAGGCATGTGGATATAGGGATGCCAGTCCTTGCCGCCGGCTTCCAGCAGCAGGACCGAATTTGCCGGATCCTCGCTCAATCGGTTGGCCAGAACGCAGCCGGCCGGACCGGCGCCCACGATGATGTAGTCGGTCATGACACTGTCCACTTATAGTCGCGGCACGGAGAGGGCGCCATCGACATTGATGATCGAGCCGGTCGAAAAGCCGAGCCTGCCGCCGGCGAGCGTCGCCACCACCGCACCGATGTCCGATGCTTCGCCCCAGCGTTTGGCCGGCACCAGTCCACTGTCGATGAGGGCATCGTATTTGGCGGTCACGCCTGAAGTCATGTCGGTGCGGATGATGCCGGGCCGCACCTCGAACACGCCGATGTTTTCGGGCGCCAACCGCAGCGCCAGGTTCTTCACCCACATCGAAAGCCCGGCTTTCGAGATGCAGTAATCCGGTCGCTCCGACGATGCCATTTCGGCGCTGACCGAGGTGATGGTGATGATCGACCTCTGGTGATCGCCTGGCGCAGCCAGCATCGCCTTGGCGACGGCCTGGCTGAGGAAGACGGTGCCGCGCAGATTGATGCCCAGCGTGCGGTCGAAATTCTCCGGCTTGAGGTCCAAGAGGTCACCGCGCACCACGGCGCCGATGCCGGCATTGTTGACCAGGCAGTCGATACGGCCGAAGGCGCGCATCGCGGCATCGACAAGTGCGGTGTGGCTGGCGAGATCGGCGATGTCGCAACGGACATAGGCGAACTTCGCGCCACGCTTGGTGATGTCGGTGGCAAGTCCATCAGCGGCTGTTTCGGCAAGATCTGCGATCAGAATATCGAAGCCGACATCCGCCAACGCCTGGGCGCAGGCAAGGCCGATGCCGCGCGCGCCGCCGGTGACGATGGCGGAGGGGCGGGTCATGCGGCGAGGTCCGTCTTATGGATGTGATCGGCGACACGCAGCGCCTGCGCGGCGATCGACAATGCCGGATTGACCGCCGCCGAGTTCGGCAGGAAGCCGGCGTCAACGACAAACAGGTTCCGGTGATCGAATGAGCGGCAGAACGGATCGAGCGCCGCCGTCGCCGGATCGTCGCCCATCTTTATCGTGCCGCATTGGTGCGACGGCGTGCGCTTGTCGAAGGGGCGCGAGAGAACGATGGGATAACCGCAGGCGCGGAAGTTTTCGCGCATCACCTTGGTCAGCCCGTCGAGCGATTGCATGTTGGAGCGCCGCCATTGCATGACGATGTCCTTGCCATCAACCATGATGCGGCTTTCGGGATCCGGCAGGTCCTCGCACATCAGGTACCAGTCGACGGCGTGGCCGGCCATGAAATCAAGCGCGAATTTTGGCGTGTACCTGACATTGGCCTGCAGCATGTTGCCGTCGATCTTGCCGAGCAGCTGGACGTTGCCGAGCGGCTTGCCGCCCTTGCCGCCGGACAGGTAATAGTCGTTCAGCATCAGCGTCTTCTGGTACACGGCATCGTTGCGGCGGCGCGGGTCGATCGCCAGCATGGCGCTCGAATTGTGGTTCATGAAATTGCGGCCGACCTGGTCGGACCGGTTGGCCAGGCCTTTGCCATCAGGAGAGGGCGAGCGCAGCAGGATGACTGCGGAATTGACCGCGCCGGCTGAGAGGATGACCAGCTTCGGTGATACTTTCTTCAACTCGCCATTCTGGCGGTAGTGAATGGCTGATATCGTCGTGCCGTCCGCCGAGGCTTCGAGATATTCGACGCAAGCGCCAGTCTCGAGCCGAATGTTCTGGTCGGTCAGCGCCGCCGTCAGCGGACCGGTCTGCGCGTCGACCTTGCCCTGGCCGGTGTTCGGGAAAGCATCCCAGCCGGTCTTGCCCTCTTTCAGCCAGGTGTCGATGTCGACACCGAGCGGCAGCGAGGCCGGATGCAGGCCAAGGTTTTTCAGCTCGGCGCGGGCGCGGGCGATGGGCGCCTCGTCAGGCACCGGCTTGTAGGCGTAGGGGATCGAATGGAACGGCTCGGTCGGATCCTCGCCCAGCGTGCCGCGCACGCGAAACAGCTGTTCGGCTTTCGAATACCAGGGCTCGAATTCCTCATAGGAAAACGGCCATGCCGGCGAGACGCCGCCAAAGTGCTCCATGGCGGCGAAATCTTCCTTGCGGTAGCGGATCAGCACCGCGCCATAGAACTTCGAATTGCCGCCGACATAGTAGTAATTGCCGGGGTTGAAGGCGGCACCACCGGCCTCACGCCACATCTCCTTCGGCCTGTAATGGCCGTCGACAAAGATCGAGCGTGTGTCGCGCGCGTGCGGTGTCGCCGGCAACGGCTCGCCGCGTTCCAGCATCAGGATCGAGGCGCCGCTGCCGGCAAGGCCGGAGGCGATCGTGGCGCCGCCGATGCCGGAGCCGATGATGACGATGTCCGGATTTGTCATGGCCTAAATCGCGTCCCGACGCGCTTTAGTTTCTTGTTTTGATGCATGTCGTTGCCCCAAAACCGGATCCACTTTTGGGCGACATACATTAGCGAATACGGGTCTCGGTCGCCGGATCGAAGAACACCGCCTTGGTCAGGTTGAAGGCGAGCGGCGTGTTGGTGCCCGGCTGGATGTTGGCGTCGGCGCGCAGCCGCGCCACCACGCCCTTGCCGCCGAGATTGGTGACGGCGAAGGTATCCGAGCCGGCCGGTTCGACGACCTCGATGTGACAGTCTGCGGTTGCGATGTGCGAGGCGTTGCGCTCGGCACCTTCCGGATCGGTCAGGGCTTCGGGGCGGACACCGAAGATGATCGGCTTGCCCTGGAATGCCGACAGGCCCGCCGGCGCATTGGCCATCGGCAGCGAGATCGGCTCGCGCGCCTCGCGCTGCAGCACGACCGACAGCGCATTGCCTGACGTGCCGATGGTCGCCGGGATCAGGTTCATCGCCGGCGAGCCCATGAAATCGGCGACGAAGAGATTGCTCGGATTGTTGTAAATTTCGGCCGGCGTACCGAACTGCTGCACCTCGCCATCCCGCATGACCGCGATCTCAGTGGCCAGCGTCATCGCCTCGATCTGGTCGTGTGTGACGTAGACGATGGTGGTGCCGGTGGTGGCGTGCAGGCGCTTGATTTCGATGCGCATGTCGACGCGCAGCTTGGCGTCGAGGTTGGACAATGGCTCGTCGAAAAGGAACAGTTTTGGGTCGCGTACCAGCGCCCGGCCCATGGCGACGCGCTGGCGCTGACCGCCCGAAAGCTGGCTCGGCTTGCGCTGCAGCAGATGACCGATCTGCAGCACCTTCGCCACCTTGTCGATGGCCTTCTGGCGCTCCGCCGCCGGCACGCCGCGCATCTCCATGCCGAAGGAGATGTTTCCGGCCACCGTCATGTTGGGGTAGAGCGCGTAGCTCTGGAAAACCATGGCGATGTCGCGCTTGGAGGGATGCAGATCGTTGATCGTGCGGCCATCGACGCGGATTTCGCCCGAGGTGATCGTCTCCAGGCCGGCGATGGTGTTGAGCAACGTCGACTTGCCGCAGCCGGAAGGGCCGACCAGCACCAGGAAGCCGCCTTTCTCGAGTTCGAGATCGATCCCTTTGAGGATCTCGACCTGGCCGAAGCGCTTTCTCAGACCATCAATTTCCAGAAAAGCCATCAGATCATCCTTTGACGGCGCCAGCCATGAGACCGCGCACGAAGTAGCGGCCGGCGAGCACATAGACGAGAAGGGTGGGCAGTGCCGCGATCATCGCGGCGGCCATGTTGACGTTGTATTCGACGACGCCGGTCGACGTGTTGACGACGTTGTTGAGCGCCACCGTCATCGGCATCGCGTCGCCGGTGCCGGCGTAAGCCGAGGCGAACAGGAAGTCGTTCCAGATGTTGGTGAACTGGTAGATCACCGTGACGACGAAGATCGGCATTGAATTCGGCAGCATGATGCGGCGAAAGATCTGGAAGAACGAGGCGCCGTCGACCTGTGCCGCCTTGACCAGTTCGGTCGGGAACGCCTCATAGTAGTTGCGGAAGAACAGCGTGGTGAAGCCGATGCCGTAGACGACGTGGACGAAGACGAGGTTGACCGTCGGGTTGCCGAGGCCAAAGCTGGTTCCCGTTGCATTCTGCAGCGTGACGCCGAAGCGGCCGAGACTGCCGAGGATGGTCGCCATCGGCAGCAGCACCGACTGGAACGGGATGAAGCAGGCGAACAGCATCAGCCCGAACACCAGCGTTGCCCCGCGAAAACGCCACTTGGTCAGCACGTAGCCGTTGAGCGCGCCGAGCATCGTCGAGATCAGGACGGCCGGGACCACCATCTTGATGGAGTTCCAGAAATAGCCCTTGATGCCGGCGCAGGTGAGGCCGACGCAGGTCTCGCCCCAAGCCTTCAGCCACGGATCGAAGGTCGGCGCCCTGGGCAGCGCCAGCATGTTGCCGTTCTGGATCTCGTCCATGGTCTTGAACGAGGTCACCAGCATTACGAACAGCGGCATCAGATAAAATAGCGCAAACAGCGCCAGCAGCCCGTAGATGACGATGCGGTTGATAACCTTGACGTTGACGCCGCCGGAAGCCTGGCGGGCGGGAGTGGTGACGGCGCTCATCGCGGCTTCTCCCGCAGTTCCGAATAGAGATAGGGCACGATGATGGCGACGATGGTCATCAGCATGATCACCGCGCTGGCCGAGCCGACAGCCATTTCGTTGCGCTTGAACGTGTACTCATACATGAAGTTGGACGGCAGCCAGGCCGATCCACCGGGCCCGCCGCTGGTCAGCGCCACGACCAGATCGTAGGACTTGATGGCGAGGTGCGCGAGCACGATGAAGGCCGACAGGAAGATCGGCCGCAGCAGCGGGATGACGATGCGGCGATAGAGCTGGAAGGTGGTGGCGCCGTCGATCTGCGCCGCCTTCATGATCTCGCCGTCGATGCCGCGCAGGCCGGCCAGGAACATCGCCATGATGAAGCCGGAGGCCTGCCAGACGCCGGCAATGACCACCGTGTAGATGACGAAATCCTTGTTCTTGATCCAGTCGAAATGGAAGCTCGTCCAGCCCCATTGATGCAAGGTCTGCTCGAGGCCGAGGCCGGGATCGAGGAACCATTTCCAGGCGACGCCGGTGACGATGAAGGACAGCGCCATCGGGTAGAGATAGATCGGCCTCAGCACGCCTTCGCCGCGGATCTTCTGGTCGAGCAGGATGGCCAGGAACAGGCCGAGCGCCAGGCAGATGAAGATGTAGAGAAAGCCGAAGATGCCCATATTGGTGATCGACGTGTACCAGCTCGAGGGCGGGTCGGTGTCGAAGGTCCAGCCCCACAGTCGCTGATAGGCGCGCGAGCCGGTGATGACATAGGATGGGAAGGTCTTGGAATTGGTGAAGGACAAATAGATCGTCCACAGGATGAAGCCGTAGACGAAGACGATGGTGATGGCAAAGCTGGGCGCCAGCACGATCTTCGGCAATGCGTCCTGCAGGCGTGAGCGCACCGAGGCGCGTGGCCACGCATGCTCCGGCGTCAGCTTGATCTGGCTTGTCGCTACCGTGCTCATGGGGCTCCTCCCGTCGACTCGCGGCCAACCAGCTTCGCGGATATAAGTTCGCGGATCTGGGCCTTCCCCGCCGGAGCGGGGAAGGCGTTTTTGGCGCGTGGCGCTTACTTGGCGTCGTCGATCGCCTTGACCAGCTCGGTCACGGCTTCGTCCGAGGTCTTGATCTGACCATGGACGAATTTGGAGACGACATCCTTATAGGCATTGGCGACCGCCGGGGGCGCGCCATAGCCCTGGGCGAGCGAGCCGAACAGCGTGCCGCCTTCGTTAGCTGCCTTCAGGTCGGCGATGCCCTTCTTGCCGCACGCGTCGAAGTCGGTGTCCGGAACGTCGGTACGGGCCGGAACCGAACCCTTGACGACGTTGAAGGCCGACTGGAAGCTCTTCGACAGGGTGGCGGTGGCCAGCGCGACCTGGGCGGCCTTGCGGTCGTCCGGAACATTGAACATGCCGAACATGTCGGAGTTGTAGATCACCGAGCCGTCGGTGCCCGGGAAGCGATAGCACAGGAAGTCGGTGCCCGGCGTTTTCTTGGCGGCGTTGAACTCGCCCTTGGCCCAGTCGCCCATGACCTGCACAAGAGCATCGCCCTTGATGACCATGGCGGTGGCAAGGTTCCAGTCGCGGCCCGAGAAGTTCGGGTCGACATACGTGACGAGCTTGGCGAGGTTATCGAACGACTTCTTCATCGTGTCGGACTTCAGGGACTCGTCATCGAGGTCATTGAAGGCCTTCTTGTAGAACTCGGGTCCGCCGGTCGACAGCACGACGGAGTCAAACATGGTGGCTTCCTGCCAGTTCTGGCCGCCGAGAGCGAGCGGGATCACCCCTGCCGCCTTGGCCTTGTCGAGCAGGGCAACGAAGTCGTCGAAGGTCTTCGGCTCGGTGCCGCCGATCTTGTCCAGGACGGCCTTGTTGATCCACAGCCAGTTGACCGAGTGAACGTTGACCGGAGCCGCGACCCACTTGCCGTCATAGACCGAAAACTTCTGCAGGGCTGCCGGAACGGACTTGTCCCAGCCTTCCTTCTTCGCCGTTTCGGTCAGGTCGCCCATGACGCCGGCAGCGGCGTAGTCGAGCACGGTGTAGCCGAGCATCTGCGAGGCGGTCGGATAATTGCCGGCCGCGACCATCGCCTTAAGCGCGGTCATGGCGGCATCGCCGCCACCGCCGGCCACCGGCACGTCCTTCCAGGCATAGCCTTCCTTGGCCAGGTCGCCCTTGAGGACGTTGAGAGCAGCCGCTTCGCCGCCCGAGGTCCACCAATGCAGCATCTGGACTTCCTTGACGTCCTCGGCGTGGGCTGTGAAAGCCAAGGCCGACGCGAGAGCCGTTCCGATAAGCAGTTTGCGCAACATGTACTTCCTCCCTTGTTGCATTACACGACCGGCGGATGCCGCCGGGTTCTTCTCAACTCAGCCGACCCACCACCCGGTGCGCTGGCCGCGATGAAACTGGATTGTCTTTTCCTCGGTATAATCCTCGACGGCGCGTTTGCCGAGTTCGCGTCCGAGACCGGACTGCTTGTAGTCTCCGAAAGGCAGCTCGGGATAACCTTCCATGAACGTGTTCACCCAAACGGTTCCCGAACGCACCCCACGCGCCACCGACATGCAGGTGTCGATGCTGGCGCTCCACACGCCCGCCGCCAAACCATAAGGCGTGTCGTTGGCGATGTGCAACGCCTTTTCAATCGATTCAAATGTCAGCACCGAGAGCACCGGGCCGAACACTTCCTCGCGGGCGATGGCCATCTCCTCGGTGACGTCGCGAATGATGGTGGGATCGAGATATTGGCCGACATTGGAGGCCAATTGCTTGCCTCCGCTGTAAACCTGGCTGCCGTCGCCTTCAGCGGCAGAAACATAGCCGGCCACCTTCTTCAGATGGTCGGACGAGATCATCGCGCCGACTTTGGTTTGGTCATCGAGCGGATCGCCGACCGTAACCCTGGCGGTAAGCGCCTTGACAGCGCTGAGAAAATCGTCGGCGATCGCCTCGTGCACGATCAGCCGGCTGCCGGCATTGCAGCACTCGCCGGCATTGAAGAAGCCGCCGAACACCGCCGCATCGGCGGCCGCTTCGAGGTCGGCGTCCGGGAAGACGACCTGACCGTTCTTGCCGCCGAGCTCCATCGAGACTTTCTTCAGCGATTGCGCGGCCGAGGCCATCGTCATCTTGCCGACGCGGGTCGAGCCGGTGAACGAGACCATCTCGACCAGGGGATGGCTGACCATCGGCGCGCCGACGTCGGCACCAAAGCCGGCCAGGATGTTGACGACGCCGGGGGGTAGGCCGGCCTGCATTAGGATATCGCCGAGCACAAAGGTCGACGCCGAGGTCATTTCGCTCGGCTTGACCACCGCCGTGCAGCCGGCGGCGAGCGCGAAGGGCAGTTTCTGGCTGACGATCAGGAACGGGAAATTCCACGGCGTGATGATCGAGACGACGCCGATCGGCTCGCGCAGCACGACGCCCAGCATGGCATCGCCGAGATTGGCATAGCTTTCGCCGTGCAGCGTGCGGGCGAGCGAGGCGGCGTAGCGCCAGATGTCGACGGCGCCGCCAATCTCACCGCGCGCCTGGGCGATCGGCTTGCCGGATTCCAGTGTATCGAGCCGGGCGATCTCTTCCAGCCGGCCCTCGATCAGGTCAGCCGCCTTGAGCAGGATCGCGGCACGCTCAGCTGCCTTCATGCGCGGCCATCGACCGGTCTCGAACGCCTTGTGGGCGGCCTGCACAGCGGCTTCCACTTCGGCCGCGCCGGCCTGCGCGTAGTGCGAGACGGTGAAGCCGTGGCCGGGGCTATTTCGAGCAATCGTGCGGCCGTCGCGGGCATCGACATGCTTGCCGTCGATCAGCAGTCTGTACGCTTTCGGTGCCGCAGCCGCCTCGGCCGGCATGGCGATCTTGAGGGGGGCGTTCATCTGTTTTCCTCTAGGATCTCGAAAAGGCTGGCTTCTGCTTGGCCTTGAAGGCATCGACGCCGGCCTTGAGATCTCCGGTCAGGGCGATGAAGCCGCTGGCCAGCGCTTCGGTGGCGGCGGCACTTTCCTCGCCTTCGGCGACCGCGATCATCAGCTTGGCGGCTTCGGTCGCCAGCGGGCCGCGCTCGGCGATCTTTTCCGCCCACGCCCTTGCTTCGTCGTATGCCTTGCCAGTCGCGACCACCCGGTCGACGATGCCCAGAGCGAGTGCCTCGGGGGCGAGAAAGATCTCGCCGCCGAGCGCCATGCGGCGCACCGTCTGCGCGCCGAAGCGGCGCACGGCGCGCTGCGTGCCTGACCAGCCGGGCACGACACCGATCGAAGTTTCAGGGAAGCCCAGTTTCACTTGTGTTTCCGCCACGCGGAAGTCGCAAGCCACAGCCAACTCCAGGCCGCCGCCCAGCGCATGGCCGGACAGGACGGCGATGGTCGGCTGCCGCAGCCGCGCCAAGCGGTCGAAGACGCGGTGGCCATAGCGCACCCATTGCACCTGGAAATCGGCGGCACTCATCCGCGCCCACGCCTCGACATCGCCGCCGGCGCAGAAGCCCTTGCCTTCGCCACGGATGAGCACGACGCGCACGCCGTCGGCCGCTTCCGCTTCGTCGAGCGCTGTTTCGAGCGCGCGAAGCATGGGGATATCCAGTGCGTTGAATTTCTCCGGCCGGCGCAGCGTGACGATGCCGAGGGCGCCATCCTGTTTGAAGGTGACGAGAGGCTCAGCCATGCGCGCCTCCGAGCGAGGCGCCGCCATTCAGTGACAGGCCTATCGGTTGCTCCTGATAGAGGGCTGCCGGTGTCGTCTTGAGGTCCTTGGCAACGCCCAACGGGATTTCCGACTGCGCCAGCACATCGCGCTGTAGATCGATGCCGGGTGCGAGTTCTGTGACGACCAGGCCCTCCGGCGTGAGCCTCATCACGCAGCGCTCGGTGACATAGGTGATGTCCTGCCCCTGCGCGACCGCGCGCTTCCCCGAAAACGAGATGTGCTCGACCTCGTTGACCACCTTCTTGACCTTACCCTCCTGCTCGATGCGGATACCGCCATCGGCCAGAGACAGCTTGGCGCCGGCGTTGAAGAAGCCGGAGAAGACGATCTTCCTCGCCCGTGCGGTGATGTCGACAAAGCCGCCGGCGCCGGCGGTGACATGCGGGCGCGCCGAAAGCTTCGAGACATTGACCGAGCCATGGCGATCGATCTGCAGGAAGGACAGCAGCGAAGCGTCGAAGCCGCCGGCCTGGAAATAGACGAACTGGTGCGGCGAGGGCATGAAGGCGTCGGCGTTCGACGAACAGCCGAATTTGAAGTCGAGCAGCGGCACGCCGCCGACCGCGCCCTGTTCGATCACCCAGGTAATCTTGCCGTGCTGTCCTTCCTCGAGAAGGATGCGAGGGACATTGGCGGAAATGCCGAAGCCGATGTTGACGGCCATGCCGTCGCGCAACTCCATGGCGACGCGGCGCGCGATCACTTTCTGGACGTTCATCTCCGGCGTGCGGAAGCTCGACAGCGGCCGGAAGATTTCTCCGGAGATGGCCGGGTCATAGGGTGTCAGCGTCGTCTGCAACTGGTCGGGCGCGACGACGATATGGTCGACCAGGACGCCCGGCACGCGCACGTCATGCGGTTTCAGCGTACCGTTTTCAACGACACGCTTGACCTGCGCGATGACGATGCCGCCATTGTTGCGAGCGGCGAGCGCCTGTTCGAGGCCGCCGAGATAGGCGCCCTCATGCTCGTAGGTGAGGTTGCCGCGCTCGTCGGCTGACGTGGCGCGGATGATCGAGACCTGCGGCACGATGGAGCGGAAATAGAGCCATTCCTCGCCGTCGAACTGCTGCACCGAAACGATCGGCTCGCTGGCGGCGGCGTTCATGGCGCAGCCCTGGTGGCGCGGGTCGGCGAAGGTGTCGAGACCGACCTTGGTCAGCACGCCCGGCCGCTTGGCGGCCGCTTCGCGGTGCATGTCGAACAGGATGCCGGACGGCACGTTGTAGGCGGCGACCGAATTGTCGCCGATCATCTTCCAGATCTGCGGCGGTTCGGAAGAGGAGGGGCCGGACGGGTAGGAGCCGCACAAAGTACGCTTCAGCAGGCCGGGCTTGGCCAGATGGTCGATGCCTTTGATGCCGTACATGTCGCCGGCGGCGATCGGGTGAAGTGTGGTGATATTTTTTGGGTGGCCTTCCCCATCGAAGCGTTCGCCGATCGCGGCAAGCACCGCGTCCGGACAGCCGAGACCGCTCGACGACGACACGGATACGACCATGCCGTCCTTGATCAGGCCCGCCGCCTGCGCTGCCGAAACGACCTTGCTCAATTCATGCTCCCCGAACCGGCCGTCCTGTTTCGGGTGCGGCGATCCGGGCCACAGCTTTCCCTGACGACCAGATTGACCGCGCCGATATGGTCCTCGGCGCGTGTGGTGCGCGACTGGATCATTTTCAGCATGACATGGGCGGCGCGTTCGCCGAGGCCGGCCGAGTCCACCGCGACGCTGGTCAGCGCCGGCATGTAATGCTCGGCCTCGGCCACGTCGTCGAAACCGACGATGGCGAAATCAGTTCCCGGCTCAAGCCTACGCTTGCGCAGCGCCAGCATGGCGCCAAAGGCGACAGCGTCGTTGAAGCAGAGCGCCGCGGTCGGCGGCTCAGCCATAGCGAGAGCGGTTTCCAGGCACGCTATACCACCTCTGCGGCTGGTCTCGCCCTCGACGACAAGTGCGTCGCGGGCGGCGATGCCCTGCGTCTCGCAGGCTTCGCGAAATCCGCCAAGCCGCTCGTGATAGACCACCAGGTCGGACGAGCCGCCGAAGAAGACCAGCCGGCGATGTCCCTTGCCGATCAGATGCGCGGTGGCGAGATAGGCGCCGCGATGATTGTCGGGCGCGATCACCGGGATGCGGCTCTCGGGAAGCCGGCGCATGGCGAAGACAACCGGCAGACCCGCCGTCTCGATCCGCCTGAAGGCGCCCGGCGTCGTGCCGCGAGCCGGCGAGACGATGAGACCGGCGACGCCTTGCTCCATCAGCGACTTCAGCACTTCTTCCTGGCGCACCGGATTTTCCGCCGTGTTGGCGATGAACGGCACGATGCCGGCCGACTGAAAGACGCGTTCCATGCCGACCGCCAGTTCGGCGAAGAAAGGATTGGTCAGATCGTTGATGACCATGCCGATGACGTTGGAGTGCGCCTTGCGCAGATTGGCGGCGCCGCGGTTGTAGACGTAACCGACATCCTCGATCGCCTTGCGCACCTTGCTCGCTGTTTCGGGCCGGATCAGTCCGCTGCCCTGGAGCACGAGCGATACCGTCGATTTGGACACGCCTGCTTCGCGGGCGATGTCGAATATCGTCGCCTTGGCCCGGTTGGCCATCCAGATGCATCCTCCTCGATTGCAGGCCCAAACTATTGGAACGTTCTAATCTCCGCTCCGCTCGTAAGTCAATCGGGATTTTCCCGCGCCTCGAACGCCGATTGTGCGTACTCAAATGGCTTGCTCCACAAGGATTTGTGTTGCAATGCAGCATTCTTCCTGCCGTGGAGCCCGAATCTTAAAGGTTCTTGATTTATTGGAACGTTCCATTTAGTAGCGTTGCGAAGGGAGAGATCGATGGACATTTCCTTGCCTGGTGAGGGTGGCGGCAGCACCCGGTACACGCTGGTCGGCGAACCGGTGCAGTCTGACATCGGCGCGCGATTTTCGCGTATTGCCTATGCCGCTGCGCACGTCGTTGCCGATCCGCTCGCCATGACCGATCCGTGGTCCAGGCCGGTGGTCGACTGGGACAGGACGATGGCGTTCCGTCACCATCTGTGGCGGCTGGGATTCCGCATCGCCGAAGCGATGGACACGTCGCAGCGCGGCATGGGCTTCGACTGGGCAAGCGCGCAGGAATTGATCCGCCGTTCGATCGCCGAGGCGCGTACCGTCGATGGCGCCGATCTCGCCTCGGGTGCCGGCACCGACCATCTGGCGCCCGCCGCCGCCAGGACGCTGGACGATGTGATCGCCGCCTATGAGCAGCAATTCGCTTTCATCGAAGGCTTGGGCGGCAAGGCGATCATGATGGCCAGCCGGGCACTGGCGGCAGTGGCCAAGGGGCCGGACGACTATGTCGGCGTCTACGACCGCATCCTGTCCCAAGCATCCGGCAAGGTCATCCTGCACTGGCTGGGCGACATGTTCGATCCGGCGCTCAGGGGCTATTGGGGCAGCGAGAATTTCGAGACTGCTCTCGATACAGTTGTTGCCATCATCGAACGCCACGTTGGCAAGGTGGAGGGGATAAAAATCTCACTGCTCGATGCCGGCAAGGAGGTCGCGCTGAGAAACCGTCTGCCGGACGGCGTCGTCATGTTCACTGGCGACGATTTCAATTATCCCGAACTGATCGCCGGCGACGAGAAAAGACACTCGCACGCACTGCTCGGTATTTTCGATGCGATTGCGCCGGTCGCCAATGCAGCGCTGGCGAAACTGGCGGAGGGTGACCGCGCCGGCTATGACACATTGATGGCGCCGACCGTGCCGCTATCGCGAAAAATCTTCGAAGCGCCGACCGAGTACTACAAGGCCGGCATCGTCTTCATGGCCTGGCTGAATGGCCATCAGGACCATTTTGCGATGGTCGGCGGTATGCAGTCGGCGCGCGGCATCCGTCACTATGCCGACGTGTTCCGCCTTGCCGACCAGGCGGGATTGCTCGCTGATCCCGATCTGGCGGTAGCCAGAATGAAGAGCCTTTGCACCGTCGCGGGCATCTGAAGCGCGGAAAGGCTGACCGGTCGAAGAGGACGCGTCGCCACGCGATTGCTGCGCCTGCCCAGGTGTTTCCGCTGTCGAACGACCGCAGGGTGGTTTTCGCGTCACCAATTTTCTTGTGAACCAATTTCTCTCGAGGCGCGACCAAGCGATGTGTCCAAACATGGTCCATCAAGGAGAACGTCTGATGTTTACTGTTTCAAGAAACGTCCTTTTGGCCGCCATCGCCGTTTCGGTGCTGGCCGGCTGCAAGACAACCGCTCCCAGGGAATGCGACAAGCTGAAGCCTGGCGTCACCTACAACGGCAAATGCTGCGGTCTCGGAGAGCCTTGTCGCGAAGGCAAGGGCGGCGGCGACAGGCCGGGAAATACGCCTGATCCAGCGCCGCAATGATCTGATCGAGTGCGGCCCGTTCCGGTCAAACGCCGGGACGGGCGCGTTGCGCTCGAAAAACTCGCCAGTGTCCAGCTTCCCTTGGGCGAACGAAAATTGTCCAGCTCGGGCGAGCGGGCCAGGATGCCGATTCAAGTCTGATCGTCTGGTTGGATGGTGGGCGTGACAGGGATTGAACCTGTGACCCCTGCAATGTCAATGCAGTGCTCTCCCGCTGAGCTACACGCCCATCCGAAGCCGCGCATACACCATTTTTGATCCAGCGCGTCAATAGCAGGAAAAAGGAAAGAAGGCGTCGTCTCGCCGCAGTGGCGAAGAGGCGCGGCGCCTTGCCTAGAAAACGGCTCAGGCCGCCTGCAGCATCTTCTCGACCTCGTTGACGAGGTCACGCAGGTGGAAGGGCTTCGACAGCACCTTGGCGTCTTTCGGCGCCTTGGAATCCGGGTTCAGCGCAACGGCGGCGAAACCGGTGATGAACATGACTTTCAAATCAGGATCGATCTCGGTGGCGCGCCGCGCCAGTTCGATGCCGTCCATCTCCGGCATGACGATGTCGGTCAACAGCAGCGAGAACGGTTCCTCGCGCAGCCGCTCATAGGCGCTGGCGCCATTGTCGAAATCGCTGACCTGGTAACCGGCGCGCTCCAGCGCCTTGACGAGGAACCGACGCATATCGTCGTCGTCTTCCGCCAGAAGAATGCGTGCCATGATATCCCGTCCGAATCACCCGCCCGAGATTGCCGTTGGGCAAGCCCGTTAACCATCCTGTATATGAGGAGGTGAGGGTAAACATCAAGTGAACGCGGACGGCGATGATCCATATTTGCCAGGGCGCGTGCTGCCGCTGAAATGCTGGACACGCGGCCTGCAAGGTGACACTTTCACATCATGATGCACTGGTGTTTTCGGGTTCGCTCAAATTGAAGACGGCAGCCGAGGATTTTTCGGTCTTTCCACCCTTCGAAATCCGGTCGGGCGCCGAGCAGCGCGTCCCCTTCCTCTTCAACTCGCCGCATAGCGGCCGCTACTATCCCGAACGCTTCCTGGCCATGGCAAGGCTGGACCGCAATGCCATCCGCCGGTCGGAAGACTGTTACGTCGATGAGCTGTTCGGCGGCGCCGTGGCGCTAGGCGCGCCGTTGCTGGCAGCGAATTTTCCGCGCGCCTATCTCGACGTCAATCGCGAGCCGTGGGAACTCGATCCGCGCATGTTCGCCGAGCCAGTGCCGTCTTTCTGCAACATCCGCTCGGCGCGGGTGGCCGGCGGGCTTGGCACGGTGCCGAAGCTGGTGGGCGAGGGGCTCGACATCTATTCCGGTCGCCTGCCTCTGGCCGAAGCCGTTGCCCGCATCGAGGCCGTCTACAAGCCCTATCACGAGACACTGAAGCGGCTTTTGACCAGGACCCATGCGCGGTTCGGTTTTGCCGTGCTGATCGACTGTCATTCGATGCCGGCGAGCATCCGTGTCGGCGACAGCGGCCTGCGGCCCGACTTCATCATCGGCGACCGCTTCGGCATCTCGGCAACCGCCGCCCTGACCGAGACCGCGATCGGCCTGCTCAGCGCCATGGGCTATTCGGTTGCCCACAACAAGCCCTATGCCGGCGGCTTCATCACCGAGCATTACGGCCGCCCGGCGCGCCATCTGCATGCGCTGCAGATCGAAGTCAATCGCGGGCTCTACATGAACGAGCGGACATTCGAGAAGGCCGGCGGCTTCGATGCGCTGGCCGACGACCTGACGCGGTTCTCAGCCGACCTGATGTCGATGCCCGACCATCATTTCATCGACCTGCCGCTAGCCGCCGAGTGAGCGACCGGCCGTTGGCCGCAGAGTGAAATCGCGGCGTAAAAAAAGACCGCATCGTTTGCACGATACGGTCGAAGTCTAGGGAGGAAACGCCCAAGGAGGGCATGGACAGGAAACCCTGTCCGAGATCAAGGGTATTGTGCGCTGCACAAATGTCAAGCGACCTTGAGGCTTTTTTAATTCACTCTGATGTGGAAAGTGCGTTTCGACGACGCTTGTGTGACATCCGGGCAACAGATGCCGTCGCGGAAAAGTCGTCGAACACTCTTGTTTTGGTACGAAATTGGCGGCAGAGCACGGCTCGGACATGCTGCAGTGCGGGAGAATCAGTTGGACATCAGTGTCGGTTTCATGCGCCGCATCGCGCAGGTGGCAGCGGCGGAGACCTTGCCGCGCTTTCGCAGCCAAGGTGCGGTCGCCAACAAGGAACAGGGCAGTTTCGATCCGGTCACCGAGGCCGATCGCGAGGCCGAGCGCGCCATCCGGGCGCTGATCTCTGCTGAGTATCCCGACCATGGCATTCTTGGTGAAGAGCATGGCAGCGAGAACATTTCGAGCCGGCATGTCTGGGTGATCGACCCGATCGACGGCACGCGCGCGTTCATTTCCGGCCTGCCGGTGTGGGGCACACTGGTCGGGCTGACGATCGACGGCGACGCCGTTGCCGGCATGATGGCGCAACCCTTCACCGGCGAGCTTTTCTACGCCAACGGCTCGGGCTCCCATTATGAGGGGCCAGGCGGGCCGCGAAAACTGACGACCCGCAAGACGACGAAGTTGGACCAAGCGACGCTGTTCACCACCACGCCGGCCCTGTTCAAGGGCGAGGCGCGCAACCGTTACGATGCATTCGAAAGACAGATCCAGCTCGCCCGCTATGGCGCCGATTGCTATGCCTTCGCCATGATCGCCTCAGGAAGCGTCGACATCGTCGCCGATCCCGGATTGAAGCCCTACGACATCGTGGCGCTGATCCCGATTATCGAAAAGGCAGGCGGCGTCGTCACCACATTCGATGGCGGGCCGGCGGAACAGGGCGGCGATGTGCTCGCCGCGGCGACGCCGGAGCTTCATGCCGCCGCCATGGCCGCCTTGCGCGGCTAAACGAGCGTCCGCTGCCATTCAGGTGATGCCGACCGCTTGAAGCAGTCGTTTTACTGCCGGCGCACCCCTTGGGGAGCGGGCCAGCGACCGGCGCCTGTCAGGCTGTGGGGTCGTCGCTCCCGGGAATGAAGGCGTCGAAAGCGGCGAGCAATTGCTCGCGATAAATGTCGGCTTCCTGCAGGATTTCGTGGCGGGAGCCATCGATCATCAGCAGCGAACCGAGCCGCAGACGCCTGGCGTAGGTTTCCACGGCCCTGGTCGAGACGACCTGGTCGGCGCCGGCGGCGATTATCAGCAGGGGGACCTGAATCCCTGCCATGAAGTCGGGGTCGCTGACAGCTTCGGAGGCTTTCGCGGCTGCCCGCAGCCAGCGGATCGTCGGACCCCCAAGCGCCAGTTGCGGATGTTCTTCATAGAGCCGCGTGTTGCGTCGATAGCGTACCGGGTCAGACGTCAGCTTGTTGGTCTCGAAAGGGGCCGTCACCTTCGGCCGCGGACCCCAGGCGGCATAGAGCCGGCCGAGGCCGAGAACGCAGAACAACGAGCAGACGCGGCGAACCGTCGAGATCGAGACCGGCAGGTCGGGCAGCGTCAGGAAGGGCGCGATCAGCACCATGCGCCGGATGCGGTTCACCATCGACGGGGCGGCAAGCAGGGTGATCAAGGCACCTGCCGAATGGGCGAGGATGTAGTACGGTCCGCGGCAATCGGGCAGCACGATCTCCTCGAAGAACTGTTCGAGGTCGGCGGTGTAGTCGCGGAAGCTGCTGACGTAGCCGCGCTGGTGATCGCGGATCAGCCGGTCGGAATCGCCCTGGCCGCGCCAATCGAGGGTGGCGACGCCAAAGCCGCGATCGGCAAGGTTGCGGATGGTTTCGAAATATTTCTCGATGCACTCGTTGCGGCCGGTGAGCAGGACCACGGTGCCCTTCATCGGGCGAGCGACTGCGCCGAACAGGCCGTAGCGGATATTCTTGCGGTCACGCGTGGTGAAGAAGCCGCCGGTGGCGTTTTCCGGCCGCGGATTGCCCTCGATTTCGTGAAAAAGGGAGTTTTCGGTGAAAAGATCCGTCATTCGGCGCTTCGTGCTCGGCGTCTCGCATGCCCGCCTGCGCTGGCCGGCTCCGCTAAGGTGATAGACGCCCATGCGCCAAAAGCCAAGGAATTCCCGGTGAAGGGGAGGCTGCGCCAGGGAAGGCCGGAAGCCGCTCGAAAGCGTGCTTCCGGCCTCTGTCGATCCGGGAGGAAGGGACGTTACACCCGGTCGGCCTCGTTGCGGTGCCTGTTGTGCAATGGGCGCCGCCAGTCCTTGATCCTGTAATGGACTTTAGCGCCGGCTGCCTGAACGCGCGCCGAAGTGCCGGTTCATCTGCCGTTCATCAAGGGGCCTGCCGCCGTGGTTTTTGCCGCCAGGTGAAATCTTGAAATGCTTTCCAGCGCTCCCCAAATGTCTGGTGCGGTCGCCAATGTCGGGGCCGCTGGCCCACCCGAAACGCCGCTCAAGGGTTTCGCACCGGCCATACGCAAACCATGTTGCTCAACAGGAGAACACCTCATGCGTCACGTTGATTTTTCCCCGCTTTATCGCTCCACCGTCGGCTTCGACCGTCTGTTCACGATGCTCGATTCGCTTGCGCAGCCGGATGGCGCGCAGACCTATCCCCCCTACAACATCGAGCGCACCGGTGAGGATTCCTACCGCATCTCGATGGCGGTTGCCGGCTTCTCGGACGAGGAAATCTCGATCGAAGCCCATCGCAACGTGCTGACCGTGAAGGGTGAGCGCAAGGACGAGGGTACCGGCGAAGGCTCTGAGCTGCTCTATCGCGGCATTGCCTCGAGGGCTTTCGAACGCCGCTTCCAGCTTGCCGACCACGTCGAGGTCGTTGGCGCCTCGCTGAAGAACGGCCTGCTCTTCGTCGACCTCAAGCGCAACATCCCCGAGGAGCTGAAGCCGCGCAAGATCGCCATTACGGCGTCTTCGGCCAAGGCCAAGCAGATCGAGGCCAAGACCGCTGCCTAAAGTACAAGTCTCCTCCCGAGACGGAAGCGGGGCCGAAAAGCGCCGCGTTTTTGTTGTCGGGGATATCCGTTATCAGGCGATCAGCTGGCCAAAACGGTCGACTTCATCGGCTGTCGTCGCAAAGCTGGTGACGAAGCGGTAGAGCAACTCGTCCTCGCCGATGTGGCCGTCAAAGCCATGCGGCTTGTGCCAGTCGTAGAAGGCGGCCCCCGCGGCCTGCAGCCCCTCGGCCTCGGCTTTCTTGATCACCGCGAAAACCTCGTTCGCCTGCGGCAGCCATGCCAGCTTGGCCGTGGCCGAATCCTCGATCGCGGCGGCAAGGCGTGCGGCCATAGCGTTGGCGTGGCGGGCGGTGTCCAGCCACAGTCCATCCTTGAAATAGGCCTCGAACTGCGCCGCCACGAAGCGCGATTTCGAAAACAGCTGGGCGGCGCGCTTGCGCAGGAAGGCCAATTCCCTGGCACGATCAAGATCGAACAGCACGACCGCCTCGGCGCACCAGCAGCCGTTCTTGGTGCCGCCGAAGGAGAGGATGTCGACGCCGCGTCTCCAGGTCATTTCGGCCGGTGTCGTCTCGAGTGCGACCAACGCATTGGCAAAGCGGGCGCCATCCATGTGCAGGGGCACCGAATATTGTTTGGCGATCGCGGAGATCGTCTCGATCTCATCCAGGCCGTAGATGGTGCCGACCTCGGTCGACTGGGTGATCGAAACGGCCATCGGTCGTCCCCAATGGACGATTTCCGGTGCGAAACGGCCGATGGTCCTTTCCAGATTGTGCGGATCGATCTTGCCCAGCGCGCCATCGATCTCATGCAGGCGAGAGCCGCCGGAAAAATACACCGGCGCGCCGCATTCGTCCTCGATGACATGCGATTCGCGATGAGCAAAGGAAATGCCGCCCGGCTTGTTGTAAGCGGTGAGCGCCAGCGAATTGGCGGCCGTGCCGGTGGCCACGAAGAACACCGCGACCTCTCGTTCGAAAATCTCGCTGAAGCGCTGGTAGACTGCCCGGTCGAGCGCACCGTCGCCATAGGCGGTGGAAAAGCCGCCGGCATTGGCCGACAGGCCGGCGGCAATATTGGGATGGGCGCCTGCCCAATTGTCGGAAGCGAAGAACATGCATCTGCCTATGTCTTGGGAGATCGGGGCTTTGGGGAAATCAGCCTGAAGTTGACCGGTTTCGCGAGCGGACCGCAAGGGGCCAGGCGCCGGAAAAATGGTAAAGCCAGCCAACCGACAAAGCCCGGGTCGAAGACTGAAGCTTACGTTTTTCCTCAACTTCACGACATTTTCTGTCGCGGAAAGCCCAAGTTTTTTGTGAATCGGTCTTGTGTGCGTCCCAGATTTCTGCAATAAAAATTTAGGACAGTAGTGCTGTCTTATTTTGTCGCACAAAACGAGCTGGATTGGCGTATCATTTGGGCCTCTCCGGCTGTTGCCGCGAGCGACAGGTGGACAGCCAGACTCTGGCCTGTACGATTACCAGATGCGATCCATGCGAAAAGCCGCCTGGTTCGGCAAGGATTTCGCAAGACGTGCCACAAGGATCAGGGTGAGCCAAGCGCTTGCCGAGGCAAACCAGCGCCTGAATGGCTGGGAATGGAGGACAGGAGATGACGGACATGACGCACTCTGCGACGAACGGCCAGGCCGCGCAGACGAAAGCGGCAACCGTCAAAACCATGTCCCGGACCGATATTGGCCGAACCGCCAACGGCCTTTCCGCCCAGGGCCTTTACGATCCTCGCAACGAGCATGACGCCTGCGGCGTCGGCTTCATCGTCAATATGAAGGGGGTGAAGTCGCACCAGATCGTCAAGGACGGGCTGGCTGTGCTCGAAAACCTGACGCATCGCGGCGCCGTTGGCGCCGATCCGCTGGTCGGCGATGGCGCCGGCGTGCTGGTGCAGCTTCCCGACCAATTCTTCCGTGAGGAGATGGCGGCCCAGGGCATCGACCTGCCGCCGGCCGGCCAGTACGGCGTTGGACACTGGTTCATGCCGCAAGACGTGGCCCTTCGCGCCCATATCGAGGACATCATTGCCGAATCGGCGCAATCCGAGGGGCTTCCGCTCATCGGTTTCCGTGACGTGCCCGTCGACAATTCGTCGCTGTCGAAGGCGCCTGACATCGTGGCATCCGAGCCGTTCCATCGGCAGATATTCATCGGCCGCACGCCAGACATTACCGATGACGAGGAATACGAGGCCAGGCTCTATCTGTTGCGCAAGGTGATATCGGGCCGCATCTACGCCGAGAACGACAACAAGGACATCGGCGCCTATTGCGTGTCGCTGTCGGCGCGCACCATCGTCTACAAGGGCATGTTCCTGGCCTACCAGGTCGGCGCCTATTACAAGGACCTGATCGATCCGCGCTTCGAGACCGCGCTGATCCTCGTCCACCAGCGCTTCTCGACCAACACCTTCCCGTCTTGGAAGCTGGCGCATCCCTACCGCATGGTCGCCCACAATGGCGAGATCAACACCGTGCGCGGCAACAACAACTGGATGGCCGCGCGCCAGGCGTCGGTCGATTCCGAACTGTTCGGCAACAACATCTCGAAGCTGTGGCCGATTTCCTATGACGGCCAGTCCGACACCGCCTGCTTCGACAATGCGCTCGAGTTCCTGTTCCAGGGCGGGTACAGGCTCAGCCATGCCATGATGATGCTGATCCCGGAAGCCTGGGCCGGCAACAAGCTCATGGATGCCGATCGCAAGGCCTTCTACGAATACCATGCGGCACTGATGGAGCCGTGGGACGGGCCGGCGGCGGTGGTTTTCACCGATGGACGCCAGATCGGCGCCACGCTCGACCGCAATGGCCTGCGCCCGGCACGCTACATCGTCACCGACGACGACCGCGTCATCATGGCCTCGGAAGCCGGCGTGCTGCCGGTGCCCGAGGAGAAGATCGTCAAGAAGTGGCGGCTGCAGCCAGGCCGGATGCTGCTGATCGACCTGGAGAAGGGGCGTATCGTCTCCGACGAGGAGCTCAAGTCGGAGATCGCGACCAAGCATCCCTACAAGACCTGGCTCGCCAACACACAGCTCATCCTCGAAGATTTGAAGCCGGTCGAGCCGCGCGCGCTGCGCAAGGATGTCAGCCTGCTCGATCGCCAGCAGGCGTTCGGCTACAGCCAGGAAGACACCAAGCTGTTGATGTCGCCGATGGCGACAACAGGCCAGGAGGCGGTGGGCTCGATGGGCACCGACACGCCGATCTCGGCGATGTCGGACAAGTCGAAGCTGCTCTACACCTATTTCAAGCAGAATTTCGCCCAGGTCACCAATCCGCCGATCGACCCGATCCGCGAGGAGCTGGTGATGAGCCTGGTGTCCTTCATCGGGCCACGGCCCAACATCTTCGACCTGGTCGGCAATTCGCGCCGCAAGCGGCTTGAGGTGCGCCAGCCGATCCTGACCAATGGCGATCTCGAAAAAATCCGTTCCATCGGCCACACCGAGGACCGCTTCGACACCAAGACGATCGACATCACCTATGGCTCGGCCGAAGGGGCCGCGGGCATGCAGGGCGCCATCGACCGGTTGTGCGAGCGGGCGGAGGCGGCGGTCGCCGGCGGCTACAACATCATCATCCTGTCCGACCGCCAGGTCGGGCCGGACCGCATCGCCATCCCGGCGCTGCTGGCTACGGCTGCGGTCCATCATCACCTCATCCGCAAGGGGCTGCGCACCTCGGTCGGGCTCGTCGTCGAATCCGGCGAGCCGCGCGAAGTGCATCATTTCTGCTGCCTTGCCGGCTATGGCGCCGAGGCGATCAACCCTTACCTTGCCTTCGACACGCTGCTCGACATGCACAAGCGCGGGGAACTGCCGAAGGAGGTGGACGCCTACGAAGTCGTCACGCGCTACATCAAGTCGATCGGCAAGGGCATCCTCAAGGTGATGTCCAAGATGGGCATCTCGACCTACCAGTCCTATTGCGGCGCGCAGATTTTCGACGCCATCGGCCTGAAGACCGATTTCGTGCAGCAATATTTCACCGGCACCGCGACGCTGATCGAAGGCGTCGGGCTGGACGAGATCGCGGCCGAGACGCTAAGCCGCCACAATGACGGTTTCGGCAACGACCCCGTGCTGCGCAACAGCCTCGAGGTCGGCGGCGAGTACATGTACCGCATGCGCGGCGAGGCCCATATCTGGTCGCCCGACGCTGTCGCCACCTTGCAGCACGCCGTGCGCCAGGGATCGTGGGAAACGTTCAAGGACTATTCCGCCCAGATCGACAGCGAGACGGCCCGCGCCCAGACCATTCGCGGCCTGTTCAAGATCAAGCTGGCCGGAGAAACCGGCCGCAAGAAGGCGGCGCTCGACGACGTCATGTCAGCGGCCGACATCGTCAAGCGGTTCTCGACCGGGGCGATGTCGTTCGGTTCGATCTCGCGCGAAGCGCACACGACGCTGGCGCGCGCGATGAACCAGATCGGCGGCAAGTCGAACACCGGCGAGGGCGGCGAAGAGGCCGACCGCTATCTGCCGCTGCCCGGCGGCGGCAAGAACCCGGAACGCTCGGCGATCAAGCAGATCGCCTCGGGGCGTTTCGGCGTCACGGCCGAATACCTCGTCAATTCCGACATGATGCAGATCAAGGTGGCGCAGGGCGCCAAGCCCGGCGAGGGCGGCCAGTTGCCCGGCCACAAGGTCGACGCGACCATCGCCAAGGTCCGGCATTCGACGCCGGGCGTCGGCCTGATCTCGCCGCCGCCGCATCACGACATTTATTCGATCGAGGATCTGGCACAGCTGATCTACGATCTGAAGAACGTCAATCCGGCGGCCGACGTGTCGGTCAAGCTGGTGTCGGAAGTCGGCGTCGGCACGGTTGCGGCGGGCGTTGCCAAGGCACGCGCCGACCACATCACCATTTCGGGCTATGATGGCGGCACGGGCGCCTCGCCGCTGACCTCGCTCAAGCATGCCGGCAGCCCATGGGAAATGGGCCTTGCCGAGACGCACCAGACGCTGGTGCTGAACGGTCTGCGGTCGCGCGTTGCGCTGCAGGTCGATGGCGGGTTGCGCACGGGACGCGACGTGATCATCGGCGCGCTGCTCGGCGCCGATGAATTCGGCTTCTCGACCGCGCCGTTGATCGCGGCCGGCTGCATCATGATGCGCAAGTGCCATCTCAACACCTGCCCGGTCGGCGTCGCGACTCAGGATCCGGTGCTGCGCAAGCGCTTCAAGGGCACGCCCGAGCATGTCATCAACTTCTTCTTCTACGTCGCGGAAGAGGTCAGGGAGCTGCTCGCCGAGATGGGCTACACCCATCTCGACCAGATCATCGGCGACACCGATCTTCTGGAAAAGCGCGACCTGATCGTGCACTGGAAGGCACGCGGGCTCGATTTCTCGAAGATGTTCTTCAAGCCGGATGCGCCGCATGAGGCCGTGCATTGGACCGAGCGGCAGAAGCACCCGATCGACGACGTGCTCGACCGCAAGCTGATCGAGCTGGCAAAGCCGGCGCTCGAAAGCAAGCAGCCGGTCAAGATCGAGGTCGACATCCGCAATGTCGACCGCTCCACGGGCGCCATGCTGTCGGGTGAAGTGGCCAAGCGCTTCAAGCACAAAGGCCTGCGCGAGGATACGATCCAGGTGAAGCTGACCGGCACCGCCGGCCAGTCCTTCGGCGCCTTCCTGGCGCGCGGCATCTCGTTCGAGCTTGTCGGCGCCGGCAACGACTATGTCGGCAAGGGCCTGTCGGGCGGCCGCATCGTCATCCGGCCGCCGGAAGGGGCCAAGATCGTCGCGGCTGAGTCCATCATCGTCGGCAATACGGTGCTCTATGGCGCAACCGAGGGCGAGGCCTACTTCGCCGGCGTCGCCGGTGAGCGTTTCGCCGTGCGCAATTCGGGCGTCGCCGCCGTCGTCGAAGGCGTCGGCGACCATGGCTGTGAGTACATGACCGGCGGCATCGTGGTCGTCATCGGCCAGACTGGCCGCAACTTCGCCGCCGGCATGTCGGGCGGCGTTGCCTATGTGCTTGACGAGGCAGGCGACTTCGCCGAGCGCTGCAACATGGCGATGGTCGAGCTGGAGCCGGTTCCGGAAGAAGACGATCTGATGGAAAGGCTGCTGCACCATGGCGGCGACCTCGATCACAAGGGTCGCGTCGACGTCTCCGGCGACATGACCAGCCATGACGAGGAGCGGCTCTACCAGCTGATCTCGAACCATGTGCACTACACCGGCTCGGTGCGTGGTCGCGAGATCCTTGACGACTGGACGACATTCCGGCCGAAATTCCGCAAGATCATGCCGGTCGAATACCGCCGCGCGCTGATCGAGATGGAACGCATGCGCATGGGCGTGGCGGCGGAATAGATTTGGAATTTGCCGGGAGGCCCAGGTTTCCCGGCCCATCTTCATCGATAGTTTGACCTCGTGCGAAAGGTTGCCATGGCTGCCTCAAGGGGTTAACGGGTGCGGCGAAAACCGTACCATCTGGACAGCAGGAACTGGACTATGGGCAAGGTAACAGGCTTTCTCGAAATCGACCGGCAGGTGCACAAGTACCAGCCGGCCTCCGATCGCATCCGGCATTTCCGCGAATTCACGCTGCCGATGTCGGACAAGGAGGTCGAGAAACAGGCCGCGCGCTGCATGGATTGTGGCATTCCGTTCTGCCACGGGCCGACCGGCTGCCCCATCCACAACCAGATCCCAGACTGGAACGACCTCGTCTACAATGGCGACTGGGACAACGCGATCCGCAACCTGCATTCGACCAACAATTTCCCGGAGTTCACCGGCCGCATCTGCCCCGCGCCCTGCGAGGAAGCCTGCACGCTGAACCTCGAGGACATTCCCGTCGCCATCAAGACGGTCGAGCAGGCGGTCGCCGACAAGGCCTATGAAACCGGCCATATCAGGCCTTATCCGCCGGAGAAGAAGACCGGCAAGCGCGTCGCCGTCATCGGTTCCGGTCCGGCCGGTATGGCGGCTGCGCAGCAGCTTGGCCGCGCCGGCCATGACGTCCACGTGTATGAGCGCGAGAGCCGGCCCGGCGGGCTGATGCGCTACGGCATTCCCGACTTCAAGATCGAGAAGCACTACATCGACCGGCGCATCGAGCAGATGCAGGGTGAGGGCGTGACATTCCATTGCGGCGTCAATGTCGGCGTCGACAAGCCGGTTGCCGAGCTGCTCGCCGAACATGATGCCGTGCTCTATTGCGGCGGCTCGGAAACGCCGCGCGCGGCCGGCATTCCCGGCGACGATCTCGGCGGCGTGCATGACGCGATGCCCTATCTGGTGCAGCAGAACAGGCGAGTCGGCGGCGAACCGATTCAGTCGGTGGCGTGGCCGTCGCATCCGATCATCGCCGGCGGCCAGCATGTGGTCGTCGTCGGCGGCGGCGATACAGCGTCCGACTGTGTCGGCACGGCCTTCCGCCAGGGCGCCGTGCGTGTCACCCAGCTCGACATCCGCCCGCAGCCGCCGGAGAAGGAAGACAAACTTTCGGTCTGGCCCTACTGGGCGACCAAGATGCGCACCTCGTCCTCGCAGGCCGAAGGCGCGGAGCGCGAATTCCAGGTGGCGACGCTCGAATTCATCGGCGAGGAAGGCCAGCTGACCGGCGTCAAGTGCTGCGAGGTCGATGACAAGCGCAAGCCGATCGCCGGTACCGAATTCGTCATTCGTGCCGATCTCGCTTTCATCGCCATCGGCTTTGCCGGGCCGGCCGCGGCCGGTGTGGCGAGGGAATTGGACGGGCAGATGAAGATCGCCACCGACAGCCGCCGTTCCAGGAATGTCGAGGCCAATGACCGCGACTACAGGACCAGCGTGGACAGGCTCTATGCGGCCGGCGACGTGCGTCGTGGCCAGTCGCTGGTCGTCTGGGCAATCCGCGAGGGCCGCCAGGCGGCACGCTCGATCGACGAGGCGTTGGTGGGGTCGAGCGTCCTCCCGCGCTGAGCCCGTTTGGAAACTCTACTCCTGCGGCCATCTGAAGGCGTTTTCTGCGCTTCCGGTGCTCGCGTACTCAAATGTACGCTCCGCTCCGGTTCTCGCAAACACCATCATATGACTCGCAGGAGCGAGTTTCGAAACGGCCTTGGAGTAGCTCTGCGATACTAACGATTGATCGCGGTCGTGGTGTCGGTTGCGGCCGCGGCTTTCGGCGGCCATGAGAAATCGTCGGCGCGGCCGGGCGATGCAATAGGTGCCTTGCCCTCGACCACAAGCTTTTCACCGGGCAGGTCCGGATTTGCTTTCGCCGGCGGGGCCGCGCCAAGTAGCTCGGAGCCGCCGTCGAGTGCCGGATCGCTGAGCAGCATCGGCGCGGTGCGGTCGATGACGATGGGTGCCGCGGCCGGCGCCGGCGCCTCGACAGGGGCGCCCGCCGGAGCGGACGGCGTAACCACGCTTCCCGGCGCGGTCAGGCCGAGGATCTTCAGCAGCGGTTTTTCGGTATAGAAGGCGAGCTTGCGCTTGCCCGCCCTCGAGACGTTGATGCCGTCATCGGCGCGCAGCCGCACCGGCTGGCCGTTGATGTCGGGGCCGCTGGTGACGAAAGCACCGTTCTCATCGACGAAGCCGTCCCAGACGTCGACGAATTCACCGCCATGGCTTTCAGCGGCCTGATGGTAGATGTCGTTGAAGGCCAGCATGTCGGAGGTCATCTTCGGCACCCGGAACGCCGGCATGCCGACCCATAGGAAAGGTACCTTTGCCTCCGCGATAGCTTTGCCGAACGCCTCGGTCCGGCGCTCATATTCCTTGGTCCAGGTTTCAGAGCGGGGCTGTTCGCGCACGTCACCCACCTTCATCTGCTGGCGGTCGTTGGAACCCAGCATGACGATCACGGCGGCGGGTTTTTCGGTCTCGATCAGCGATTTGATCTGTTCGGGCCAGTTGTAGAAGTCGTCGCGTACGAAGCCGGACGAGCCATTGCTGCGAACGACGATCCTGACGCCGGTATTCTCGGCAAAGGCGGTGTCGAGGCCTTCGGCGAGGCCGGCCGCCATGAAGTCGCCGACCACCAGTACGGTGCGAGCGTCCGGTGCCTTGTCGACCACCGGGATTTCCGGTTCCGCGGGCGGGCGCGGGGCACGGGGTTTTTTCGCCTTTGGCCTGGGCCTCGGCTTCTGGATGTCCTGCGGCGGCTCGATCCGCTCACTGCGGCGTGGGAACAGAAGGTCGCGCAGCGACCAGCTGCGGTTTTGCTGCTCCTGCGCCATGGCGGGCGCATGAAAGGCGCCAGCCACACCGACGGTGAGCACGATCGCGGCCAGGATGAGCACCGGCATGCGACGAACAAGCCCTGCGATGCGCGCAGCCGAAGCCAATCGTTTCCTCCATCCCTTGGCGCGGTCCTTTTTTTGAAAAGTCGTACTTTTCAAACGGACTTTGCGCCAACCAGATTGCTACAGCGTCCTTTGCGCGGCCGAAAGGCCGCGCGGCACCGCAGGCGGCTCTATTTCTGCCGGAGCCACTTCAGCACTTCCATGCTCGGGTAACCGTCCTGGGTCAAGCCGGCCTTGGCCTGGAAAGCCAAGATGGCTGATTTCGAGCCGTCGCCGATCTTGCCGTCGAACTTGCCGTCATAAAGGCCATGTTGGGAAAGCCGCTGCTGCAGCTCCTGCCTTTCCTCGAAAGTGAGCTTGGTGAAAGGCCGCTTCCAGTCCTGCACGAGACCGCTGGAGCCGGCGATTTCGTCGGCAAGAAGGCCGACGGCCAGCGCATATTTGTCGGCGTTATTGTAGGCTTTGATGACCGTGAAATTCTTGATCATCAGGAAGGCCGGCCCGTTGCGGCCGTCCGGCACCTTCAGCGTCGCCTTGTCGGAGCCGTTCTTGAACGGCTTGCCGTTGGCCCTGACCACGCCGAGCGCCTGCCACTGCGACAGCGTCTTGGAACCGCCGGGAAGTTTGCCAGCCGGCAGGGCGACCTCATAGCCCCAGGTCTTGCCGGCCTGCCAGCCATTCTTCTTCAACAGATTGGCGGAGGTCGCCAGCGCATCGGGAATCGAATTCCAGATGTCGCGTTTGCCGTTGCCGTCCATGTCGACGGCATAGTGGAGATAGCTGGTCGGGATGAACTGGGTATGGCCCATGGCGCCGGCCCAGGATCCGCTCAGATGGCTTTCGTCGATATCGCCGGTCTGCAGGATCTTCAGCGCGGCGATCAGCTGGGTGCGGGCGAATTTCGCCCGCTTCGGATCGGCATAGGCTAAGGTCGCCAGCGAGCGCACGACATTGCGCATGACGTCGTCGCGCTTGAGGATCTCGCCATAGTTCGATTCCATAGACCAGATGGCCAGCAGGATGTAGCGGTCGACGCCGAACCTGGCCTCGATCCGGTCCAGCCACGGCTTCCATTTCCTGGCCATCTGCTGGCCGACGGCGACCGACTGGTCATGGACGCGGTTGTCGAAATAGTCCCAGGCAGGGGCCGTGAATTCAGGCTGCGTACGCGCCTTTTCCAGCACCACCGGATCTATATCCCTGATGTTCCTGAAGGCCTGGTCGTAGAGGGCGCCGGAAACGCCGCTCTGCACGGCGGTGGCGCGGAAGCCGGCGACCCACTGCCGGAAACCGGCATCGGCGAAAGCGGGGCCAGGCATCAGCAGAGCGAGCGATAGGCTGGCTGCCGCTATGACGCTGGTAAAACGTTTTGCGGCATTGCGAACGGACACCTTTTCCTCCTTCTCTGTCTCAGGAAAGACCATTCATCGCCGAACCAGGTTAGGAATTAGTTTACCATAGGCGCCACCGGGAACGAAAAGACGCTTCGAAGCTTTACCGGTGGACATTCCTCTCAGTTGCCCAGTAGTCCCCAATTCCGGCGTGAAAATGTCTTGGAACGGGGATTGCGGAGCTGGCCCTCAAACGGATAATTGAAAGCATGAAGAGAGTTCGCAAGGCAGTCTTCCCGGTCGCTGGTCTCGGCACACGGTTTCTCCCGGCCACCAAGGCTGTCCCCAAGGAAATGCTGACCGTCGTCGACCGGCCGGTGATCCAGTATGTGGTGGATGAGGCGCGCGAGGCCGGCATCGAGCATTTCATCTTCGTCACCGGCCGCAACAAGGCCGTCATCGAGGACCATTTCGACATCCAGTTCGAACTCTATGACACGCTGGCCCAGCGCGGCAAAGACGACCAGCTCGCCCGCCTGCAACGGCTGCAGCCGGCGCCGGGGCAGACCAGTTTCACACGCCAGCAGGTACCGATGGGACTTGGTCACGCCGTCTGGTGCGCCCGCGAGCTCGTCGGCGACGAGCCCTTCGCGCTTTTGCTGCCCGACATGATCATGCAGTCGGAGAAGAGCTGCACGAAGGCAATGGTCGAGCTCTACGAGGAGACCGGCAACAACATCATCGCGGTGCAGGAATGCGCTCCCGCCGAAACCCACAAATACGGCATCGTCGGCCGCGGCGAGGACACGCATCACGGTTTCCGCATCACCGAGATGGTGGAAAAGCCGAAGGCCGGCACCGCGCCGTCCAATCTTTACATCAACGGCCGCTACATCCTGCAGCCGGAGATATTCAAGATCCTCGAAGGCCAGGAAAAAGGCGCCGGCAACGAGATCCAGCTCACCGACGCCATGCTGAAGCTGGAAAAGCAGCAGCCTTTCTACGGCTACCACTATCGGGGCCGCACGTTCGACTGCGGATCGCCGGAAGGCTTCGTCGAGGCCAACGTCGCCTTCGCGCTGTGGCGCAGCGACATGAACGAGAACATGGCTGGCGTCATCCGCACGCTTCTGGACGAGTTGAAGCCGTCTGAGCGCCGCGGCGCTGCGTTTTAAGGTATTATAGCGAGCGGCCGGATGTCGTTGGTGCGGCCGTTCAGCGCTGCACCTTCACGCCGAGGAAGATGCTGTTGGCGGTGTAGTCCCGGCCCGGCAGATTGCTGGTCAGCTTCTCGGTCCTCACTCTTGTGGTCAGGCCGGCGTAGCGGTTCAACCACCAGGTCAGTCCGGCCTCGGCGCTCAACACCCTGTCATGGCCGTCGATGCCGATGTAATCACGCCAGTCGAGGCCCAGAGCCGCATTGGCGGTGAGGTTGGCGCGAATCTGGCGCTCGCCGGTCAGGCGACCGGAATAGAGGATGTCGCCGCTTTCGCCCGATGTGGTCGTGGGCTCGACGGTGGTCCGCCCGGTCAGGCCGATCGTTGTGCCGCGCTCGGGTGACCATTTGAGGTCGGCGTTGACGGTGGCACCAGAGATCGCATCAAGGTTTTTGTCGTCGATCGCTTCCCTGAGCCAGCCGGCCGAGAATTCACCCGACAGCTTCTCACCCATATCGAGTGCAAGGCCAGCGCGGGCGCCGAGCCGCGTCGACGAGCGCTCGAAGCCTTCATTGTCGATGCGTTGATCATAAGTCCGGCGGCCGACCTCGATTTCGGTGAAAGGGGTCAGGGCAGGGGAGATCTCGTAGCCGGTGCGCAACGTCGCCGTGTAGAGCGTGGAGTCCTGATCCTTCTGCGACAGCGAGGTGCCGTCCGAGAGCTTGGCGTCGCCGTAGAAGTCATGCGAGACCGCGCCGGTCAACGTGTACTGCATCTTGCCGAGATGCTTTTCGACGGCGAGGCTGCCATCGATGGTCTGCCGCAGCGGCTGCTTGCTGACGCCCGCGATGGCGTCCGGCGATGATGCCGATTCCGGCACGGCCTCGTAGCCGAGCTTGGCGATGGCGCGCAACTCATTGTCGAGGTCGACATTGAGCTGGCCTTCGATGCGCCCTTGCTCGTCGTGAACCGGGTAACCCGAGACAGTCTCGCGAAAAAGGCCATAGCCGTCGATCGTGGCTGAGTTCTCGCGCCAGTCGGAGGCGGCGGAAAAGCGCAGCGCCGTCTCGGACAGCAGCGCCGACGTGCCGGCACTGCTCGAATCGCCGTTCGAGGTGGCGGTCAGGCCCTGTTCGATCGTCGGCCGGATGACGAAGGAACCCCATTTGACGCCGGTGGCGGCGAATGGATCATCCTCTGGCTTCTTTTTCTGACCTTCGATGGCGTCCGTGCGCTCTGCGCCTGGGTCGAGCTTCTGCCTGTCGGCACTGTCGATGGTGAGAGCGCGGCGGTTGGCCGTGTCCGCATCGGTCTCTGCACCATCGGCGGCGTCCGTCGTGGAGGCCGTCGTGGAAGCGGTGATGTCGGAGGTGCCGGCCGTCGATTTCTTCTTCTTTTTCGACTTGTCGGCAGCCTTGTCCTTGGCTTGGTCAGCAGCATTCTGCCCGGCGGTCGATGAGCGGCGGCGAGGCTTGGGCGGCGCCGCGATGTCGGCGGCCGTGTCGTCGGTGGCTGACGCCGGGTCGAAGAGGCTGCCGGTCGCGTTGGCGTCGCCGGTGTCGGCGTCGTCAGGCACGGCACCGGCGCTGGCCGGCAGATAGGTGCGGGCCGGCGCATTGTCCTGCGCGGCATTGGCCGGCTGTTGACCCTGGGCTGCCAGGGCCAGCTGTCTCGCCTTGCGCTGCTGGTCGGACAGGATCGCCGATTCCGAAACTTCGCCGCGCAGTTCGGTTTCCTGGGCATGGAGCGCCGCCGGGCGCAGCAAGGCAAACATGCTGGTTGCCAGCAGCAAGGCGCAGACCGCCTTGCCCCCACGTCCTGTCGAATTTTCTGGCTGGGCCCCGGACATCGCCACCACTGCTTGCGCGGCGCACGCGCGCCATACTTACCGAACCGTAAATGGGGATGGTTAACGGAGGGTTGAGGCGGCGGCCCGTCAGCCGCCTGAAGCGCTGATTTCCAAAGGCATTCATACCGCGTGCGTCAAGCTTTTGGTTTTCGCGCCTGCCGTCGTCAAAAACCACCGCGCACGTTCGGGCAACATGCCTTGGGCCATTTCTGTTGGACAGCGCGCCGGCAAAGCGTTAATCGCATCAGCCATGCATGCGGGATCCCTGGATAAGAAGCCTTCGGACAGGCAAGCCTCGATCGCTTCGGCGCTGAGGACGGTGGCGACAGAACAGGCTGGGGTTGCAGCCCTTGCCGAGGCCTTGGAGAACGGATTGGCCGCGCCTTTCGCGCAGGCGGTCGAGATGATCTCGGGGATTGAAGGCCGGCTCATCGTCACCGGCGTCGGCAAAAGCGGCCATATCGGTTCGAAGATCGCCGCGACGCTGGCCTCGACCGGCACGCCGGCCTTTTTCGTCCATCCCGCGGAGGCCAATCACGGCGATCTCGGCATGATCGCCAGGGACGACGCCATCATCGCCATGTCGTGGTCGGGCGAGAGCAAGGAACTGATGGGCATCGTCGCCTATTCCAGGCGCTTTTCCATTCCGCTGATCGCCATCACCGCCGGAGAGACATCGGCGCTGGCGCGGGCGGCGGACGTGGTGCTGCTTTTGCCGCGCGCTCCGGAAGCCTGCCCGCACGGCCTGGCGCCAACGACATCGACGCTGCTGCAACTGGTGATGGGCGACGCGCTGGCGATCGCGCTGCTCGAAGCACGCGGCTTCACGCCGGATCATTTCCGCACCTTTCACCCGGGCGGCCAGCTCGGCGCCAACCTGACGCAGATCCGCGAGATCATGCATGTCGGCGACAGGCTGCCGCTGGTGGTCGCGGGCACCGGCATGCAGGACGCGATCCTGGAACTGTCGCGCAAGGGGTTTGGCTGCGTCGCGATCACCGACGCCGACGGTGCGCTGGTCGGCATCATCACCGATGGCGACATCCGCCGTCACATCGGCAGCAATCTGCTGGCGATGACGGTGGATCAGGTGATGACAAAAGGCCCGAAGACCGCGACGCCGGACACGCTGGTGGCAACGGCGCTGCAAACGATCAACAATTCAGCCATCACCAGCCTGATGGTGGTGGAGGGCCGGAAACCAGTCGGCCTCATCCACCTGCATGACCTGCTGCGTATCGGCGCGGCCTAAGGCGCGCTGATATTCGGTGATGCCGGCCTGACCCGGATCTCGACACACTCTTAACGCCGCTCGTTCAGACCGCCTCGACGGTCAGTTCCAGATCCGTATCGGCTGCGCCCGTCACGCGCACTTGCGTGCCGGCCGGCAAATCCGGGCCGGAGACACGCCACAGCGTATCGCCCAGCTTGATGCGGCCGCGTCCGTCCCGGATCGGCTCGGCAAGTGTCGCCATCCTGCCGACCATTTGCGCGCCGCGCCGGTTGAGCAGCGGCTGGTCGGTCGGGTCGTTGCGGCTGCCGACCAGCTTCTTGCCGACATAGGCCGAGACCAGCGACAGCGCCAGGAAGGCGAGGACCTGGACCTGCCAGGTCCAGAAGCCGGCGTCCCAGATCAGCAGCGACACGGCGCCGATGATCAGCGCGGCGATGCCGATCCACAGCATGAAGATACCCGGCGCGATGATTTCCATCACCAGCAGCACGAAACCGAGTACCATCCAGTTCCACGGGCCGAGTTCGGAAACGATGCGGTCGATCATTGGTTTCGACCTCAGTTGTCGGTTGGGCGAACGACCGGCGGGCGCGCGGCCTGCCTTTGCGAGCCGGTGGTGCCTTCGCTGCGGAAGACTTCCTTGGCGATCTCGCCGATGCCGCCGAGCGAGCCGATCAGCGACGACGCCTCGAAGGGCATCAGCACGATCTTGCTGTTGGTGGCCGTGCCGATCCTGCCAAGCGCTTCAGTGTATTTCAGCGCTACGAAATAGTTCAGCGCCTGCACATCGCCTTTGGAGATCGCTTCCGACACCACCTGGGTGGCGCGGGCTTCCGCCTCGGCCGAACGTTCGCGCGCCTCGGCATCGCGGAAGGCGGCTTCCTTGCGGCCCTCGGCTTCGAGGATCTGCGACTGCTTGAGGCCTTCGGCGGCAAGGATCTGCGCGCGCTTGTTGCGTTCCGCCGTCATTTGCCGGCCCATCGATTCGATAAGGTTGGCCGGCGGGTTGATGTCCTTGATTTCGACGCGGGTGATCTTGATGCCCCACGGATGGGCCGCCTCATCGACGACGCGCAGCAGGCGCTCGTTGATGGCGTCGCGGTTCGACAGGAGTTCATCGAGGTCCATCGAACCCATGACGGTACGGATGTTGGTCATCGTCAAATTGAGGATGGCGTTCTGCAGTCCGGAAACCTGATAGGCGGCCTGCGCTGCGTTGAGGATCTGGAAAAAGGCAATGCCGTCGACACCGACGATGGCGTTGTCCCGGGTGATGATTTCCTGGCTCGGGACGTCGAGCACCTGCTCCATCATGTTCATCTTGGCGCCGATGCGGTCGATGAACGGGTAAATGAAATTGAGACCCGGGCTCAGTGTCTTGGTGTAACGGCCAAAGCGCTCCACCGTATAGTTGTAGCCTTGCGGGATTGTCCTGATGCCTTTGATCAGCAGCACCAATACCAGAAGGGCAAGTGCACCAACCGCAATATCGAAACCACTGAAATCCATTTGGCTCTCCCTCAGACGAAGGCCGCTCAAGCCATTCTCGCGCAGCCGACTTCACCAAAGACTTAAGTGTGTTTCAGATGCGTTACAATCAGGTGATGATGGATTGTTTATAGGTTTGCACTCAGCGGTTGAAGGCGAACAGCCTTGCATCCGTGTCATCCAGCCCGTTGATCGAAGCCGGGACAATTTCGGAAGCGATCTGCGAGAAGGTGATGCCGTTGCCGCCGTAGCCCAGCACCGCATGGATGCGCGGGTGGCGGGGAATGGCGCCGATATAAGGCAGGCCGGTGGTCGTGGTGCCGAACGAGCCGGTCCAGGCAAAATCGGGTCTGGTGTCGAGATGCGGAAATATCAGGCCGAGCTTCTCGGCGATGCGTGTGCTCTTGTCGGCGATCAGCTCGTCGCGCCGCGCTTCGTCGATAAAATCCTCGTCCTCGCCGCCGCATATGACCCGGCCGTCGACCGTCGTGCGCATATACAGATACGGCTCCGACGCTTCCCAGATGAACGCTGCGTCCGGCCAGAGCTTTCGCGGTTGCGGGCGTGTCGCAATCGCCCATGTCGAGATGATCCGGTGGGCCGCGGCCGGCACGATGTCGACAAGTTCGTAGCCGGTGGCCAGAACAACATGTCGTGCGGTTATGGTTGGGCCATCCCTGGTCGCGACGACAACAGCTTCGGCGCTGTCCTCGATCATTGTGGCTTCGACGGGGGCATAGAAGCGTGCCTTGCGCTCCAGGGATTTCAGCTGCAGCCCAGCCGTCAGCTTGCGCGGGTCGAGCGCGATGTTGCCGTGGCCGAGAATGGCGCCTTCGCGGTCGATGCCGAATTTCTCAGCTAGCTGTTGTCGGGTTAAGCAGATGGCGCCGATGCCGGCTAGCCGACGTGCCTCGGCCTCGTCGCGCAGTTCCGACGGACCAAGCATCGTGCCGGCCAGATAGAGTGATGGCATGCGGCTCAGGCCACAGTTGATGCCGAGTTCGGCAATCCGTCCGGCGAGATTGGAAACGGCGAGCCGCGAGCGTCGCCAGGCCTGCTGGGCCGAGGCTCTGCCAACCATCTTCGAGAGCGTGGAGAGAGGCTGGTCTATTTCGAATGCCACCAGTGCGGTGGTTGCGGCCGTCGAGCCCTTCAGCGGGCCGCGCCGGTCGATGCAGATCACCCGATGGCCATCGGCCGTCAGCGCCTCGGTCATCATGGCGCCGCTGATGCCCATGCCGACGATCAGCACATCCGTCTTGACGTCCCGGATCAGGCTGTCCGTCGGTACCGCAGGCGCCCGATAGGCGGACCACACGGGCCGGCCACTACTGAGGTCGAGTTTGCGGGACATCGAATTCTCCGGAGGGCGCGCCTTAACTCCTCGGAGCAGGCGTTGTTCCGGTTCAGACCCAGCCGGACAGTTCGCGCCGCACCATGGCCTCGATCACCGCCATCCCTTCCGCGCTATCGTTGAGGCAAGGGATATGGGCGAAATTCTTGCCGCCGGCATGGTGGAAGGTTTCGGCCGCCTCGCGGCCGATCTCGTCCAGCGTCTCGATGCAGTCGACGGAAAAGCCGGGATTGACGATGGCGATCGACTTGACGCCGTCCTGCGCGAGTTTTTCCACCGTCTTGTCAGTATAGGGCTGCAGCCATTCCTGCGCGCCGAAGCGCGACTGGAAGGTGATGATCAGTTTCTTGTCATCCCAGCCAAGCCGTTCCCGCAGCAGCCGCGTCGTCTTCTGGCAGTGGCAATGATAGGGGTCGCCCCTCTCGAAATACGGTTTTGGAATGCCGTGATAGGAGGTGATGACCACCTCCGGCTCGAAGTCCAGCGTCGCCAGATGCCGTTCGATCGAGCGCGCCAGCGCTTCGATATAGACCGGTTCGTCATAGTAGGGCGGCACGCTGCGGACGGCCGGCGCACGGCGCATTTTCATCAGCGCGCGAAACAGCTGGTCGTTGGCTGTTGCCGTGGTCGTCGCTGAATATTGCGGATAGAGCGGGAAGGAAAGAATGCGGTCGCAGCCCTGGTCGACCAGACGCTGGGCAATGCTGGCGGTTGAAGGGTTGCCGTAGCGCATCGCCCAGTCGACGACGACATCAGGCAGGTCGCTCAGCGCGTCGGCCAGCTTTTCGGCCTGGGCGCGGGTATAGGTGCGCAGCGGCGACTCGTTCTTTTCCCGGTTCCAGATCCGTGCGTAGTTGGCGCCCGACTTCTTGGGCCGCGTGGTGAGCACAAGGCCATAGAGGATCGGATACCAGATTGCCCTGTTGAGTTCGATGACGCGCGGGTCGGACAGGAATTCACGCAGATACCGCCACATCGGCTTGAAATCGGTGCCGTCGGGCGTGCCGAGATTGACCAGCATGACGCCGATCTTGCCCGCCTTGACCGGCGGATGCCCAGCGGGCAACGGGCCGAGCGCCTTTGCGGCCTTGGGTTCGGCAGGGGTGGGAAGCGTCATAAGGGTTCTCCGGAAGACGCGAACCTAACCATCTTGCGCGCGCATTCAATGCAGCGTCTGGCCGCACCTTAAAGCGGATTGTCTGAATGGATTCAGACGACCCGCTTTAAGTCTTTGTTTTTATGCATGTCGTTCTCCCAAAACCGAGTTCACTTTTGGGCGACATGCATTAGCCCGAAAACAGGACGCCCGTCCGGTTTTCGGGGGGGGCGGCGTCATTCAGGCATCTAAGCGAGGCTATTTCGGCGGGATGGTCAGCGTTGCGCCGACCGGAAGCCGGCGCGGCTCATAGCCCTTGTTGGCGACCGAAATGACCTTCCATTTGGCACCGTCGCCATAGACCTTCTTGGCCAGATCCCAATAAGTGTCGCCGGCAACGATGACATGGTTGGCTTCGGCCGGCGCGGCCTCCGCTGGCTTTGCCGGCTCGGCCGGTGCCGGCGCGGCTGGTGGCGCTGGCGGGGGAGGTGCTCCTTCCGTCGATATGGCCGGTGGTGTGTTGGCGATATCGCCCGAGTTGGCCGGCAATTCAGGCATTGCAGGTGCCGCTTCAGCAGGCTTGGCGGCTTCAGCCGGATCGGTTGCCGGGGCCGCAGGCGCCGCGGCGACGGTCGCGGCTATTTCGGTGATGCGGCCGTCGAGCTTCGGCGTGTAGGGTCGGTGGGCACCGAGATAGTCGGCAACCACCTGTTCGAGGCCGGGGCCGTAATCGTAGGCATTCTTGGCCTTGTCGGCGAAGATCTTGTAGCCGTCGCCGCCCTGGCGGACATAGTTGTTGGTTGCGACCAGATAGTCCTTGTCCGGCTTGATCGGCGTCCAGGCGCCGCCTTCCATGACTTCCACCGACTTGACGCGGCCGGCATTGGGCGCGACGGATTTGTCGAAGGAATATTTCAGGCCGGCGACCTGGGGGAAGCGCCCGGCGCCGTCCTCGACCTGGCTGAGGCCGCCCTCGAGGCCGGCCACCAGATCCTTGCCCGAAATCTGGAAGGTCGCCAGCGTGTTCTGGAACGGCAGCACGGCCAGCACCTCGCCCATGGTGACGGTGCCCTTGTCGATCGAGGCGCGCAGGCCACCGCCATTGGAGATGACGATCTCGACGCCCTGTCCCTTGACGCGGTCGAGGACGGCGTCGGAGACGAGATTGCCCATCGCGCATTCTCGGGTGCGGCAGCTCTCACGACTGCCGTCGATGACGTCGGTGGTTTCCGCCACTTCCTTGTTCTTCAGCGCCTCGATCGGCGCGCCAAGTTCCTTGATGCGGGCGAGCACGGCCGGGTCGGGGGTGATCGACTTGTCGAGATAGATCGGGTCGCCGCTGGCCGATTTGACGACGCCATTGTCGTCGAACACCACCTTGAACTCACCGAGATATTTCGAGTAGGACGCCGCCTGCACCACCGGCACCTTGTAGCCGTCCGGATTGTCGACCATCGTCGGGTAGGGGCCTTCCGCCTTCGGATCGGTGTTCGACAGCAGGGAATGGCTGTGGCCGCCGACGACGACATCGATGCCCGGGATCTTGGCAATGACGTCGCGTTCGCGCCTGTAGCCGATATGGGTCACGGCGATGATCTTGTTGACGCCTTCGCCCTTGAGCTTCTCGACTTCGGCGGTGATCGACTTGACGTCGTCCTCTATTGCGACGTTGGGTCCGGGGGAAGCGAGGTCCGGCGTGTCGTTGGTGATCGCGCCGATGATGCCGATCTTCTGACCGCCGACCTCGACGACAACAGACGGCTTGATGCGGTCGCCGAGCTTGGATTGCGCGTTGGCCTTCACATTGGCGCCGAGCACCGGGAACTTGATCATGTCGAGGAACGGCGCCAGGGCCACTTCGCCGTCGTCGAATTCATGGTTGCCGAGCGCCATGGCATCGAACTTCATCTCGTTGAGGAATTCGCCTTCGACCTTGCCCTTGTAAGTGGAGTAGAACAGTGAGCCCTGGAAATTGTCGCCTGCGCTGAGCAGCAGCACGTTCTGGCCTTCCAGCTTCTTGCGCTCCTGGGCGATCGCGGTGATCAGCCGGCCCGCGCCGCCGATGCACTCGCCCTTGGTTTCCTCGTCCGCCGAGCAGGTCGATTCATATTTGTTGTTGCCTTCGATGCGGCTGTGCCAGTCGTTGATATGCAGGATGTTCAGCGTGTAGTCGGCAAAGGACGCGCCGGCCGACAGACCGAGTGCTGAGGCTGACAGGGCAGCAATGGCGGCAAGCTTCTTCATCTTCGTCTCCCGGAAAGCTGATCGGAGGCCATTAGCGCTCTTGCTTGACTGGAACATAACAGCCGGCGCTTCGGCCATGTTCCCATCGCGTTCCGGATGACGCAAGCGGAATCCGGGACCCTTTGCCGGCATAAAAAAGGACGGCGGCCAACTGGCCGCCGTCCTTGGAAAACGAATGGTCGTGGGTTCAGACGCGCCTTGTCAGCACGAAATTCTGACCGCTGGAGCTGGTGCAATTGAGCTGGCTTGTCGACACCATCAGGCAGTTGAAGCTGACCGCGGTCTGGCGGATCAGCGAGGTGCCGCTGATCTGCACCGACGTGGCGCCGGTCATCGTGTAGCTGCCATCGGCAAGCTTCTGGCCGGTGTCGGTGGCGACGGTCGTGAAGGTGCCGCCGGCAAAGGTCGAAAGGCCGGTGCCCTTGGCGTCGATCCACGAGCCCTCGACGCCTTTCGGCGCCGCCGCCATGGGCGGCTCATCGGGACCGCTGGTCGCACAAGCAGCAAGCCCGGCCAAGGCTGCCGCCGCTACGCTCATCGAAAGAACTTTGCGCGCAATGTTGTTCATATGAAAATCCTCTCCTCAGTCCGCATCCCTTCAATCGCCCGATTTCCGGGCGATTGCAAGGCAGTGAGGCAGGTAGGCGGTGCTGCTATCGCACAAGGATGTTGCGGAACTGCCACGGGTCGTTGCGGTCGAGGTCTTCCGGGAACAGGCCGGGACGGTTATCGAGCGGCGTCCAGTCGGTGTAGTAGCCCTTGACCGGTCCGAGATACTGGGACTGCACTTCCAGGCACCGCCTGTAGTCCATCTCGTCGGCTTCGACGATGCCGGCCTCGGGGTTTTCCAGCGCCCAGACCATGCCCGAGAGCACCGCCGAGGTGACCTGCATGCCGGTGGCGTTCTGATAGGGCGCCAGCTTGCGCGCCTCGGCGAGCGACAGCTGCGAGCCGTACCAGTAGGCATTCTTGTCGTGGCCGTAGAGCAGCACGCCGAGTTCGTCGACGCCGTCGATCAACTCGTTCTCGTCGAGCACATGATGCACCGGCTGAGGCTTGCCGGCGGCGCCGAACATTTCGTCAAGCGACAGCATCGCGTCGTTGCAGGGATGGTAGGCATAGTGGCAGGTCGGGCGGTAATGCACCTTGCCCTTCTTGGAACGCACGGTGAAGAAATCGGCGATCGAGATCGCCTCATTATGCGTCACCAGCAGGCCGTATTGCGCGCCGGGCGTCGGGCACCACGAGCGCACGCGCGTGTTGGCGCCCGGCTGCTCCAGATAGATGGCTGCCTTCGAGCCATGCTTGTGCTTCTTGGCGTTCTTCGGCATCCATGTCTCGTGTGTGCCCCAGCCAAGTTCAGCGGGCTGCAGGCCCTCGGAGATGAAGCCTTCGACCGACCATGTGTTCCAGAACACATTCATCGGTTTCGGCTTCTTGGTGCGCTGGGTGTCGCGTTCGGCGATGTGGATCCCCTTGACGCCGGCTTTCTTCATCAGCTTGGCCCAGCCCTCGCGGTCGTCCTGCGCGGGCTCCGAGAATTCCAGGCCAAGATCGGTGGCGAGATTGACCAACGCCTGCTTGACGAACCACGAGACCATGCCTGGATTGGCGCCGCAGGTGGAGACCGCCGTGGCGCCGCCGGGCTTGTCGTGCTTTTCCTTGAGCAGCGACTCGCGCAGCGCGTAATTGGTGCGGCTGGCGTTGTCCGCCTTGGCGTCGAAATAGAAGCCGAGCCACGGCTCGACGACGGTGTCGATGTAGAGCACACCGAGCTTGCGGCAGAGCCGCATCAGATCCACCGAGCCGGTATCGACCGACAGGTTGATGCAAAAGCCCTGGCCGCCGCCATTGGTCAGAAGCGGGGTCAAGAGCTTCTTGTAGTTCTTCTCGGTCACCGCTTCCTGGACGAAGGCGATGCCGCGCTCGTCGAGCAGCTTGCGGTCGGTGTCGCGCGGGTCGATGACCGTCATGCGCGACTTGTCGAACTTGAAATGGCGTTCGATCAGCGGCAGCGTTCCCCGGCCGATCGAGCCGAAGCCGATCATCACGACGGGGCCGCTGATCTCACCGTAAACGGGCCAGTTTTCATTCGCCATTTTATCGAGCACTCCTTCAAAACCCAGGAAACTGGGAAAACACGCGCAAAACCGGGAATTTCTGCCCGGCGGCCATGCGCTACATCATAGATCATTGTCACAAACCAGCGAAAAGCGCCAACCAGCGGCTACGCTGCGTTGGCTACGTGGTTAAGGCCGAAACCGTGGATGAGTGGCTCTATCCGAGCCTGAGCTTGCCCATTCGCCAAGCGCACCGGTTTAACGGATTTTTGCCCTCGGCGCGGCTGTGGACGCCCGAACCACCAGTTCCACGGGCAGAACGACTTGGCGGGGCGGTTGATTGTCAAGAACCATGCGGGCGGCGAGCCTGCCTTTTCCGATCACGTCTTGCGCGACAGTCGTCAACGGAGGCGTGGTGCGTGCGGATTCGGCAGTGCCATCGAAGCCGATAACCGACACATGGCGCGGCACCTCTATGCCACGACGAACCGCCTCGTCGAGTATTGTGATCGCTTGCCAATCCGACATGGTCAGGATTGCGGTTGCTTCGGGCACATTGTCGAATACCACCGCCCCAGCAGATGGATCGCCCGGCGTCGTCTCGATGATCGGAACATCGTCGATCGACAAGTTCGCCTCCGCCAAACCCTGTTTGAAACCGTCGAGCCTTTCGTCGTCGAGTGAGAAGCCGGCTAGAAGCGGGCGCTCTGCCTGTCCGGGCATGTGCACGATCGGAGGGCCTGGAGTCCTCCGTATGGAAAGGATGGCAAAATGCCGGTGCCCTAACCCGGTCAGATGCCGGACGGCGGCGACCGCGCCACTTCTGCCGTCGATCTTTATCGAATTGATGTCGGGACCTGCGTCATTTTCGAGAATGACGAAGGGCAGGCGCCGTCGTTGTGCCGATGTTATGAGACCGATGTCCCCGCTGTGACCAAGGATGAAGCCGTCAACGAGGGCCTCGCGGATGCTGGCGAAGCGGGTATTGTCGGTGCCGTTTACAAGGCTGAGCGTCGTTCCGGCCTCGTCGCAGGCGAGCGAAACGCCCAGCACCAACTCGCGGCCATAGGGGCTTCTCATCACCTCGGCGATGGCGTAGGCGCCAGGTGGCATGAACCCGATGGCATTGAACTTGCCATCCCGCAGCAATCGTCCTTTCGGGTCGGGGCCGCCAAATCCGAGCGCTCTCGCGGCCGCTTCAACACGTTGGCGCAATTCAGGCCTGACCAGTTCCGGCCGGTTGAAGACGTTGGAAACAGTGCCCCGGGAGACACCGGCAGCCTTGCCCACATCGGCTAGCGTTGGCATTGTGATTCACCCATTTCCCTTCAGTTAGACCATTTTTTGGAGCGCTCCAAGAATTTCGTTGACTCGAAAGTGAAAAAGGGGGATCGTATCACTTGGAGCGCTCCAAATAAACATATCTGCTATATTTCGCGTCTGAAACAACGGAGATTGTCAAAAGGCTTGGTCACAGCGGCGGCCATGCCCAAGGAGAGAGTCATGGCAGAAACCAATGTTTTTCCAGCCTCGCTTGTCGGTAAGTCTTTCGACTGCGTTTTCGGCCCGTTCGTACCCCGGCTGACGTTTTTCTCGCCGGAGGAATTGCATGTGCAGGCGTCGATCGGTGCCACCGAAATTGACGAGATGGTCAAGATCGACATGACCAGCGTACGCCCGAACCTCGTTCTCATGAGCTGGACGGAGCAGAGCGGCAACTTCATCGTGCAGTTGCAGGATCATGAAAACGGGATCGTCCATAATTATGCGCGTCTGGCCGATGGGCAGCTCTTCTGTGCCCAAGGTGCCATTCAATCCGTTGCGGTGGCGTGACACTGCCGCGTCTTGGCCCGGCCGACCGCGTGCGGCCGGACTCCGATCTGCTGAAGTGCCTGTCATCGATTTCCCTAATGGAGGAGGAAAGTGCGATGGAACTCGCTTACGACAGTCATCTGCTTGCCCGAATTCTGTTGAGCGTCGCGACCGTGGGCTACGGTGTGGTGACGATCAAAGCCGACCTCAACGCCACCCACGCCACCAATCCGCTGTGGACCCCGCACGCCCGGTTTCACGTCGTTTGGCAGGTGCTGAGCTACACCGGAGTTGCGCTGATTGCGCTGGGGCTTATCTGGATCGAGGGGCCACTCGAAGCCGAGCGGCTCTATCTCGCAGGGGGATTGGGCGTCGCTATGTACGGAGCGTTCTTCGTGGCAATGCTCTCACGACCGATTTATGGCGGCGTGCTCTACGACGAGAACGGCTATCTGCCATTCCGACCGCCGTTCGGACCGGCGGGTTGGCGGTGGGATGTCAACGTCACCGTCTTTAGCGCGATGTCCGCGATCCTGCTGCTGGGCCTAGCCGCGATTTAGGACAGCGCCAGCGCCCCGAGCCGGTCGACTAGCCGATCGCGGTCTGATGTCAGGCCCTTGTAGTCGAGCTGCGCGAGATCGAGCGCCTTGAGCTGGGCGGCGAAAGACGCCGCGAGCTTCGCCCGATCAGGGTGCCTGGCCAGCACGGCGAGCGGGTCGAGATGGATGCGGATGGTGAACAGGATATCGCGTGAAACAGGCAGTTTGCGCAGGGTTTGCCGCTCGACGCGGATGAAGGCATGGGCGTCGATGTCGCCATCGGGAAAGCGCGACGGCCGATTTGTAGCGCGGTCGATGCGCTGCAGGTCGGAAAGCGGATGGTAGAGCGCGTTATCGGACTGGATCGACCAGTTGTAGCGCTCGACGGCCTGCCCCTGGAGGCCATCGAACATCCGGTTGATGAGTTCCGCCGGACGCGTGCCCGGGCCGAAACCCGGCACCGGCGCGTGGATGTCCTGCAGCGGCTTGCCAAATTTTTCCAGGAGCGACCAGGACGAGGGAAAGCAAAGCGAGCCGGCAACCAGCCGCCAGCCGCTGTCACTGCTGCGCATCAGGATGAGGTCTTCCTGGACGAGCTGTGAGGCCTTGGCCAGCGGCGCATCGGCAAGGGAAACAGGCAGACGGTTCGCCGCGCCCGCCACCTCGACGCCTGATCCGCCGAGCCGATGGGTTTCGGGGAACCTCTCCAAGAGATGCGCAGCGAGCAAGTCGAGCACTTCCTGCTGGGCGTCCCGCGTGCCGTTTTCCTCGACGAAAACGCGCTCTGGGATTTCGGCATAGAGCCGGCGCTTTTCGGCGAGATACGGCAGCAGATGGGCGTCGACCTCGATCCAGTCCGCCGGGTCGAGCGGCTTCAGCCCGATACTGAAGAGTTTCGACGAGCCGTCATAGGGCGTGTGGGTGGGCGGCGTATGCTCTGGGGGTGTGTGAGTGGGCACAGTCGTCATGTTTCAGGTCAGTCTTGCGGGGATTAGTCCGCGCAGCGAATTGCCGACGAACAGGGACTTGGCGGATTTCAGATCGTCCAAGCTGTAGATTGCTTCGCGGGCGCGGCCTTCATCCAGAAGCTGCGCGCGCAATACACCAGGCAGCAGGCCGCAGTCTAGCCGGGGTGTGACCAGCACGCCGTCGCCGAGATCGGCAAAGACATTGGTGATCGTGCCTTCACAGATCTCGCCGCGCTCGTTGGCCATAAGCACCTCGTCGGCCTGGGTGACGAGATATTCGGCGCGGGCATGCGTGTAGAGCTGTCGTCGGCTGGTCTTGTGGCGCAGCAGCGTGTCGTTCGAATCGAGACTCGTCCGCGCCAGCCGCAGTATCCAGACCTTGTCGGCGGCGAGCGGTTCATAAGGTTGCGCCGAGGCCGTCACCTCACCATCGTGCGACAGGACAAGCCGCGTGCGCATGGCAACGCCGGAACCGCCGGCCGCGCTGCTCAGCGCCTCGCCGACCGTGCCTGGATCACAGTGGAAGCCGAGCTCCGCCGCCGAGCCATAGAGGCGCGCAAGATGACGATCGAAGCGCAGGAAGCCCGAGCCGGGTTCCCAGCGCATGGTCTCGATCAACTGAAAGTCGGCGGTGTTCCCGTCGCGAAGCGCGCTTTCAGCAGACACTCCTGATACTCCTCCTGCGCCGTCGAATCGAAGACGACGCCGCCTCCGACATTGTAGACGGCCTCGCCGCCGGAAAAGAGCGAGATGGTGCGGATCGCCACGGAAAAGCGCATCGGTCCGCCGGGCGCGATCCAGCCTATGGCGCCGCAATAGGCATCGCGGGGCGTGCCTTCCAGGTCGCGCAGGATCTCCATGGCACGGATCTTGGGCGCGCCGGTGATCGAACCGCAAGGAAACAGCGCCGCGAAGATCTGGCGGATAGAGAGACCCGGCAGCAGTTTGGCCCTGACGTCGCTCACCATCTGATGCACGGTCGGGTAGGTCTCGATGCGGAACAGCGCCGGCACGTCCAGCGTACCGACCTCGCTGATCAGCGAGATATCGTTGCGAAGGAGATCGACGATCATCCGGTTTTCGGCCTGGTTCTTCTCGTCATTGCGCAGGAAGATCTTCTGCCGTTCGTCCTCGGCTTTGGTGGCGCCGCGCGGCGCCGTGCCCTTCATCGGATGCGTCTCGATCATGCCCTCGGCGTCGATCTCGAAGAACAGTTCAGGCGAGCGCGACAGCACGATGGGTTCACCGAGCGCGATCAGCGCGCCGTATTTCACCGGCTGACGTTCAGTCAATGCATTGAAGGCGGCCAGCGGCTCGCCCGACCACTGCGCATGCACGGGAAAGGTCAAATTTCCCTGGTAGCAATCACCTTGCCGGATGTGCTGGTGCAGCCGCGAGAAGCGTTTTTCATAATCCTCGGGCGACCACGTCGCACGGGCGTCGAAGATCGGGCCGTTGGTCGCCGTGGTGTCGCGCGGCGGCACCGCCTCTTCGACCGGGGCATCGAAAACCCCAAGGCACACGAGTGGGGAGCGGCGTCCGTTAGGCAGCAGGGGAACGAGCTTGGGTTCGAGCAGGTAGCCCGCCTCATACGAGAAATAGCCGGCAAGCCATTTGCCTGCATCATGCGCGGCTTGTGCTGCTTCCAGAGCCGGCCCGAAATCCCCTGCTTCGTGCGCCACGATGATATCGGCCGGCCGGTCGAAAACGAGCTGGCGCGCGCTTTTGTCATTGCGAAAAATTGCGGCGGGCAGGGACATGGGCACCGAATGCTGCGGTCAATGAAGCCATCAACCGCTCTATATGGGGTGCCGCCCGCGCGCAATCGAGGGAACGGCACGCTGCCTCTTAAAGCCGACCTTAGGGCCAACTCAGGAACCAAGAGCAAACGGCGGCGCCGATATGGCGCCGCCGCTTGCAATCTTCAATATTCGCCAGCGATCAGCTGTTGCCGGTGGTTCCGGCTGTTGGAAACTGCTTGGCGAATTCCTTCTCGTTGCCGGAGGCGAGCAGCTTGGCCTGCTCGATCCAGCGTTCGCGCGCGATACGGCCGTCGAAATTCATGACGTCCTCGATCCGTTTGATATCGGCCGCGGTCCAGGACGCGATCTGGGCGAAGTTGGTGACGCCTTGCGCCTTGAGCAGCTTCTCGTTGACCGGACCGATACCGATCAGCCGGCGCAGATTGTCGGGCTTGCCGGATGCTGGGCCGGCTGCTGGCTTGGCTGTTGTTGCAGGCTTGCTCGTCGCGGATTTGGCTGGAGCCGAGGCTTTGGTGGCGGCGGGTTTCGCCGCCGGCTTGGCAGAGACCGCCTTGGCAGAGACCGGCTTGGCAGAGACCGCTTTCGCAGCGGCGGCCGGTTTAACCGGCGCGGGCTTTGTGGCGGCGGATTTGGCCGGCGCGGGGGTCGACATCAGGGCCGCCGGCGCCTGGCTTGCCGGCTTTGCCGCGCTGCTTCCGGCGGCAGGCGCGGCCGGCGCGTCGCGCAGCCGGCGCTCGAGGTCGGCGCGGGTCTTGCCGCATGCATCGAGTTCGCCGGTCAGGCGGTCGCTGTCGGTGCGAAGCCTGTCGCGTTCGCTGCGTGTACGGTCGAGGTCGCCGCGCAAGCTGTCGAGTTCACCGCGCAGGCGCCCCCAAAGGAACCAACCGACCAACACGCCTATCAGGAACGCCAGGACCACGTAGAAAAAAGTGCCCATTGTCTCTCTCCAGTCAGATCCGTCTGCCGTGGGTCATGACCTTCGGCGAAGGACTACTCTTGGTGGTTCCGCGGTAAGCAGAACAGCCGGCTTCGGTTCGAGCTGCGGCGATCGGCTTTGCTTGCCCATGGCCAACGGCCGTTGTCGCGTTCGCCTTGAGCGCCACGGTTGGCTGAGATTTCTCCTCGCCGATCCGCATGCGCTCCGGCTGAGCAGAACGAAGGCTATCATAGAGCTTGTGGAAAGCTATCGGAAAACTTCGGTGGAGAGTACTTCAAGAACAGATATTTAGGGCGATAGTAGAGCTGTCCCAACATGCATTCCGGCTAAACTGTTAGAGCGACGCCTGAGGGACGCGTTTCAAGCCTCGAGCGCTTCCAGCTCGTCGATCAGGCCACTGATGACGCCAAGTCCGATCTGCCAGAAGGCGGGATCGGTGGCGTCGAGCCCGAAGGGCGCCAGAAGCTCGGAATGATGCTTGGTGCCCCCGGCGCGCAGCATTTCGAAATACTTATCCTGAAAGCCGCGCTCGGCGTTCTGGTAGACGGCGTAGAGCGAGTTCACCAGGCAGTCACCAAAAGCATAGGCATAGACATAGAAGGGCGAATGGATGAAGTGCGGGATGTAGGTCCAGAACACCTCGTAGCCTTCGCGCAGCTTGATAGCGGGACCCAGACTTTCGGCCTGCACTTCGAGCCAGAACTGACCGAGCCTGTCGGAGGTCAGTTCGCCGTTCTTGCGTTCGGCATGCACCTTGCGCTCGAATTCATAGAAGGCGATCTGGCGTACGACCGTGTTGATCATGTCCTCGACCTTCTGGGCGAGCATGGCCTTTCGCTCGCGCCGGTCGGTGGTCTGGTCGAGCAGCGAGCGGAAGGTCAGCATCTCGCCGAAGACCGATGCCGTCTCGGCCAGCGTCAGCGGCGTCGAGGCCATCAGTGCGCCCTGGCTGCCGGCCAGCACCTGATGCACCCCATGGCCAAGCTCGTGCGCCAGCGTCATCACATCGCGCGGCTTGCCCATGTAGTTGAGCAGGACATAGGGATGCGCCGACGGTACGGTCGGATGCGCGAAGGCGCCAGGCGACTTGCCGGGCCGCACCGGCGCGTCGATCCAGTTGCGGTCGAAGAAGGTTCGCGCGATCTCGGCCATGTCGGGCGAAAAGCGCTGATAGGCAGACAGCACCGTGTTCCTGGCCTCGTCCCAGCCGATGATCGCCTGGGGCGTATCCGGCAACGGCGCGTTGCGGTCCCAGTGGTTCATCACCTCCATGCCCAGCCAGCGTGCCTTCATCGCGTAATAGCGGTGCGACAGGCGCGGATAGGCATCGCGAACGGCGGAAGCCAGGGCGTCCACCACGCTGCGCTCGACGCGGTTGGCGAGATGGCGTGAATCGGCGATGTCCTCGAAGCCGCGCCAGCGGTCGGATATTTCCTTGTCCTTGGCCAGCGTGTTGGTGATCAGCGTGAAGGTGCGCAAATTTTTGCGGAAGGTCGTGGCCAGCGCCTCGGACGCCCGGCGGCGCACCCCGCCGTCGGCGTCCTGCAAACGGTTCAGCGCCGGCTCCAGCGTCAGTTCCTCGCCGTCGATGTCGAAGCGAAGGTCGGTCATCGTCTCGTCGAACAGGCGGTTCCAGGCGCCGCGTCCGGTGATCGACTTTTCGTGGAAGAGCTGCTCGACTCGGTCCTCGAGCTGGTAGGGCTTGTCCTTGCGCAGATCGAGCACCCACGGCCGGTAGTGACCGAAGGCGGGATCGCCGACGAGCGCGCCTTCGATCGACGCATCGTCGATCAGGTTGAGTTCGAGCGCGAAGAACAGAAGGTGCGCACTGGCGTCGGTCATCTTCTCCTGGACGTCGCCATAGAGCTTGGCGCGCTGGGGATCAGCGGTGTTTCCGGCATAAACCAGACCCGCATAGGAGACGATGCGGCCGATCAGTTCCTCCAGCGCCTCGTAGGCGACAAGCGCCTCGCCCAACCTGCCGGCGCTGCCGCGCTCGGCCTCGGCGGCCAGCGTGCCTTTCCAGCGGTTCTCGAAGCTGGTCGCATCAGTGGCGGCCTTGGCGATGTCGCGCTTCAGTTCCGGCGCGTCCATGCCGGGATAGAGGTCGGCAAGGTTCCATTCCGGCAGGTCGCCCAACTCGGCCGCGCCCTGACCGGACGCCGGCGCCGCAAGCCGCCGAGCAGAGACCATGTTGCCAGAATCCTTATGCATTGCCGACACCTTCCGTGGCCAAGGTTCAAGGGGAAACGAGAAGCCGGTCAAATCCTAAGGAATTCATTCACCGGGTTTTTTGAAACCTTATTTAGAACCCTGTGCCAAGATGGTCCACAGGGCAGGATTCCTCGGGCGGGGCATAGTCGTATCAGTCATGACAGGTTCCATACTCATAGTCGATGACGATCCGGTGCAACGCCGGCTGCTCGAAGCGGCGGTGACGCGGTTCGGCTACAGCGCAATCGTCGTCGACGGCGGCGCGGCCGCTCTCGATATCCTCGATGGACCCGGCGCCCGCGAGGTGTCGGTGGTCATCCTCGATCTGGTCATGCCCGGTCTCGACGGTATCGGCGTGCTGAAGGCGATGCGCGAGCGCGACATCAACGTGCCGACCATCGTGCAGACCGCGCAGGGCGGCATCGAGACCGTGGTATCGGCGATGCGTCACGGTGCCTTCGATTTCGTCGTCAAGCCGGCGTCTCCCGACAGGCTGCAGGCGTCGATCGGAAATGCGCTCAAGGTCGAGGCCGTCGAGGGCGAGGTCAAACGCACGTCACGCCGGCGCGGCGGCCTCCTGACCTTCAAGGACATGATCACGCACAGCCCGGCCATGGACAGGGTGATCCGCCTTGGCCAGAAAGCGGCGGCATCCAACATCCCGATCCTGATCGAGGGCGAGTCCGGCGTCGGCAAGGAACTGGTGGCGCGCGCCATCCAGGGCAGTGGCGACCGCCGTTCGAAACCCTTCGTCACGGTCAATTGCGGCGCCATCCCCGACAATCTGGTCGAATCGATCCTGTTTGGCCATGAGAAGGGCTCGTTCACCGGCGCCACCGACAAGCATACGGGCAAGTTCGTCGAAGCGCATTCGGGCACACTGTTCCTCGACGAGATCGGCGACCTGCCGCTCGACGTGCAGGTCAAGCTGTTGCGCGCGGTCCAGGACGGCGAGGTCGACCCGGTCGGCGGACGCTCGACCGTCAGGGTCGACATCAGGCTGATTTCGGCGACGCACCGCAACCTCCTGCAGCAGGTCAAGGACGGCAAGTTCCGCGAGGATCTGTTCTACCGGCTGAACGTCTACCCGATCTTCGTGCCGCCGCTGCGCGACCGCCGCGACGACATCCCGTATCTGGTCACCCATTTCATGGAGAAGGTAGCGCCGGCCGACCCGCACCGTCGCCTGCAAGGTATTTCGGCGGCAGCGCTCGCCGTGCTGCAGGCCTATGACTGGCCCGGAAACATCCGGCAGCTCGAAAATGCCGTCTTCCGTGCCTCGGTGCTTTGCGAAGGCGATGTGCTTGCCGCCGAGGACTTCCCGCAGATACGGGCGCAAGTGGAAGGCACCGTCAACCTCGATTTGGATGGCGACGCGTCGTCGCCGTCCCTGTCTTTGGAGGGGCGCGATGACGAAGCCTTTCCCGGCGAGGGCGGCCCGGCAATCGCGTTCGATCCGCCGGCAAGGCTGCAGCCTCGCTTCGGCACGTTGCGGGCGCTCGACGAGCGCGGCAATGTGCGGGCACTTGCCGATGTCGAACTCGAGATGATCAAGCTTGCCATCGATCACTACAACGGACAGATGAGCGAAGTCGCCCGCCGACTCGGCATCGGCCGCTCGACGCTCTATCGCAAGCTCAAGGAACACGGCATCGATCCGGAAACAGGCCGCGTAGACCGGCTCGCCTCCTAAGGGCGATGCCGGGCTGAGCTTCGGAATCCGGCTTGCCACAAGGCCGACGCCAGCTTGCCATGCCACAACGGGCCTTGTATCGCCGTTTCAGTGGCATTGTGGCTGTCCCATGGACAGCTCTGTTCACGCATTAAGGCTAACGGTAACAGATCGTGTTCGGGCCGAAGGCGGAAATCTGATCTAAACCAGCGGTTTACCAAGAAACCTTGTGAACAATTTTTTGACGGGATATCGCCACGGTGTTACCGCATTTCGGCTTCAATAAGCGATGATTAACCATTAGGATCGATATTCGGGTGTGCTAATGCCACATCCGTTTGGACAAATCCGGGGACAAACGGCAGCCTGCAAGGCCTTTTGATTTGAACAGAATCGAACGACACACAAACAGGCGGCACCATCATTTGAGCGTCTGGCCGAAGTGGCTGGCAGTGTTGGTTGTCGCTTTTGGTTTTGTTGCCGCGGCTGCGAGCGGAGCCAGCGCCGAAACACGGTCGCTGAAGCTTTATCATCTCCACACCCATGAGAAGGCCGAGATCGTCTACAAGCGCAACGGCCGCTACGTTCCCGAGGGTCTCAGGAAGATCAACATCATTTTGCGCGACTGGCGTCGCAACGAGCCGACCAAGATGGATCCGCGCCTGCTGGATCTGGTCTGGGAAGCGTATCGGGAAGCCGGCGCCACGGACTACATCCAGGTCATCTGCGGCTATCGCTCGCCGTCGACGAACTCGATGCTGCGCGGCCGCAGCAGGGGCGTCGCCGAGAAGAGCCAGCATATGCTCGGCAAGGCGATGGATTTCTACATTCCCGGCGTGCCGCTGAAGAAGCTGCGCAACATCGGTCTCAAGATGCAGGGCGGCGGCGTCGGCTACTATCCGTCATCGGGTTCGCCGTTCGTCCACATGGATGTCGGCAATGTGCGCCATTGGCCCGGTATCAGCCGGCAGGAACTGGTCAGCCTGTTCCCCAACGGCAAGACGCTGCATGTGCCGAGCGACGGCAGGCCGCTGCCCGGCTTCGAGCAGGCGCTCGCCTCCTACAAGGCGCGCAAAGGTTCAGGCTCGCCGGCTATCGAGATGGCCAGCGCCGGTGGCAGCGGCAAGAAATCAGGTGGATTCCTGTCGGCATTCTTCGGTGGCGGCGGTGATGACGAGGCCGACGACAGCGCCGATGTCCAGACCGCTTCGGCCGCCCCCCCGCCCAAGGCGAGAAACCTGAAGCCGGCAGCAGCAGCCAAGACCAACAACCTCCCGGGTATCGCCATCGTGGCGCCGGAGAATGCGCGGCGCGCCGAGATTCCGCAGGTGACCGAGCAGCAGGCTCCGGAGCCGGAAGAGGACACGCCGGAGACGATCATCGCGGCATTGCCGGCCCGAAGCATTCCGCTGCCGGATTTCGCACCGCGGCCGAAAGCCGATGTCGGCGCTCAGCAGCCTGAGAACGTTCCTTTTGCGATGGCGGAGGCGACAGCCACCACCGAGCAGGCCGTGGCGACCGCGCATGCGCCGGCGAGCGTTCCTTTCGGCTTGGCCGATGCAACGGCTTCGGCTAATCCGGCCCAGATCGCGGTCAACAACATACCGTTGCCGACATGGCGTCCCGACAATTCGCTGCCGGCCGCTCTGGCTGCGCCGCCCAGCAAGGATGTGCTGATGGCGCTGGCCGAGACGGCTGATCAAGGCAAGACCGCGACCGATGCGTTCTCGGTGCTGCCGACGGCGCGGCCCGAGATGGCCAGGCCGGATGCGGTCAAGGCCGTGCTCGACGAGGCCAATGCACAGGTCGGTGCGGCCGATTACCAGCTTGCTTCCTTGTCCGGATCCGAGCCGCGTTCGGCGTTCAACGATCCGGGCACCAACGCCGCATCGCCGCGCGATGCTGTCGTTGCCCGTCCGGCCGGTTCCGATCCGGCCGCCGCGATCGGCGCCGGCGTCAAGACGACCCGCAAGGAATCGAGAGCCACCGCCCGCGACCTGAAGCCAGGCCCCAAGGCCATGGTGGTTGCAGCCGCACCGCAGGCCGCCCGCTGGGCATTGACCAGCGGCGAGCATGTCGCCACCGTTTCAAGCGCGACGACGGCGCCGGGTTACGCCTACAGCATCGTGCACACGCCGCCGAGCGAGGTCTACACGGCCGGCTTCCAGCCGAGCAGCCAGGTGGCCGATGCCAATCGCTTCACCGGCAACGCCGTCAAGTTCATGTCGGTGGCCCGCTTCCAGACCAAGTGACGGCAAATCAATCGACAAAGCCGCGCCGGGCAACCAGCGCGGCTTTTTGTTGTTCAGCGAACCGGGCCAGCCTGCACGGTCACGCGCGGCTGAACTTCTCGTGAAGCCGGAACGGTCGGCCTATTCCCCGGGTTAATATAGGTTCATTCAAACCCGGGGAGATCCATGAAGAACATCCTATTGGCATCGGTCATCGCATTGGCAACCGCTTCGGCGGCCATCGCCCCTACGCAGGCCGAGACCATTGTCGTCAAGACTCATGACCATATGCACATGAAGAAGCATTGCCGGACCAAGGTGGTCACAAGCTGGAAGCATCACCACAGGGTGGTTGAAAAGGTTCGGGTCTGTAGCTGATCCGGTTCGGAGCCGATTTGGCAAACCAGGTCGACGCGAGTCGGCCGGGTTTTTTCGTGCCGTGGCCGAAGCCTTATTTCGCAAGCTTGCTCGCCGCGCGCGCCAGGGCTTCGATCTCGTCCCACTTGCCGGCCTTGACGAGGTCGTCGGGCGCCACCCAGGAACCGCCGACGCAGACCACGTTGGGCAGGCTTAGATAGTCAGCCGCGTTCTTGGCCGAGATGCCGCCGGTCGGGCAGAATTTCACATCGGCGAGCGGCGAGGCGAAGGCCTTCAGCGAAGCGATGCCGCCCGACTGCTCGGCCGGGAAGAATTTCAGGAAGCGCAAGCCGGCTTCCCGCGCGGCCATGATCTCGCCGGGTGTGATGGCGCCGGGCAGCAGCGGAACATCGCTGCCGGCGGCTGCCGACAGAAGCTCGCGGGTGATGCCGGGGCTGACGATGAAGCGCGAGCCCGCGGCAGCCGCCTCTTCGAACTGCCTGGCATCGAGAATGGTGCCGGCGCCGACGATGGCGTCCTCGACTTCACTAGCGACCCGCCGGATCGCTTCCAGCGCATCGGCGGTCCTCAGCGTGATCTCGATTGCCGGCAGGCCGCCGCGCGCCAGCGCGCGCGCCAGCGGCACGGCATTGGCGACATCAGAGATCTTCAGCACCGGGATGACCGGCTGGCCGTTGAGGAGCGACAGGAGTTTTTCGGTCTTGCTAGGCATGTGTCTCTCCGTGGCGTGGGACAATTCAACCGATTAGCAGAAGGCCGTTTTCCTGTCCACGAAACCGGCCGTGTCGCGATGTCACGCGTCGCCCATGCTCGCCAGGCTTAGCTCACAAAGGCGGCTGCCAGCTCGGCGGTGTCGGCAGTTTTGTGCCGACAGTTTTTCAGGATAGGAATTTTTTCTTGACTCCCTGATCTCAGCTATGGTACAAATTCGCCTATGGTGCAGATTTGCGCCAGTGACCTCCGAACAGGATGCCTGCTTTGCCTTGAATCGGCTTGCTTGAGCGTCTAGTGGCTTCGGCAATGACATCACTTCCACCCTTCCGCGTCGCAGCGCTCTACCGGTTTGCCCGGCTCGACGCTTTCGAGGAACTGCGCGCGCCGCTCGCCGCCTTCTGCTGTGGGCGCGGCATCAAGGGCACGCTGCTTCTGGCGCATGAAGGCATCAACGGCACCGTCGCCGGCAGCGAGACGGCAATTGCCGAACTGATCCTGTACCTTGAAGCCATCGAAGGGCTGGCTGGCCTCGAGGTCAAGTACAGCGCAGCCGCGGACATGCCGTTCCACCGCATGAAGGTGCGGCTGAAGCGCGAGATCGTTACCATGGGTGTCGATGACATCGATCCTTCGAAAAGTGCCGGCACCTATGTCGCGCCGGCCGACTGGAACGCGCTGATTTCGCAGCCCGACACTGTCATCATCGACACGCGCAACGCCTACGAGGTGTCGATCGGCACATTCAGGGGTGCGATCGACCCGGCCACCGCAAGCTTTCGCGAGTTCCCGGCCTGGGTGGAGGCGCACCGGGGGGAGTTCGAAGGCCGCAAGGTGGCGATGTTCTGCACCGGCGGCATACGCTGCGAAAAGGCAACCGCCTACGTCAAATCGCTCGGCTTCGAGGATGTCTTTCATCTCAAGGGCGGCATCCTCAAATACCTTGAAGAGGTTCCGGCTGAACAGAGCCTCTGGCATGGCGAGTGCTTCGTCTTCGACGAGCGCGTTTCGGTGTCGCACGGCCTCGCCGAGGGCGAAGCGGAACTGTGCCGGGCCTGCCGCCGCCCGCTGACGCCGGGCGACCTGACGTCGCCCAAATTCGCCGCCGGTATTTCCTGCCCGCATTGCTTCGATGCGCGTTCGGACGAGGACCGCCAGCGTTATGCCGAGCGCCAGCGCCAGGTCGAGCTTGCGCAGGCGCGGGGCAGAGAGCCGCATATCGGCTCCTGATCCAGGCATCGAGCTGCTGCAAAGCGGCCGCTGTCATTGCAATGTCAAGTTTCGGGACTTACGTCTTCGACGTTCGAAACCTGCCCGTTCGGCCGGGCAAATCCTGGAGGCACTGAATGTTCGATCCCAAGAAGCTTCTCGACGATCTGCTCGGCTCGCAAATCCCCGGCACCAGCGGCACCGTTCGCGACAAGGCGGGGCAGGCCGTGCAGATGGCCAAGGACAATCCGCTGGCCGCCGGCGCACTGGCCGCCGTGCTACTTGGAACTGGTGCCGGTCGTAACGTAACGGGCGCCGCGGTGAAGCTTGGCGGACTGGCTGCCATCGGCGGTCTCGCCTACAAGGCCTACCAGAACTACAAGGCCGGCAACGCACCCGCCGAAGCACCGGCGGCCGGCGAACCGGAATTGCTGCCGCCGCCCAAGGACACCGCCTTCCACCCGTCGCAGGCGCCGCAAGGCGAGGACGAATTCACGCTGACCCTGATACGGGCGATGATCTCGGCGGCGAAGGCCGATGGCCATATCGACGATGAAGAGCGCCAGAAGATCGCCGGCAAGCTCAGCCTGGCCGGCATAGACTCCGATGCCGAAAAGTTCCTGATGGCGGAGCTGGCAAGCCCGCTCGACCTCGACACGCTGGTGGCCGGCGCCAAGACCGACGCGCAGAAGCTCGAACTCTACACGGCATCGCGCCTGACCATCGATCCCGACACCCGCGCCGAGCGTGGCTATCTCGACCTGCTTGCAGGCCGGCTCGGCCTGCCGGACGCGCTGGTCGACCATGTCGAGGCAACGGTTTCGGCGGCCAAGGTGCCGGCCAAGGCAGGGACATCACCCAATCCGCGCTGGTAGGCCAAAACGGCACAGGAGGCACTTTCTGGGTTAACCTCTCGTTAACCCAGAAAGCGCATCATTCAACACAGTCGGATCGGCTTTTCCTCCTCCCAAGCCCGGTTCAGATCAGGGGCGGTCGCCAATGGCCGCCCTTTTTGTCGGCCCGATCGGATGGACACGCTTGCCACCGCCGCCGTCATTTGCGATGCCTTCCTTTTTCGAGCCAAAACCCGAAAATCAGTCGAGCAAGCGCAGCTCTGCCGGAGGACAACAGCCATGACCGAGCAAAGAACCGCCATCGTCACCGGGGCCGGCACGGGCATCGGCAAGAGCGTCGCCACGGCGCTGCTCAAGAACGGCTGGAACACGGTATTTTGCGGGCGCCGCAAGTCGGTGCTGGACGCTGCGGTCGCCGAGGCCGGCCGCACCGACGCCAAGGCCTTGGCGGTAGCCTGCGATATCAGCAAGGCAGGCGAGGTCGACGATCTGTTCGAGACCGTGGCGGCGGCCTTCGGCCGTGTCGACCTGCTCTTCAACAATGCCGGCATGGGCTACAAATCGGCGCCGATCGACGAGATACCGGTCGAAGTGTGGAACGATATCGTCGGCGTCAATCTCACCGGTTCGTTCCTGTGTGCCCGTGCCGCCTTTGGCGCCATGCGCAAGCAGAAGCCGATGGGTGGCCGCATCATCAACAACGGTTCGGTGTCGGCCTATGCGCCGCGCCCGGGCTCGGTGCCCTACACGGCGACCAAGCATGCCATCACCGGGCTGACCAAGACGCTGGCGCTCGACGGCCGGCCTTATGACATCGCCTGCGGCCAGATCGACATCGGCAATGCGCTGACCGATATGGCGCAGCCGATGACGGTCGGCGTGCCGCAGGCCAACGGCTCGATATCAGCCGAAGCGGTGATGGATGTTCAGCGCGTCGCCGACGCCGTCGTCCATATGGCCAGCCTGCCGCTCGAGGCCAACGTGCTGTTCATGACCGTCATGGCGACCAAGATGCCGTTTGTCGGGCGTGGGTAGTTATTCTCCCGGTAGCTCTGCGCCGGGTAGATAGAGCGCGATAGGACGGATCTCGTAGACGGCGGTCGGATTGACGCGACGAAACTCGCGCGCGATAGCGATGGCATCGTCCCGCGTCGGGCAGTCGACGACATAGAGGCCGAGAAGCTGTTCCTTGGTTTCGGCGAAGGGGCCGTCGACGATCATGCCGTCGCGCAAGGTGCAGGCCGATTGTGTCGCGTCAAGCCGCGCCGACGGCCCAAGGCTGCCGTCGGCATAGAGCCCTTCATGGATCTTGAGCAAGTCAGCCATCAGCGCCGTATCTTCCTGCGGCGTCAGCGCTTTGATTGCGTCTTCCACATGATAGGCAAGGATTGCATAGAACATCCGATGTCACCCCACTTCGATCCTGATCCGAGGACCGTAGCCGTTCTCGACATGCACGCCCAGTCTTGGCCTCGCGCCTCCGGACGGCTCATGCCACCGTCATGCCACAGCCGCAAATTGTCCGGAAGAGGACAGCGGCCCGCTTTCAAGCTTCCTTCGCCAGGAAGGCCCCGATCCGTTCCAGCGCCCGCAAGATGTTCTCCTCGGAATTGGCGTAGGAGAGCCTGATATAGCCTTCGCCGAGAATGCCGAAATCGGGGCCGCCGATCAGCGCCACGCCGGCATCGTCGAGCAGCGCCGAGGCCAGCTTCTTGGCCTTCCAGCCGGTCTTCGAGACGTTGGGGAAAGCGTAGAACGCGCCCTTGGGCGTGATGCAGGAGATGTCAGGCAGGGCGTTCAGTCCCTCGACGACGATCTTCCGGCGGCGGTCGAAGGCGCGCATCATATTGGCGACATCGTCCTGCGGGCCGTCGATTGCGGCGATGCCGGCGAATTGGCTCGGCGCGTTGACGCAGGACCAGCAGTTGACCGCCAGCTTGCGCACCTTGTCGTAGAGATGGGCGCCCTTGTCGCCATTCGGCCAGATCGACCAGCCCATGCGCCAGCCGGTCATGGCCCAGGTTTTCGACCAGCCATTGAGCACGATCAGCCGGTCGCGGATCTCGGGAAAGCCGAGCAGCGAGCAATGCGTCTCGCCATCATAGGTCATGACGTCGTAGATCTCGTCGGAGAGGATGGCGACGTGCGGATGCGCCTCCAGCCCCTTGACCAGTTTCTCGATCTCGGCACGGGGCGTGACGCCGCCGGTCGGATTGGCCGGCGAGTTGAGGATCAGCAGCCTGGTCTTCGAGGTGATCAGGGCCAGCGTCTCCTCGGCGGAGAAGGCAAAGCCGTTCTCCTCGCGCATCGGCACCGGAATAGGCGCCGCACCGGTGAATTCGATCATCGAGCGATAGATGGGGAAGCCCGGATCGGGATAGAGGATTTCGGCGCCAGGTTCGCCGAACATCAGGATCGCCGCGAACATGGTCGGCTTGCCGCCGGGCAGGATCATCACCGATTCGGGCGATACTTCGACACCGGTGGTGGTCAGCGTGCGGCGCGCCACCGCTTCGCGCGTCGCCAGCAAGCCATTGGCCGGCGTGTAGCCGTGATGGCCGTCGCGCAGCGCCTTGATCGCCGCCTCGACGATGTGCTGCGGCGTCTTGAAGTCGGGCTGGCCGATGCCGAGATTGACGATGTCCCGACCTTGGCTTGCAAGGGCTGTCGCCCGCGCCAGCACCGCGAATGCATTTTCCTCGCCGAGACGGTCGAAGGCCGAAATCGTGTGGAGCATTTTTCCCGTCCGTGTGGTTCTTACTGTTGGGTCGCGTTTTTGTGAGCTTCGGCTGGCAAAAGTCAAACGGATTGGAGCTTTCGGTGTCGGAAAATCTCAGGGATTGGCAACCGCGCCCGCGGCCTGAACGCACGGCCATCGATGGCCGGTATGTCCGGCTTGAACCGCTGAGCGCCGCAAAACACGGCGACGGCCTCTATGAAGCGTCCTCCGTGTCCGACATCGGCGGCCGCTTCGCCTGGCTGCCGGACTATCCGCCGGAGACCCGCGCCGCCTTCCAGCCATGGCTGGACAAGGTCGAGGCCAGCGAGGATCCGCTGTTCTTCACCGTCATCGACAAGGCCAGCGGCAAGGTCGCCGGACGCCAGACACTGATGCGCATCGATCCGGCGTACGGCGTCATCGAGATCGGCAACATCTATTGGGGACCGCTCATCTCGCGCAAGCCGGGAGCAACCGAAGCGCAGTTCCTGTTCATGAAATACATCTTCGACGAACTCGGCTACCGCCGCTACGAATGGAAGTGCAACGACCGCAACGAGCCCTCGAAGCGGGCGGCCGAACGGTTCGGCTTCAAGTTCGAAGGCATTTTCCGCCAGCATCTGATCGTCAAGGGTGAAAACCGCGACACCGCGTGGTATTCGATCATCGACAAGGAGTGGCCGGCGCTGCGCAGTGCCTATGAGGCGTGGCTCGATCCGGCCAATTTCGATGGCGACGGCCAGCAGAAGCGACGGCTCGAGGATTGTCGCGCGGAATTCGGCGCTTAGGAGTTCGCCATTGGCACATACAAACGATCACAGCGGGCATGATCACACTGGGCACGATCATGGGCCTGGCCATGTGCACGGCTCGACCGACAAGAAACGCGTTCTGATCGCAGCCTGCCTGACCGGCGGCTTCATGGTCGCCGAAGCCCTTGGCGGCATTCTCACCGGATCTCTGGCGCTGCTGGCCGATGCCGGCCACATGCTCGCCGACTCGATCGCGCTCGGCCTTGCCTGGTATGCCTTCCATCTGGCTAGCCGCCCGGCGACCGTTCGCCTCACCTATGGCTTCGGGCGGGTCAAGACGCTGGTGGCCTATACCAACGGCATCGCCATCTTCGTCATCGCCCTGTGGATCGTCTACGAGGCCTGGGAGCGCCTGCAGGCGCCGGCACCAGTGCTTGGCGGGCCAATGCTGGTGGTGGCGATCCTCGGCCTGCTGGTGAACATCAGCGCGTTCTTCGTGCTGCATGGCGGCGATCGCGAGAGCCTGAACATGCGCGGCGCCATCCTGCATGTGCTTGGCGACCTGCTCGGCTCGGCTGCGGCCATCGTTGCGGCGTTGGTCATCCTGGCGACCGGCTGGACGCCGGTCGACCCGATCCTGTCGGTCCTGGTCTCGCTGCTGATCCTGTACACGGCGTGGTCGCTGATGCGAGAAGCCGCCCATGTCCTGCTCGAGGGCGTGCCGCCAAGCCTCGACCGCGATCTGATCGCCAGGGATATCGAGGCGACCATCCAGGGCGTGCGCGAAGTGCACCACATGCATGTCTGGTCGCTCGACGGGACGAGCAACATGGCGACGCTGCATGCCTGTCTCGACGAGGACGTCGATGCGCATCAGGCGGTGAGTGCCGTCAAGAAGCGGCTTGCCAGCGAGCACGGCATCAGCCATGCCACCGTGGAACCGGAATTCGGCCAGTGCGCCGACGATGGCGACGAACACGACCACGGGCACGAGCATGAAGCGGCTGCCTATCACGACCACCATCACTAGGACCGGATCGATCGATGTCGATTGGTCCTGCCTCGGGAGTTGCGAAACCTTGAAAACCAGCTTGATGAACACCCGCTGTCCTGGTGCGGCGTGATGGATCGTGACACCAGGAATGCTCTTATCGCTGCAGTGTGGATCATGCTTCTGTTCGGTATCGGCGCCTACTATCTGCCGACCGTGATGCTGGCACTCGGCAGCCTTTCGACCGTGCTGGCCGGCGCCTTCGGCGTCGTCTTCGTGCTGGCGTTCTTCTCGGTGTTCTGGCTGCGGGCCCGCAACCAGCGCAAAAACCAGGGTAAATAGGCAAGGGATCTTCGATATGCGCATTCTGATCACTGGCGCCGCGGGTATGGTCGGCCGCAAGCTCATCGCCCGGCTGGCCAAGGACGGCACGCTGCGCGGCGGCAAGATCACCGCGCTCGATTTACACGATATCGTGCCGCCGCAGGCACCGAGCCTGGATGGCGTCAGCGTCACGCTGCACACCGGCGATCTCGCCGAAGCGGGGGCCACTGAGCGCCTGGTCGCATCGCGCCCCGACGTCGTGTTCCATCTTGCCGGCATCGTGTCGGGCGAGGCGGAAGCGAATTTCGATCTCGGCTACCGCGTCAATCTCGATGGCACGCGGGCCCTGTTCGATGCCATCCGGCTGGCGGGCTTTGCGCCGCGCGTCGTCTTCACCTCGTCGATCGCGGTGTTCGGCGCGCCGTTCCCGGATGTCATTCCCGATGACTTCCATCCGACGCCGCTGACCTCCTACGGCACCCAGAAGCAGATGAGCGAAGCGCTGCTGGCCGACTATTCCAGGCGCGGTTTCTTCGACGGCATCGGCATCAGGCTGCCGACCATCTGCGTGCGGCCGGGCAAGCCGAACAAGGCGGCGTCCGGCTTCTTCTCAGGCATCATCCGCGAGCCGTTGAGCGGCCAGGAGGCGATCCTGCCGGTGCCGCGCTCGGTCGTGCACACGCATGCCAGCCCGCGCTCGGCGGTCAACTTCCTGATCCATGCGGCAGGGATCGACAGCAGCGCCGTCGGGCCACGCCGCAACCTGACGATGCCTGGCGTCGCCGTCACCGTCGGCGAGCAGATCGAGGCGCTGGAACGCATCGCCGGGCCGAAGGCGGTAAGCCTGATCCGCGAGGAGCCGGATGACACGATCTGGGCGATCGTCAAGGGCTGGCCAACACGGTTCGAGGCGCGGCGGTCAAGGGAACTGGGCTTCAGCGCCGAAAGGAGCTTTGACGAGATCATCCGCGCTCATATCGAAGATGAGCTCGGCGGCAAGATCGCGGGTTAAACTCCGAGCCTCGCTGCGTCGGGCATCATCCGCCTGCCGCCAGGCTTGCCGACAGCAGCAGCAGTCCGAACAGGAACACGAAGGCGGCGCCGCCGATCTCAACGATCGAGTGGATGCGGTTGCCCATGCGGCCGTCGCCGGCGAAATAGACCGCCCAGTTCTTGGCGGTCACCGCCAGTGTCGCCAGTGCCGAAACGGTGATGGCGGTTCCCAGCGACATCGCCAGCACCGACAGCAGGCCGCCGAGCCAGAGCCCGTTGAGCAGGGCGAAGCTGAGCACGATCAGCGCGCCGGAGCAGGGGCGGATGCCGACCGCCGCCACCGCCGTCCAGGCCGTGCGCCAGTCGAAGCGGTCGCCCGACAGCAGCGCCGGATCTGGTGCATGCGAATGGCCGCAGGTGTCGCAGACTTCGCCCGCCGCGTGATCGTGATGAGCATGATCGTGTTCGGCATGATCGTGATGATCGTGCGAAGGGCCGTGCACATGGTCATGCGCGTGTAGCGCGTGCGAATGAGCATGCGCCGAATTGCTGTGAGCTGCATGGGAGTGACCGGCCTGCGAATGCGCGCCGTGCGAATGACCCCCATGAGAATGATCGGCGTGAGAATGACCGGCGTGAGCCGCCGACAGGCTGTAGGCCGGGCCTCTTCCGAACAGACGGAGGATGGAAGGGCCGAGCTTGCGCCACAGCAGCCAGGCGCCGAACAGGGTGACGAAGACAAAGCTCATGATCTCCATGAACCAGGCTGCGTCCGTCATCGAGACGGAGGTGCCGCGCAGGACGAAGTAGGCGACTCCCATCACCGCGACCGCGGTCAGGCCCTGCAGCAGCGCCGAGACGAAGGACAAGAGGATGCCGCGCCGCAACGCCACCTCATTGGCCACCATGTAGGACGAGATCACCGCCTTGCCGTGGCCGGGGCCGGCGGCATGGAAAATACCGTAGGCGAAGGACAGGCCGACGAGTACCCAGATCTTGCTGCCGTCCTGGCGCATCGCCTTCATCGCCGTCGCCAGCGCGCGGTAGAATTCCTGCTGCCTGAGATTGATCCACATCAGGATATGGGCGAACGGGCCGGTGGTGGGCGCCATGCCGTCATTGACGCCGATGCCGAGCGAACTCTGGGCATGAGCGGCGTCGGCGAAATGCATCATGGCGACAGTGAGGGCCAACAGGCCGAATGCCAAACGCAGGGACGGTTTCGTCACCGGCTTCATCCTTCTGGCTGACAGGTCAGTTCGAGCTTGGTGGCGAAGATCTTGCTCATATCGGTGCCGGTCGGGTCATTGAAAAAGGCATCGGTGAGGGTCTTCTGGTTTTCCTTGATGGCCTCGTCCGGGTCTGGACGGACCACCTTGCTGGTGCAGTTCGAGGGCAGGCCTTCAACCGTGATGTTGGAGTCCTCGGTGAAGTCGATCGCCGTGTAGAATGTCGGATCGTAGACGCCGATATCGATCTTGCCGTGGAGCTTGATCGGCACCTTAGGTTCGGACTCGAAAAGGATGATCAGCTGATCGTTGTCGAAATTGGCCATCAGATGCGGCGGCGGCGTCATCGCCACATCCTTGCCGTCGACGGTGACGAGCTGGAAGTAATTGAACTCGGCCAGCGAGGCATGAACGGTGTCGGCGACTTCCTTCAGCTCCTTGTCGTCGAGCTTCAGGTCGGAGTTCTTGTCGAACTCCATCATCACGGTCGAGGAAAACAGATCGTCGAAGCGCCAGAGATGACGCAGAGCCTTCACGCTTTGGTGATCCGGGGAGAGGATCACATCGAGGCGGGCCTCGGCGAAGACATGCGGATGCACGTAAGCGGGTCCAGTGGCGGCAAAAGTAGCCGCCAAGGCCGAAGCCAGCATGATTGCGTGCCGTTTCAGATTCATTCTCGGTCCATAGGCCTCGGAAGAGTTGCCGAGAGTTACCAGAAAGGGGGCGAAATTGGGACCACGAGACTATTGACGCCGGTCAGCCAGCCTCGCGCGTCCTGAACCACTGCACCAAAAAGTCGACGAAGACGCGGACTTTCGCCGGCAGATAGCGACGGTGCGGGTAGACGGCGAAGATGCCGCCGCCCGACAGGATACGGTCATCCATCACCGCCACCAGCCGGCCGCTCGCGAGGTCGGGCGCGGCGATGAAATCCGGCAGGACGGTAAATCCGAGACCCGCCACGGCCGCGGCTCTCGCCGTCATCGGGCTGTTGACCTCGACCGGACCGGACACCGAAACGCTCACCGGATCGCCATTGTCGCCCTTGAACGGCCAGTTGTTCAGTCCGCGGCCATTGGTGTCGACGATGCAAGGCATGCGGCTGAGATCCTGCGGCCGTGTCGGCATGCCATGCTTGGCGATCAGTTCGGGGGAGGCGCAGAGCTTTATCGAAAACGGCGCCAGCCGCCTGGCGATCAGCGACGAGTTCTCCAGCCGCGAGATGCGCACCGCAAGGTCGAAGCCCTCCTCGACCAGATCGACGAAGCGGTCGTCGAGCTGGATGTCGAGGACGATGTCGGGATGCTGCTTGGCGAAGTCGATCAGCGACTGGCCGATCGGCGCATCGGCGAAGGTGCGCGGCGCCGACAGCTTGATCCGGCCGCGCACGTCACCGGAGGATTCACGCACCGCGTCGGCCAGGCTGTCGACCTCGCGCACGATCTCCGAGGCGCGCCGGTAATAGGTGTGGCCGGCCTCTGTCATCGAGAACTGGCGCGTGGTGCGGTTGAGCAGCAAAGCGCCGAGTTCGTCCTCCAGCTCGCGCACATATTTCGACAGCAGGGCCTTGGAGCGGCCGATCTTGCGCGCCGCCGCCGAAAAGCCCTCGGCCTCGACCACGTCGATGAAGGCACGCATGCGCGTCAGTGTGTCCATGGTCAGGCCTTTCGTGCCGCGTCGAGAAGTTTCCGGCCGAGCCGTATCAGGGCAATGTCGCTGCCGGAAGGGCCAAGCAGCGACAGGCCGAACGGGGCGCCGGCGACCGAGCCGACGGGCAGTGTGATCTGTGGAAAACCGGACAGGCCGGCCAGGCACAGAAGTTGGAGCGCCCGTTCGCGATAGGCCTGGAACTGCTCCGGCGTGCTGTCCACGTAAGGTGCCGGACCAGGCACCGTCGGCAGGACAAGGAAGCCGTTCTTGCCGAGCAGGGCGCTCAGTTCGCCGCGAAAGGTCAGACGTCGCACCTTCTCGGCCTGGGCTGTCTTGTCGTCGACGGCGCGGCCAAAGCCGAAACGCTCCTCGACGCCGGGGCCAAGGCCGCGCTCGCCGCTGGTGATCCATTCGCCATGCACCGCCCAGGCCTCCCTGGCCTGCAGCCGGCGAAAGCACCAGTAGAGTTCATCGGGAGATGAGGAGAAGCGCACTCCCGGCGTCATCGGCGCGCCGAAGACCTTGCCCGCCAGCCCCTTCATTTCACCATATTCGGCAAGCGCCGGGCGGGCGACCAATCCATCCAGCCAATCCAGTGCCAGCGGCCGGTCCAACACATGCTGGTGCGGATCGCGGCCGAGCAGCAGCTTGCCGACGGTTTCGTAGGTCTCGATGTCATCGGCGAACCAGCCGAACGTGTCGAGGCTCGGCGCCAGCTTCATCGTGCCGTCGAGCGGAATGCGGCCATGCGTGGTGCGCAGCCCGATCAGTCCGCAAAAGCTCGCCGGGGCGCGGATCGAGCCGCCGGTGTCGGAGCCGGTGGCGATATCGGCCAGCCTGCCCGCCACCGCCGCCGCCGATCCCGATGAGGAGCCGCCTGTGACGCGGTCGGGTGCCGCCGGGTTCACCGGAAACGAGAAATGCGCATTCTGGCCGAACAGCGCGAAGGCAAGCTCGTCGGTCTGCGTCTTGCCGACGAAGCGTGCGCCGGCATCGAGGATCATCTGCACGGCGGGTGCGGTGCGCGAAGCTGCGTGGCTTTCGGCGAATTTTTGCAAATTGCCGCAACCGGTGCGGTAGCCGGCGACGTCGTAGATGTCCTTGACGGCCAGCCGCAGGCCGGCCAGCGGGCCTAGCTGGGCATGTGCCACTGGCATCTGGCGAAGATCGAGAAAGGCGTTGAGAGGGCCGTGCGTGCCTGTCATCGTTCGATATCCGGATACGGTTGCCGCAACATTGTTCGACGCCAGAAATTTTACAACCTGCGATACGATTTTTATTGATTGTGAAAGTCTTCGCCCTTATATCGCGCTTGCCCAAAGTCGCACGTGCCTGTGGGTGTCCGCCGATCCTCGAATGGTGAGGGAAATCGGTAAGGTAACTGGAGCTAACCCCTCCAGTCGGTCTAGCGGCCAACCGCCAGCGCGAGGACACCTTGAAGCAACGACGGTGCGGGCCTTTCTGGTGTTCTGCCGGTTGTCCAAAAACCGGGGTTACTGAAGAGGCACACCTTCATTGCCGGCAGTGCGGACGGGTCTCCCATCCAAGCCAAGGCAGACAAAGCGAACCGAGGCCGGGCAAGGCCAAGGTTCACCGCCGCGAGACGGCGCTTCATGGTTCCGGGGTCTCCACCGGCTGGTTCCATGAATTTCCGTCCCGCCTTTGTCCACCGCGAGTTCGCGAGGCCGACAGCCCGCGTCCCGCAGCCTTATTGCGCGCCGAAAGGCGCTGATGGAGAGACCCCGATGGCCACCCAGCGCATTCTTGACTTTCTCGCCACCCGACGTCCGACCGGCCCCTGCCTCGTCGTCGACCTCGATGTCGTGCGCGACAATTTCCGCGCCTTCGAGAAGGCGCTGCCTGATTCCAAGATCTACTATGCTGTGAAAGCAAACCCGGCGCCGGAAATCCTGCGCCTGCTTGCTGCGATGGGCTCGTCCTTCGACACCGCTTCCGTTGCCGAAGTCGAGATGGCGATGGACGCTGGTGCGCCGGCGGACCGCATCTCCTTCGGCAACACCATCAAGAAGGAGCGTGACATCGCACGCGCCTACCAGCTCGGCATCCGCCTGTTCGCGGTCGACTGCGTCGAAGAGGTCGAGAAGATCGCCCGCGTCGCTCCAGGCGCGCGCGTGTTCTGCCGCGTGCTGACCGATGGCGAGGGCGCGGAATGGCCGCTGTCGCGCAAGTTCGGCTGCGTGCCGGCGATGGCCGTCGACGTGCTGCGCCATGCCAAGGGGCTCGGCCTCGACGCCTATGGCGTGTCGTTCCATGTCGGCTCGCAGCAGACCGACCTGACCGCCTGGGACCGTGCGCTGGCCGACGCCAAGGTGGTGTTCGCGACGCTCGCCGAAGAAGGCATCGTCTTGAAGATGGTCAATATGGGCGGTGGTTTCCCGACGCGCTATCTGCGTGACGTGCCGGCCGCCCAGGCCTATGGCCAGGCGATCTTCTCGGCGCTGCGCAAGCATTTCGGCAATGCGCTTCCCGAGACCATCATCGAGCCGGGCCGTGGCATGGTCGGCAATGCCGGCGTCATCAAGTCGGAAGTCGTGCTGATCTCGAAGAAAGCGGCCAACGACAATGTGCGCTGGGTGTTCCTCGACATCGGCAAGTTCGGCGGCTTGGCCGAGACGATGGACGAGGCGATCCGCTACCCGATCGTCACCGCGCATGACGGCACGGAGACAGCGCCCTGCGTGCTCGCCGGCCCGACCTGCGATTCGGCCGACGTGATGTACGAGAAGACGCCCTATCCGCTGCCTTTGTCGCTGACGATCGGCGACGAGGTGCTGATCGAAGGCACCGGCGCCTACACGACCACCTACTCGGCGGTCGCCTTCAACGGCTTCGAGCCTCTCCGATCCTACGTGATCTGACGGCGCTTCCTCAGCGCATTTTCGGACGGCGAACCGGACACAACTTCGCCTGAAAATGCGCTGAGAGAGCCGATCAGATCATCCCAGGTGGGCGCCTGTCGTCCACCCGGGCTCGCCTGTGGAACAGATCTCCGCTCGCCAGGGATTGCGGAAATGGAAATGTCATTTGAAATGGAAATGCCAGTTGAAATTGGGGGCCACGCACCGGCCTTTGGGATGGTCGCCGAAGCCGCCGCCGATGTTGCGGCGCGCGAGGCGTTGCTCGATCGGGCCATGGGGCCGAAGCGCAGGAAAAAGTCGTCGGAGAAGTTGCGGCGTGGCCGGCGGCCCTCGGAAGGGCTGGCCTTCGTCGCCCGCGATGCTTTGGGCGGCGTGGCCGGCACCGTGCGGCTGTGGGATGTCAGGCTGGGCGAGGGCGGTGCGGCCGCGCTGCTGCTTGGCCCGCTTGCCGTCGACCCGTCGCTCAAGAATGCCGGCATCGGCTCGGCGCTGATGCGCCATGCCATCGCCGAAGCGGCGCGTCTCGGCCATGCCGCTATCCTTTTGGTCGGCGATGCGCCCTATTACGCGCGCTTCGGCTTCTCGGCCGAGAAGACCGGTTCACTTGCCATGCCAGGACCCTATGAGCGGCACCGCCTGCTGGCGCTGGAACTGGTGGAAGGCGCGCTTGACGGCGTGCACGGCACGCTGAAGGCGGCCGGCCGCAAGCTGAAGGCGCAGGAACTGATATCGGCGGCCTGAGACACGAAGCCGGCAGCATTTCATGCAAAAACGCCGCCCGAAAAGGCGGCGTTTTTGCGCTTGGTGGGTGCCGCCTGGGCGGCTGGATGCCTTCAGCCGATCAGCTGGCTGAGCGCCATGGCGACGGTCATGTCGCCTTCGACCTTTATCTTGCCGGTCATGAACGCCATTGTCGGGTTCAGGTCGCCAGCGATCAGCGAATCCAGATCGTCGAGCGAGAGCTTGATGGTGCAGTCGGTGGGTGCATCGGTGTTCGAGACGGTTGCGCCGTCGATGACGATGACGCCGTCGCTGCCGGTGTCGAATTTCACGGAACGATCGAACCCGCTGCTGGCCACCCGCGACTTGATCTTCTCGGCAATCTTCTGAACGCTCACGCTGTTCTCCTTGTCTGGTTGCATCTGTCTCGCAACGGCGCTTCGATCCAGCCGAAGCCCATGCCGCGGTTTCGCGATCACGGTCGCTGCCGCATATAGCTTTGGGTTGACGTTTACGTCAACGCGGATTCGGGTGGCTGGTTCCTGCCCTTGCGGCAGGCGAGGCTCGATGTGACCAGGCCTGTGAGCAGGGCAACTCAGTGTTCCTTGAACGCCTTGGTCATTTCGGTCGCCGTTTCGCTTTTCTTGCGGCGCAGCCAGTTGTCGCGGATTTCGTCCTTCGACAGGAAATTGACCTGGTCGATCAGAACCTCATGCACCAAAGGCGCGCCGACACGCGCGTTGACGGTATCGCGGATTGCGGCGCGGAAGGCATCGAGATCGATGGTCGCCTTGTTGGTGAAGTCGATCTGCGGATTGGAATAGAGGTAGGAATAGACCTGGTCGGTGATCAGCGCTTCGGCCGGAATGGACAGCTTCTTTATCTGCTCGGGTTCGACGGTGTAGACGAGCTTGGTCAGGAAATAGCCGCCGATCTCAGAATCGCGGATCAGCGGCACCGAAATGATGTCGGTCTTGACGTAGTCGAGACCGCCCAGCATCGGCTTCGGCGTTTCGCCGACACCGCGCTCGCCGGCCGCCTGGAAAGAATAGAACACGGCGCCGAGGGTTGCGGCGCAAATCCAGACGGCGATGGCGATGACCTTGATCATCGGCTCTTGTCAGTCCCTTGATCCGTCCCTTGCGAAGGCGACGCGGCACTGCGCCGTTGCTTCGGCAGTATCTCCGAAGTGTCGCTCGTGTTCGGCATCATGCCTTCATCCAGCCGAACTCGCCGGCGGAGTAGGTGCCGTCGGTCTCGGCGCGCTGGATGGCGTGCCGCAGCAGGCTGGCGACTTCGTTGACCGCGCTGAGATGCGCCAGGATCGCCGCTTCGTTCTTCGCCAGCTTCTGGCGCAGCCGGGTCAGGCCCTCGCGGTGCTGTTCGAGGAATTCGGCTTCGCTGCCGCCCTTCATGGCGCGGGTCAACTCGTAGAGGTAGCGGCTCTTGCGGGCGTTCGACGCCTTGAGATCATAGTTGGTCGCGTTGCGGATACCGGCGGTCTCTTCCTCGACCACTTCCTCGATGCGACCGATGATGGCGGCGAGGTTGCCGGGCCGCGCGAACGGGATCGGCGCTTCCGACGCCGTCGTGCGTACTGGCAGGTTGGGGGTGGATTCCGAAAAGTCGGCCATGGCGTTTCCCAGTTTAGATCTTGATGTTTGTTTTTATGATCGTCTCGTCACCGGTCATCGACCCCGCAGCCTTGCGCTGTAATTGGTGGACCAGCGAGGTCGACAGGCTGTTTTGCTGGTCGATCTCGGTCTTTTCCAACCCGCCCGAAACCGGACCGACCGGAACCACGCGCTTGCCTTCGAGATAGTGGTCGGCAAGCATCGACTTGGCGATGCCGATGCCACCGCGTTCGGCCATCACGTCCGCGACCCGCTCGGCAAGCTGCGATTTCCACATGTCGCCGGCCAGGCCCTTGCCGTAGACGCCCTCGGTATCCTTTGGCAGCATGTTCTGGATGAAGGTCTGCAGCACCATCGCCTCGAACTTCTTGAATTTGTTGGCCGGGTCGGTTGCAGCGGCGGCCTTGTCGGCGGTGGCGCGCGACAGGATCGAGCCGGCATCGACCGAAGCGGCGGTGTCGAGTGAAAACGTGCCCGCAGCGCCGCCGGCCCGCTTTGCCAGCGCGGCGCGGGCGGTCTCGATATCCGCCGGGTCGACGGCTCGGGCCACATCCATAACGATGTCGCTGGGTGGAGAAATCGCCAAGAAAGTCCGCCTTTTACCGGTTTTCCTTAGCCAGACCATGCCTCAACAAGCTTGTGGCAGGCTTGCGGGAAGGAGAGGGAGCGGAAGTGCGGGGATCGGATCGAAGCTGCCGGCTTCGCGCCATGCGTTGTCGGGCAGTTTTTTCCATCGTCGATTTCCGCCTCAGCTTCACTCCTTGACCGCGCCCGTCATCGAGGAGACGTAGTGCTCGACAAAGAATGAATAGAGCACCACCACCGGCAGGGAGCCGATCAGCGCGCCTGCCATCAGGGCTCCCCATTCATAGACGTCCGAACGTACGAGCTCGGTAAGCACGCCGACCGGCACGGTCTTGTTTTCGGACGACTGGATAAAAGTCAAAGCGTAGATGAATTCGTTCCATGACAGGGTGAAAGCGAAGATGCCGGCGGAAATCAGGCCAGGCACCGACAGCGGCAGAACTATCTTGGTCAGGATTTGCCAGCGGCTGGCGCCGTCGATCAGCGCGCATTCTTCCAGTTCGAAAGGGATCGAGCGGAAGTAGCCCATCAAGAGCCACGTGCAGAATGGAATGAGGAACGTCGGATAGGTGAGGATCAGCGCGAACGGCGTATCGTAAAGGCCGAGGTTGAAAACCATCACCGACAGGGGAATGAACAGAATCGAGGGCGGCACGAGATAGGCCAGGAAGATCGCCAAGCCGACCTGCCGCGCCCCGGAAAACCTCAAGCGTTCGATCGCATAGGCAGCGAAAACCGCCGCCAGCAGCGACAGGAAAGTTGCGGCGGTCGAGATGATGATCGTGTTGAGAAGCCAGCCCGGATAGGATGTGTCGAAGAGCAGATACCGAATATGCTCGAGTGTCGGATGGACGACCCAGAACGGATTGAAATTGGCATAATCCGTCATCTCGAGATTGGGTTTCACCGCCGTGATCGTCATCCAGTAGAACGGGAACAGCAGCACGATGACGAAGATCAGGAGCGGCAGATAAACGGTCACCACGCGCCGGGGCAGGCTCTGGAGATAGCCCATGCCGCCTTCATCCGTGTTCGGACGATTGTTCGTTTCGATCGCGGCCATGTCAGTCTCCACCGCCCTGCTGCCATTTACGACGTTGCAAGCCGAAATAGCTGAAAAGGATCGCCGCTAGCAGGAATGGGATCATCGCCACCGCGATCGCGGCTCCCTCGCCAAGCTGGCCGCCGGAAATGCCGCGCTGGAACGAGAGCGTTGCCATCAGATGGGTGGCATTCACCGGCCCGCCGCGAGTCAGCACATAGATCAGCTGGAAATCGGTGAAGGTGAACAGGACCGAAAAGGTCATGGTGATGGCGATGATCGGCGTCAGCAGCGGCAGCGTCACATAGCGGAACAACTGCCAACGGCTGGCGCCGTCGAGCGTCGCGGCCTCGTAAAGCGATTGGGGAATCGTCTGCAGGCCGGCCAGCAGCGTGATGGCCACGAAAGGAATGCCGCGCCAGACATTGGCAGCGATCACCGAGGCGCGTGCGTTCTCCGGATCGCCAAGGAAATTGATGCGGTGATCGATCAGTCCCATTTCCATGAGCGCCCACGACAGGATGGAGAACTGCGAATCGTAGATCCACCAGAAGGCGATGGCCGAGAGCACCGTCGGCACCACCCACGGCAGCAGGACAATCGCACGGAAGAACGATTTGAAGGGAAGGTTCTGGTTGAGGAGGAGCGCTAGCCAGAGGCCGAGCGCGAATTTGAGGATCGAAGCGCTGATCGTATAGAGCAAGGTGTTGAAGACGGAGAGCCAGAAGACGGCGTCGCTCCACAGATATTCATAGTTTTCGATGCCGATGAAGATGCCGGGGCGGCCGATGCGGGCATCGGTGAAGCCGAGCCAGACGCCAAGCCCCAGCGGATAGGTCAGGAAGACAAGCAGCAGTGCAGCCGCCGGAAGCATGAAGCCGAAGCCAAGTGCGTTCCGACTTTCGCTCCAGCGCGACAGAATCCGTGAGAAGATCGAAGATCGCGGCTGGATAGCAGCTGACGGCACGGCCATGGGTTGGCTCCTGCTGAGGTCTCATTGATAGGCCGGATCGGCCGCGACGCAATCCGAAGCCAGCCGGGCAGCCGCGCTGCCCGGCTGAGCAGGCTCAAACGCGATAATAGCGATTTGCCCGCTTCTCGGCCTCTTCCATTGCCTCTTGCGGCGTCGCCTGGCCGGTCACCGCTTTGGCGAACATGTCGACCAGCACGTAGTCGGCCATGGTTGCCGCCGAGGCATAGCCGAGCGGCCCGGCATAGCCGTTAGGCCGCAGAGTAGCCGAAGCCTTGGCGTAAGCGGCGTTGTTGGGATCGGCGGTCCATACGGGGTTGTTGTCGAATGCCTTCAGTGTCTGGCAGCAATATCCGGCCGAGGAGGTGATCCAGTCCTTCATTTGCGGTTCCTCGAACATGAACTGCAAATACGCCTTAGCCGCGTTGGGGTAGGGCGTGTAATTGAAGATGACAGCCGTGGTCACCTGGAACAATTCGACGGATTTGCCGACAGGACCGATGGGCAGGTTGGTCGTGCGTATGTCCTTGGCGATTTCAGCCAGCTTTGGATCTTTGTCCTTGTTGATCTTGGCCGTGTTGTAGGCGGAAATTCCATTGGCGATCACCCCCAGTTCGCCGGCCAGGAAGGCGCGGTTGTTGTTGACGTCGAGCCAGCTTTCGGTGCCTGGAATGAAGGTCTTGTAGAGCTCCTGCGCGTATTCGATCGCCTTGAGGGTCTCGGGGCTGTTGATCGTTACCTTGCCACTCTCGTCGACCATCTGGCCGCCATGGCTCCACAGCAGCCAATGAGCATAGTTGTTGCCGTCGCCGACGCCATGGCCATGCGTGAAGCCGGCCGGATGTCCCTTCGCTTGCAAGGCCTTGCAAAGTTCCAGGAAGCCTTTCGTATCCTTGGGAAACTCCGAAAAGCCGGCCTCTTTCACCCAGCTTTCCCGATAGACGATGGCATTGCCGATCGTGGCCAGGGGCAGGCCGACGAACTTCCCGGCGCGTGTCGCATATTGCTTAGGTCCCTCGTGCCAGCCACCGTATTTCGCGCCTAGATACTCACCCAGTTCGCTCACGTCGTGCAGCTTGTCGGGATATTGGTGCGGGTCATCGAACCAGACGAACATCAGGTCGGGGCCGGACCCGACATTGGCGGCGACCGCCGCCTTGGGACGAATGTCCTCCCAGCTTTCCTTGTCGACGCGAACCTCGACACCGGTCGCTTCGATGAAGCGCTTGGTGTTGGCCAGCCATTGGTCCTCGTCGCCCTGGACGAAAGGCGACCAGCGCAGCAGTCTAAGCTTGGCGCCATCCTCGGGTTTGTATTTCAGTCCGTCCTGGGCAAGGGCCGGAGAGCTGATGAACCGACTTCCCAAGGCACCCGCCGCCGCGCCGGCGGTGGTGCGGATCACGTCGCGTCTGGTGAACTTCATGCTCGTTTCCTCCTGTTTGTTGTCCTTGCCTATGGTCCTACTGATCGGTACGTGTTTGGAATCTCTGTCCGGTTTCTGCGTGAAAGAGATGAATGAGGCTGGGCTCGGCCGTAAGCCGGATGGTTTCGCCCGGCGTGAAGGAATGTCGTTCCCGGAAATTCGCGACGATCTCTTCGCCGCCGGCTGTCCTGCCGATGAGCTGCACTTCGGACCCGGTTGGTTCAACCACCGCGACGGTGACCGGAATGCCCTGCTCGTCGGACAGCCGCAAATGCTCGGGCCTTATTCCCAGCACCACAGGCTCGCCGTTGCGGATGGAAAGTGCCGAGGCCAACGGCACTGAAATCCCCCCGGCGCCGCGGAACGAGGGTGAGCCGTCGGAAGCGATCTCGCCCCTCAGCAAATTCATGGCCGGCGAGCCGATAAAGCTGGCGACAAAAAGATTGTTCGGCCGGTCATAAAGTTCCAGCGGCGGCCCTATCTGCTCGACGATGCCGTCATGCATGACCACGATCTTGTCAGCCATAGTCATGGCTTCGATCTGATCGTGAGTGACGTAGACTGTCGTGGTCTTGAGGCGCTGGTGCAGTTCCTTGATCTCGGCGCGCATCTGCACCCTAAGTTTGGCGTCGAGATTGGACAGCGGTTCGTCGAAGAGAAACACCGCCGGATCACGCACGATCGCGCGGCCCATTGCGACGCGCTGGCGCTGGCCGCCGGAAAGCTGCCGAGGATAGCGCGCCAGCAACGGCACCAGCCCAAGGATTTCGGCTGCGCGGCGCACGCCGGCATCGCTCTCCGGCTTGGAAACTCCTTTGAGCATCAGCGAGAACGCCATGTTCTCGGCGACGGTCATGTGTGGATAGAGCGCATAGTTCTGGAAGACCATGGCGACGTCGCGCTCCTTGGGCGCAACGTTGTTGACGACACGTTCGCCAATCGCGATCTGGCCGCGTGAAATCTTTTCCAGGCCGGCGATCATTCTGAGAAGGGTTGATTTTCCGCAGCCCGACGGTCCGACCAGAGTGACGAACTCGCCGTCCTCGATGTTCACGCTGACCCCGTGCAGGATCTCGACAGCGCCGAATGATTTATAGACTTCGCCAATTGCGACAGACGCCATCGGTCCTCCCAACAATTCCTGCGACGTCGTCGAAGGAACAAACGCTTCCGCCAGCGACAGCCCTGGCTCCTCCCAGGCTCACGCTAGGCCAAACGGTAGCGCTACCAAACCGGGCTGTAAAGCGTTTACGGGAAGGCCGAACCTTGGAGGGTCCGCTTCGCGCCACACAATCCTCCCAGCTACTCCTCGCCCTGCTTCTGCGCGATGATATCGAGCCGCTCGCGGTCGGAGCGTTCGCGTTCGTCGCGGTTGCGTACGTCCTTGTAGGCGCGCTCGACCATGTTGGTGCGGGCGGTCGCCGCGGCGATGAGGTTGGCTTCCTGCCTGGCGCTCGCCAGGTTCGCCTCCTGGCGCACCACCGCCTGGGCAATGCGGCGATGGTAGAGATCGGGAAACAGGGCGGAGAGCGAATCGGCCTGGTCGAAATGGCCGACCAGTTCCTTGGCCTCGGCCTCGGCGGTACTGGCCGCCGCAAGGAAGGTGGCGTGGCGGGTTTCGTGCAGCGCCTTCAGCTGTTCCTGCACCTTGACCAGCTTCTTGAGGCGGTCCTTGCGCGTGCTCATTTCTACCTCGCCAATGTCAGGTCGACGAAGCCGTCGACGAACAGCGACAGCATGGTGCCGACGGCGAAATAGAAGATGATCATGCCGCCGGCGATGATGAAGGGCTGGGAGATGAAATAGATGGGGATCTGCGGGGTCAGCTTGTTGACGAAGCCGATCGTCAGATTGACGAGAATGGCATAGGCGACGAACGGGCTGCCGAGGCGGATGACCAGGAAGAAGGTGTCCGACACCGTGTCGGTGACATCGACAAGGGCTGCCTGCGGGTTGAAGAAGATGTTGACCGGCGCGACCGTGTAGGAGGAAACCAGCGCGCGTATTATTTCGTGGTCGAAATCGAAGACGAACAGCATCAAAAGCGCCGAGAACGAGATGATGGCGGCAAGGGCTGCCTGGGGTTCGGGCTCCTCGATCGCCGGTCCGCCGCTGCCGCCATAGCCCACCAGCATGGCGATGGCCGAGCCCATGAAGCGCAGGGCTTCCATGTAGAGCCTGGTCATGGCGCCGATCAGGCCGCCGACCAGAAGTTCCGAGATGATCATCGGCACCAGGATCTGGGGGCGCGGGTCGACGAAAGGAAAGATCTTGTCCCACAGGAAGGCGAGCAGGCCGCCGGTGGCGGCGACCGCCACGAACAGCCTGACCTGGACCGGGACGCGGGCGCTGGAGAGGCCCGGCATCAGCATGAAACAGGCGCCGATGCGGCAGAAAGCCAGGAATGCCGCGATGACGACGCCTTGCGACAGCACGCTCACGATATGGTTCCGAGCACCTTGATCTCGACGCCCTTGGCGATTTCAACATGGCTGAGCACCGGCAGCGTGGTGAACAGGCGCTCGATGATCATGCGCACATAGGGGCGGGCGTCGGGCGCGGTGACGAGGACGAAACGCTCGCCGGCTTCCAGATATTTCTTGATCGCCTTGGTCGCGTCCTGGCCGAACTCCTCGAGCTGGCGCGGGTCGATGTCGAATTCGCGCACCTCGCCCTTGGCGTCGCGCTTGAGGCTCTGGTGGAAGGCGAGGTCCCAGCGGTTGCCGAGGCGCAGCACCTTCAGCACGCCGCCCTCGGACAGGTCGCCGCAGATCTGCTGGGCCATGCGGATGCGGACATGCTCGACGATCTGCTCGGTGCGGCGCACATGCGGCGCGATCTCGGCGATCGCCTCGATGATCAGGTGCAGATTGCGGATCGAGACGCGTTCGGCCAGCAGCAGCTTCAGCACCGCCTGCAGGCCGGGATAGGAGATGTGCGTGGTGCAGATCTCGTCGGCGAGCTTGCGGTACTCCTGGTCCTGGCGTTCGAGCAGCGCCTTCATGTCCTTGTAGGACAGAAGCTGCGGCAGGTTGTTGCGGATGACCTCGGAGAGATGGGTGAGCAGCACCGACATGTTGTCGGCGAAGGTGTAGTTCTCGCGCTTCAGATCCTCGGCGAAGGCTTCGACCACGGAATAGGCGCGCATGCCGAAGGCCGGCTCGCGGATTTCCTCGCCCGGTATCTCGGGTATGTCGCGGTTGCCGAGCAGCACCATGATCTCGCCGACGCGCATCTGATACTCGGCCACCACGGTGCCGTGCACCTTGATCTGGTAGCTCTTCGGCGGGATGGCGAAATCGTCGGCGACGCGCACCTCCGGCACCACGAAGCCATATTGGGTGGCGAATTTCTTGCGCATCTTGCCCATGCGGAAAACCAGTTCCTGATGCGACGTCAGCAGCCTTGTCGACAGCTGCTTGCCTATCAAAAGCTCGATCTCGGCGGTGGCGAGCGAGGCCTTGACCGAGTTCTTCTCCTCCTCGACCTTAGTCGCCTTTTCCTGGTCCTTGATCGCCTCGGCTTCGGCGACGGCGCGGTTGGCGCGCATCGGGATGACGTAGCCGAGGCCGGCCATGCCGGCGGCCAGCGCAAAGAACGGGAACAGCGGCAGGCCGGGCATCAGGCCGAGCAGCACCAGCAGCGATGCCGCGACATAGAGGGCGCGCGGGTGGGCGCCGAGCTGGCCGAACACCGCCTGGTTGGTCGAGCCGCGCGTGCCGCCCTTGGAGACGAGCAGGCCGGCGGCGAGCGACACGATCAGGGCCGGGATCTGGGTGACGAGGCCGTCGCCGACCGACAGCTTGATGAACACGTCGGCGGCTTCGCCCATGCCCATACCGTGCCTGATGTAGCCGATGGCGATGCCGCCGACGATGTTGATGGCGGTGATGATGAGGCCGGCGATGGCATCGCCGCGCACGAACTTCGAGGCGCCGTCCATCGAGCCGAAGAAAGAAGATTCTTCTTCCAGTTCACGGCGGCGCAGCTGCGCTGTCTTGTCGTCGATCATGCCGGCCGACAGGTCGGCGTCGATCGACATCTGCTTGCCTGGGATGGCGTCGAGGGTGAAGCGGGCGCCGACTTCGGCGATACGGGTGGCGCCCTTGGTGATGACGATGAAGTTCACCACGATCAGGATCATGAAGACGATCAGGCCGATGACGAAGTCGCTGGCCATCACCAGCTTGGAGAAGCCGGCGATGACATAGCCGGCGGCATGCGTGCCCTCATTGCCATGCGACAGGATCATGCGCGTGGTGGCGATGTTGAGCGACAGCCGCAGCATGGTGGCGATGAGCAGCACGGTCGGGAACGACGAGAAATCGAGCGGCCGCTGGATCCACAGCGCCACCATCAGGATCAGCACCGAAAGTGCGATCGAGAAGGCGAGGCCGATGTCGATGAGAAAGGCCGGAATCGGCAGGAACAGCACGGCCAGGATGATGACGATGCCGATGGCGAAGAAGACGTCGCGGCCGTTCTTGGCCACCGCGCCGGGCTGAATGCTTTCGCTGATCGCCATATCGTCCTCAAACCCCATAGACTGCCGAGCGCGCGACAGCCCTGTGAGGGTAGCCCGCCAAGCTTGCGCGAGGGTGGGAGACTGGCTAGTTCGGACGATCATGCGCAGGTCGCCGTGTCGGTCGGCCTTGTAGAGAAGGGAAAACCCGTGCTTCTGATCATCGGCACCATCCGCTTGCCGCCAAACAAATTGGAGGAAGCCAAGCCCGCAATGGAGCGCATGGTTTCCGGCAGCCGCACCGAGTTCGGCTGCATCCAATATTCCTATGCGCAGGATGTTTTCGATGCCGGGCTCATCCGGTCACGGAAGTCTGGAGCGACAGGGCAGCGCTCGACGCGCATTTCGCCTCGCCGCACATTGCGGACTGGCGTGCGAGCTGGCCGGCGCTTGGCATAGGCGAGCGCAACCTCGTGCTCTATGAAGCCGGCGAGCCCATGCCGACCTGAACGGTCCATCGGCCGATCGATATCGCGCCCGCTGTCGCCAATGTGGTGTCTGTCGGCATTGTGGTTGCCATGCCGTGCCGCCGGGCGTATCAGGCTGGCTTTCCACTGCCTTTCGATATCGGCGAGCCGCCCCGGTGCTTTCCAGAAACCACAGCGAAGTCTACGCCCGCCGGCTGCGCGCGGTGCTGGTCAGGTCGTTGCCTCTGCTCGAGGCACGCGGCATCGTGGTGGTCATCCTCGCAGGTGTCGTAGGCGTGATGGCTGGCATATTGGTCACGGCGATGAGCCAGATCGTGCAGGACCTGCACGGGCTGCTGTTCGGCGTTCAGCCAGGCGGCCGGCTTTCCGGCATGTTCTCGCTCGCCAATCCGATGCAGGCGCTGATACCGGCGATCGGCGGCATGCTGCTGGGGCTGACGGTGGTCAGGCTCAGGATACGGAAATTCCGCACGCCGATCGACCCGATCGAAGCCAATGCGCTCTATGGCGGGCGCATGTCGCTGACCGACACCTTCATCATCGCCGGCCAGACGATGATCTCCAGCGGTTTTGGCGCCTCGGTCGGGCTGGAAGCCGGCTATACGCAGGTTGGCTCCGGGCTGGCATCGCGGCTGGCGGGCATCTTCAGGCTGCGCCGCAACGATGTCCGCATCCTGGTCGGCTGTGGTGCGGCCGGCGCCATCGCCGCCGCCTTCGATGCACCGCTGACCGGCGCCTTCTACGGCTTCGAATTGGTCATCGGCATCTACTCTGTCGCCAATGTCGCGCCGGTCTTGACAGCCGCGATCTGCGCCTCGCTGACCGCCGAAATGTTCGGCGGCGTGCCGTTTCCGCTCGAGCTTTCGGGCCTGCCGGCGCTCACCGCCAGCCAGTATGTGCCGTTCCTGCTGCTCGGCCTGCTCGGCGGTGCCGCCTCGATCGCCATCATGCATCTGGTGACACTGATCGAGCGCGGTTTTGCCAGACTGTCGATCGATGCGGCGCTGCGCCCCGTCATCGGTGGCGTCATCGTCGGGCTGCTGGGTCTTATCACCCCGCAAGTGCTGTCCAGCGGCCATGGCGCGCTGCATCGCGAATTCTCGATGAATTACGGGCTGGCCGTGGTGGCGAGCGTCTTCGTGCTCAAGCTGACGGCGTCGGCGGTGTCGCTGGGGTCGGGTTTTCGCGGCGGATTGTTCTTCGCCTCGCTGTTCCTCGGCGCGCTGCTCGGCAAGGCATTCGCGGATGTGATGATTGTCGTCTCGCCGGCAACCGGCATCGACCCTGCCGTTGCCGCCGTCGTCGGCATGACGTCGCTCGCAGTCGGTGTCGTCGGCGGTCCGCTGACGATGACCTTCCTGGCGCTGGAATCGACCCGCGACCTGACGCTGACCGGCGTTGTGCTGGCGGCCTCGATCATGTCGGCGATCCTGGTGCGCGAGACCTTCGGCTACTCGTTCTCGACATGGCGCTTCCATTTGCGCGGCGAGACCATCCGCAGCGCCCACGATGTTGGCTGGATGCGCAGCCTCACAGTCGGCTCGATGATGCGCAAGGACATCAAGACCATCTATGCCTCGACGACGCTGGCAGCCTTCCGCAAGCAAGTGCCGCTCGGCTCTGCCCAGCGCGTCATCGCCGTCGACGCGGGCGACCACTATGTCGGCGTGCTGATCGTAGCCGAACTGCACAGCGATCCTTCCGGCGGCGAGGTCCCGGTGCGCGATCTTGCCAAATCCAAGGACGCGGTGCTGGTGCCGAGCATGAACGTGCAGGCCGCCGCGGAAACATTCCAGCGCGCCGGCGCCGAAGAACTCGCTGTCGTCGAGGATTTCACCGACCACATCGTGCTGGGCCTGTTGACCGAAGGCCATCTGATGCGGCGCTATGCCGAGGAACTCGACAAGGCGCGCCGCGACCTGTCGGGCGAGGGGTAACGAAGGCCAAGCCGGATGCCTGTCACAGTGGTTGCGGAGCCTAGTGCTCGATCGGTCCCTTGGCCATCACAAGCGCCGTGCCGGCGGTGGTCGGACGCTCGATCATACGCCGCACGCGCGGCGGTTCGTCGCCGCTGTGCAGGGCCCGCACGCGTTCGCCGATGACGGCGTCGGCATGGGTGATGCGTCCATTGTGCCTGATATATTCGATCCAGGTCGGCGTGTGATAATGCTCGATCCATACGGTGGGATTCTCGAGATCGCGTGCCAGCGTCCAGTTGCGGGCGCCGTCACGACGGCGGATGCGGCCGCGTTCGGCCATGATGGCGAGGAACTCCGGTTCGTCCTCGTGCCGGATCACATACTCGATCATGATGGCGATGGGACCACTGCGCGGCTTCAGGTCAAGCGCAAGGTGCGGTTCCTTGAAGCGATTGAGCGGGTCGAGGTTGAGCACCTGCTGTTGCGGCAGCGGGAGCAAAAGGCCGATGGCGCCGCCGGCCAGCATGGCGACGCTGGCTGCGATCAGCGCGGTTTCGGCGCCGTGCGCATCGGCGACGACACCCCAGATCCAGCTGCCGAGCGCGATGCCGCCGAAAGTCGCGGTCTGGTAGACCGACAGCACCCGGCCGACCACCCAGCGCGGCGTCGCCATCTGCACCGTGACGTTGAAATGCGAAAGCGCGATCACCCAGCAGGCGCCGCCGACAAGCAGGCCGAGCGACGTCTGCCAGGCATGCTGGCTGACGGCGGCATTGAAGGCGCAGACAGCGAAGCCGGCAAAAGCACAGCGCACCATCGTCTCGCTAGACAGCAACTGCCGCAGCCTGACGCTGATCAAGGCGCCGCCGACCGCGCCGATGCCGAAGGCGCCGAGCATGATGCCATAGGTCAGCGCATCGCCCTTGACGACATCGCGCGCCACCAGAGGCAGCAACGCAAGCACAGCGCCTGCACTGAAGCCGAACGCAGCTCCCCTGACCAGCACCTTGCCGATGTTGGGCGACATGGCGACATAGCGCAGGCCGGCGCCCATGGCGGCCCCCAGCGACTCGCGCGGCAAGGTCGACATGGGCACGTCCGGCTTCCAGCGCGCCAGCACGACGATCAGGCCGATATAGCTCACCGCGTTCGCCGCGAAGGCGGCCGCCGCACCGGCCGCGGCGACAATGATGCCGCCGATCGCCGGACCGACGCTGCGCGTCAGGTTAAAGCCCATCGAATTGAGGGCGACGGCCGCCGGCACCTTGTTGCGGGGTACGATATCGCCGACGGAGGCTTGCCATGACGGGCTGTTGAGCGCGGTGCCGCTGTCGATCAGGAAGGTGAAGGCAAGCAGCGTCCATGGCGTGATCAGGCCGGAATAAGTGAACACGGTCAGGAGCACCGACACCACCAGCATGAAGGTCTGGGCGACCAGCATCACCTTGCGCCGGTCGAAACTGTCGGCGATGGCGCCGGCTACGAGTGCAAACAGCATGATCGGCAAGGTGGTCGAAGCCTGGACCAGGGCCACCTGATAGGGCGAGGTGGCGATCGTGGTCATCATCCAGGCGGCGCCGACACCCTGGATCAGGCCACCGAAATTCGAGACGAGACTTGCGCCCCATACGGCGCGGAAAATGCCGTGACGGAAGGGCGCCAGCGCCGAGACGCTCTCGCTGTCCGGCTTTTCGTCAATCATTTGGGGTTCCTGCCATGTCGTGCCTGCTCGTCAGACAATCCGTTTGCGCAGACCGTTTGCCGAAAGTAGGGCATGGCGCCGCAAAGGGCAAAAAAGCTCATGGTCCAACAATGGGATAGAGGCGGTCCAGGCCTTGTCCGCCGTGGGTCCGGAGGTGCCGCGGGGATCGGCGGCTCTGTCTTCAGACAATTGCGAACGGCATGCCGCGGCACACCATCCTGGAACAGATTCAGAATCCGTTCTGGATGCGCTCGAAGATGACGTTGGTGAAGGCCGATATCTGGCTGCCGATGAAGGGGCCGGTCAGCGCCACCACCAGCATGATGGCGACGATTTTCGGCACAAAGGTCAAGGTGATCTCCTGCACCTGCGTCAGCGCCTGGATGAGGGCGATGCCGATGCCGACCACCATGGCGACCAGCACCACCGGAGCCGACGCGACGAGCACCGTCCACACCGCATACTGGACGATGTCGAGAGCGTCGGCCTCATTCATGGGACTGGCTCTCTGCCGAAAGCGTCAGCTTGCTGCCTTGACCGAAACTCCCGGACCGACCGCGACTTCGGTGCCGTTCTGCAGCACGGCGATGAGACCGTTGCTGGCGAGGCGCACCGAAGCCACGGTGCCTGTCGTCAGGCCGTCGGCGGAGGTTATCGAGCGCCCGATCAGTGCGTCGGCCTGCGACAGCGCCGAGGACTGCATGATCTGATTGAGCTTGGTGTTGGTCTGCACCGATTGCTCGACCTGAGAGAAGGTGGCGAGCTGGGCGACATATTGCGTCGAATCCATCGGCTTGGTTGGATCCTGGTTCTTCATCTCGGCGATCAGAAGCTTCAGGAACGACTGGTAGTCGACCGCTGTCTTCGAGGTCGACGCCGTGGCCTGATTGGCGCCGGTCGGAATCGTCGTCGTCATGTCCACGTTCATCAGTATCGTGCTCCCACAGCCAACGGGCGCTCGGCACCCGAAACATCGTCATTACCACCCAGCGCGCGGCGTTCGAGCGGATAAAGCGCGCGGATCGCCTTCAGCGCCTCGTAGATATGATCCTCGCCGACCATGCGGTCGATCTGTTTCAGCGCGCTGCAGATCTGGGTGTCCTCGAAGCTTGCCAGAAGCAGCGGCAGCGAACGGCGGAACATGTCGCGTGCGGCGGCGGCGCCGGCCGGGTTCATCAGCATGACCTGCAGGATGAAATAAAGCTGCTTGAGCGGCGTCGAGGCATCGTCGGCCTGAATCACGTGGCTTTCGAGCAGGAACTGGACGTCGTTCATCAATTCGACGGTGACCTTGCGGTCGACCCGGATGACGGCGCCGTTGATGTAGATCTTTTCGTTCGGCTTCAGCGATATCTTCAGCGTGTTGGTCATTGAATGCCGTCCCTGATGATCTGGGACACCTCGATCAACCCTTCGAAATTGTTGGTGCGGCCCTGACGGATGTCCTCCGCCTCGCGCAGCAGCCACAGGCCGATGGAAATGAGGTTGGCGCGCAGTTCCTTGGGCAGGGCGTTGTCGCTGGAGCCAAGATCCTCGACGAAGGCGGTCCAGACGCGGTTGGTGAAGTGAAGCGCCTCGATCGCCTCCATCGAATCGTGGCCGGCCGCTGCTGCCGCCGCCAGCATGTCGATCGAGCGGGTCAGAAGCTCCCGCTCACGGTCCTTCGCGTCGGCAACGGAGTTGCTCTGGATGTCGGCGTAGGAGAATTGGTACATCGTTGGGGCTCTACCGTTCCGTTAAGCGTTGTCAGGTCAGGTAATTCAACAGGCTGAGCTGCTGCAGGCGTGCGGTCAACGCGAAAGACGTTTCGATGTGCTGTGTCAGGTCCGCGACCCGTGTCGCGGCTGCCGCCGGATCGACGGCTTCCAGATCGAGAATGTGCCGTTCGAAAAGGTCGACCTGCGTTTTCATCCGATCGTTGGCATCGGAAACCCGCTTCTGGACGATGCCGGTCTCGGATTGAAGCTGGCCAATGCCGCTCAGCGCTTCGCCAACCAATGTGGTCGAGCGGCTGACAACCGTATTCTTCGCCGCCTGGCTGATGTTGCTGGACATCAGGCTGCTGACCATGGCTGCCGCCATGGCGAGTTTCTGAATGCCATCGCTGTTGGCGCTGGTCGAAGTCGGTGTGGTTTCGTTGAGTGCGATGCGGCTGACGATCTGCTGGTCGGTGGCGTTCGACCAGTTGCCTTGCCAACCCGCGCCCGTGAACTGCGGCACGACATCATTGGTGATGAAATCGTCCATCTGGGCAGCCGTGATGTTGGCCGCTGCCGGGTCGTCCTGGGTGAAACCGAAATTGGTGAGGAAAGCGGTATCGAATGCAGCCTTGGCAGGAGAGCCGGCAGCGGTGAAATCGTTGATCGGCTTGACGTCTGTGTTGGTGCCGGCAAACAGATATTCACCATTAACGCTGGTGTTGAGGATCGAGGTCAGCTGCTGGATGGTCGCCTTGCCGGAGTCCCGGGTGAGGCTGTTGGACGAGTCGCTCGAGGAAGCGGTGGTCAGGGCGGACAGGAAGGTCTGCGCGGCGGTGGAGAGCTGACCAAGCGAGGTCTGCGTCGAGGAAAGCCGGGCGCCGACCAGGCCGTTGGAATCGATGATGACGTTGAGCCGGTCAAGATCGCGCTGGAAGGTGACGGCCTGGGTGGTGCGCCCACCGAGAGCCAGGCCGACGTCAGCGACCCGGCCCGTCGAGGATTCTTTGGTGGCTTTGACGAGTTCGGCCTGCATGCGCATCTGCTGGGAGCGCATGGCATTGGAGATTGCGGCCGAGGAGACTGAAGTCATGGAATTATCCCACCGCGTTGAGCAAGGCCGTCAACATGTCGTCGACGGTTTTCATCATCCGGGCTGATGCCTGGTAGGTGTGTTCGAGGTCGAGCAGCAGCGACATTTCCTGGTCGACATTGACCCCGGTCGCGTTGGACAGCGCCTCGGCGCTGCGCGATGCCAGTGCTTCCTTGGCGTCGGAGGCGGTCGAAGCCTGCTGGCGCACGCTCTCGAACCAACCGATCGAACTGGCGGCGTAGTCGGATACGCTGGAGGTTGCCGAAACGCCGGCGGCGGGGTCGAAAGTCATCGGCTGGTCGAGCCGGTCGCCATAGGCAACCAGAAGGGTGGAATAGGACGCGCCGCCGCCCGTGTTGGCGACATAGGCCGCACCGTTGGCACCGCCGTCGCGCAGCAGCGTCGGGTTGCCGCCGGTGCTCGGGTCCATCGCTGCATTGACGCTGATGGACGCGGCAAGGCCGGTGACCAGCGTGCCGGCGGCCGGCACGGCCGGCGCTCCCGACCAGGTGAACAGGCCGGCGGCATTGGCCATCGAGGGTGCGGTCTCGGCAAAAGCGGTGATCAGGCCACGCGCGGTCTCATCGAGCTGGCTCTGCATGGTCGAGGCGACGCCGTCGCGCAATTGCAGCAGGCCGGCAAGCGTGCCGCTGGCGCTGGTGTTGCCGCCGGCTCCCGCCGAGATCGGCACGTTGTCGATGTAAACGGCATTGCCGGCGGCACCCGCGGTATAGCCTGCCGACGCCGCGAAGGTGACCGTGCGCGGTATCGTCTCGAACAAAGTCGTGCCGTCACCGGTGGTGATGACCATGTCATTGTCGCCTCGCGTGAAGGTCGACACCGGGACATAGTTCGAAATCTTCTTCAAAAGCGCGTCGCGCTGGTCGAGCGCATCGGAAACGTCGGTGCCGGAACGGGTTCCGGACATGACCGCCGTGTTGGCATCCTGGAACTGGCTGAGCAGCGAGTTCAGGTCATCGACGGCGGTGGCGATCTGGCCGTCGGTCTGGGTGCGGAAATCCTGGACTGCCTTGGAGCCCTCATTGAGCGAGCGCACGACCTGCTTGGCGGCGTCGATGACCGAGGCGCCGAGGTTCTGGTTCGACGGCGAGGTGGCGTAGAGCTGCAGCGCCTGCTGCAGGTTGGCGATCGCGGTCGAGGGCGAGGACGCATTGTCGACGCCATTGACCGCAACGCCCAGCTGATCCATGCCGCTGTAGAGCGCGTTCTGCCCGCTCCAGGCCGACAGCGCGCCGAGATTCTGGCGAAACAAAAGCTCGTTGGCTGCGCGCTGGATATCGACCGAACGCGCGCCCGGCGCCGTGCTGGTGACGACGGCCTGACGCCGTGAATAGTCCGGGTTGGAGGCGTCGGCCACGTTGCGCGAGACAACGCTGGTCTGTCGCGCGGTGTTCATAAGCGCCGACTGGGCGATACTCAATGCGGTAGACAGTGACATGCGGGTCTTTCGCGGGCGACGCCCGTCTTATCTCTTCAGGTTGACAAGGACGTCCATCAGATCGGAACCGGTCTGGAAGACTTTCGAATTGGCGGTGTAGCTGCGCTGCGCCGCGATCATGTTGGTCAGCTCTTCGGCGATGTCGACGTTGGAATTCTCGAGCGCGCCGGAGATGATGGAGCCGAGCTTGCCTTCATTGGCAAAGCCGACACGAACCGCGCCGGACTCGGTGCCCTGCGAATAGACGTTGCCAGGCAGCGCGGTGAGCTGATCCGGGCTCTGTACGTCAGCCAGCGGGATCTTGTAGAGCGGCTTGGTGGAGCCGTCCTTGTACTGCGCGTAGATGGTGCCGTCCTTGCTGATCTGAACCTTGTCGATGGTGCTCGGCGCGTTGCCGTTGACCTGGGCGTCGGAAACCGTGAAGCCGGCGCCAAGCTGGGTCAGCGCAGACAGATTGAGCGAAAAGGCGGCGCCGTTGGGCACGGTGAGGGAGACGCTGTCGACGGCGCCGGTGAGCTTGCCAGTGGTGGCGTCGAACGTCAGGTTGGCCGAGCCCAGCGCGCCGCCGGTATAGGGGAATGCTGTCCCGGCCGTGGCCTGAGACTGATCGAAGACCGAGACCTGCCAGGTGCCGGCGCCGGTGTTGGTGAAATAGACGTCGAGCAGCTTCTTGTTGCCGAGATTGTCGTAGGCAACCATCGAGGATTTCGAGGTGTACTGCGCGCCGACAGCATTGGTGGTGGGCAGATTGCCGGCGGCGACCGGGGTCGCGCCGGCCGGCAGGTTGCCGGCATAGCTGCCCTCGGTGCTCGGCGTTGCGGTCATTCCCTGGTCGGAGATGACAACCGGGACCAACCCCTCGAAGCCATTGACCGTCGCTGCCGGTACGCCGTTGTCGTAGCTGTACGCCATCAGCTGGAAGCCGGCCGAGTTGACCAGTCTGCCTTGACCGTCGGGAACGAAAGCGCCGGCCCGGGTCAGGTAGGGGGTGCCGCTCGGATCCTGAACGACAAAGAAGCCATCGCCGCTGACGGCAAGGTCGGAAACCGAGGTCGTGTACTGAAGCACACCCGGATCGCTGACCGCCTGGCGGATCGTCGTGGTGACGCCGCCGGAATTATAGGCACCGCCGGTCGACGGCATGACCAGCGTCGAGAATTCGGCGGAGGACCGCTTGTAGCCGGTGGTGTCGGAATTGGCGATGTTGTCGGCGACCGTCGACAGGCGGTTTGCCTGGGCGTTCATGCCGGAGACGCCGGTCCGCATCATTCCGTAGAGGCTCATCGAAACGTCTCCGCTGTGTCCATGCTGCTGGCTACGAGGCTACGCATGTTTTCTTGCGCGAGGCTGGCGCGGCGCTGCATCAGAAGACGAGCCGGTAGCCGAGGAAACGCTTGGAATCGATCGGGTCGGTGCCCAGCTTCTCGCGCAGCTTCTTGCGCAGTTTGCTGATGTGGCTTTCCACCACGTTCTCCTCGACCTCTTCGTCGAAGATGCCGTAGATGGCATTGAAAACCTGGGTCTTGGTGACACGGCGCCCCCGATTGCTCGCCAGATATTCGAGGATGCGGCGCTCGCGGCGCGGCAGGGGGAGGGGCTGACCGTCGATCTCGGGGTCGCGGCCGTCCATGAAGATGCGCATGGCGCCGATCTCGGTGTAGGCGACGTCTTCCTGGGCGCGGCGGCGGATGGCGGTGATGCGGGCCAGAATCTCGCGGATATGGACGGGCTTGCGAATGACGTCGTCGACGCCGCTCTCGAACAACCGCAGCGTGTTCTCCAGCGAATGCTGTTCGCTGAGCGCAATGACCGGAGCGCCGGTGCGGTCGCGGATCTGGCGGGGAGAGATGGAACCTTCGCGGCAGTCGCCGATGAGGAAGGCTCGGACCGAGCGCAGATCGGTGTCCGCGGCCGAGTTCACCCACTCACCGAATTCGCCGGACGCAAAGCCTGCACAGGCGATGCCCTCACGATCGAAAAGTGAATTGTATCCCTCTGTTACGAGCTCGCGCTCGTCAACGATCACAATCATCGGCCCCGCCTTCCGAATCAAATCATTTGCCCCGTGAAGAGAGGCGTATCCGCTGGCGGGAATCCTGAACAACCGTCATTTCTTGTAGCTAGTTTCTTGGGAGTCTGGAATCGTACCGGTTGCATTAGCGGGCGGCCAGATGTGCTTTCGGCGGCAAGGTATGATCAAGTCAAACCAACAATTCGGGTTGTACGGTTGGTCTATTAGTAACGGGAAATGCGCTTACGGGTTGCAGAAGCCGCGGGCGTTCGCGGTCCATTTTCCAAAGCCGGTGGCGACCATGTTGGCAATGACGCGGCAGACATAGATCTTCTGCGCCGGGTCGTTGTCGGGACCGGCATGATAGCGGGCAACGGCCATCGACCAGGTCTCGTGACGGGCATGAAGGCTGGCCAGGAAGCGCGCCGCATAGTCGACGTTCTGGCGTGGGTCGAGCATGTCCTCGACGCTGCGAAAATGCGATGCGTGATAGTGGTGATTGATCTGCATGCAGCCCAGATCGATCAGGGTCTTGCCCTCGCGCCGGGCATTGGCGAAGGCGGCAAGGGCCTCGGTCCGGCTCCTCGGAAAGACTGCTTTTCCTTCTATATTCAAGGCATTGGGTTGAAGGCTGCCCTTGTTTCCGGTCTCCGTCAGGCCAACGGCATAGAGGATGCCGGCGGGCACGCCATAACGATCGGCGGCGCGCAGGATCTCCGGCTCGCAGGGGTTGGCCGTAGCTGCGGCGGCGTTTGCCGCGCTAGATAAAGATATCGCCGCCAGCGCGCTCGCGAGCAGGCGAAGTGCCGCGGCCGTAGTCCTGCGCGTCATCGTTGCGTTTCCCTGAGGATTGCTGGCCCGGTTGCTGGCCGCCGGCTCCACCATTGCCGCTGCCCGAATTCCCCGGTTGAAAGGATGCTGGATCGCGGCCTGTCGCCGCCGCCATAGGAGCGGTTGCATCCGTCCGGGTTGTAGCGGGAGCTGCTACCGAAGGTTGCAGTATCGTGACCTTGTCAACCTCAAAGCCGAGCCCCCGCAGTGACTTGACGATGGCCTCGCTGTCGGCCGACAGCCGACGATAAGCGTCATGCGTTTCAGGCATCAGCTCAATCGAAAGTTGTTCCCCGGAGAGGCGAAGATTGGCCGTCACCATGCCAAGTTCGGCGGGGTGGAGTTCGATCTTCAACACATGTGTCGGAACGGCAACAGAGCTGGCCAGATGGGTGGTCGTGGGTGAGGCTGAAAGCGCCTTTTGCGGCCCGGCGTCGGCGGCTATGGCGTTGATCACATTGAGGGCTGCCTGGCTGATGGGACTTTGCGGCGGTGCGGGGAAACTCCGTTCCGACACCACGTCGATGCGCGCAGTGGACAGGGACTGTTTTCCCGCTTCTGGACGCATCGAGGACTGGACATCCTCGATGCTCTTCATCGCATTCGCGGTGTGCTTCGACCGCACGCCGGGCACATCGGCGGCCGGTGCGTCCGACAGCTTCTGGGCCGCCGCTGCGGCGTCGCGTTTTGGCGCGCTGGAGGCAGCGCTCGGCGACTGACCGTCAAACGCCGTCAAAGGTCCGTCGACGATCGACGCCTGCTCCGGCTTCGACATGGTTTCGAGTGCTTCGCGTCCGCCCGCGGCTTTTGGCCGGTAGGTCTTTGGCAGTGAAGCCTGCCCATCGAGCGCCGGGTCCGACGGATTCTCGCCGGTGGCCGTATTGCCCCCGGCTGCATTGGCCGTTGTCGCGAAATGCCGCAGGTCATGAAACGCGATCAGCAGCGGCAGGTCGTCCTGAAGCGGCCCGGCATCCGGCGCCGTATCTTCAGCGTCGGCCTTCGCGTTTTCTTCCAAATCGTCCTTGCCGGTTTTCACGTTTGCCACTTTGGCCGAGATGGTCCTTCCGGGCTCGGCCGATGCTGGTTCGGCCCTGGCGTCATGCCCGGCAAGGCCGGCAGCGAGCTTGCTCCAGCGCTGGTCGCGCGATCCCGCCTCTGTCGAAGGCTGCCGTTCCGGGCGGGCAGCACCGGCATCGTCGCGCAGCATCTCGCCGAAGCCGGCGTCATCGTTCCTGCCGTTCGCGGCCGGCTGCTCCGACGTCGCGCGCGTGGAGGCAAATCCTGGCAAGGCCGAGCCGAGGCTGGTGGTCATTTTGGGGCGGCTCCAAGCATCTGGTCGATCAGGTCGAGCTGTCGACGTGTTCTGGTCATGGCGGCGTCGGTCGGATCGGCGGGCTCTGGACCGGCTGCGGGTGACGGTGCCGACGCTGGCATGACAGTCGCAGGGTCGGCGGATGCCGCTGCTGCCATGTCCGGCGCATTGGCGGCTGGTCCGCCGGAGGCCGCGGTGACGGCGGGTTGCTCCGAGATGGCGCCTTCGACCGGCGGCAGGCCACTGTCATCGGCGCCTTGCGCCGTGGCGATCTCGGGCACCGGCTGCGCCGCGGCGGCAGGAACTGGGGCAGGCTTTTCCGCCGGAAGGGCGGTGGGCGGCGCGACGACCTCGCCGGCAATGGCCTGCGCGGCGTCGAGCAAAGCGCGGTCGCCCTCCGACAGCCGGCTGCGGTCGATCTTGCCGAGCTTGGCGCGAACGTCCTCGATTGTACCCGAGGTGACGGTGGAAAGGCTGGCATAGAGCAGGGCGCGTGGATCGTCCTGATTGGTGTTGCCGTCGCGGCCCTGTTCCGCCCGCGCCGAAGCGAAGGCCGACAAGTCGTTCAGGCCGTCTATCGCGGCCCGGCGGGCGATGCGCAGATAGATCACCTTCTCGCGCTCGGGATCCATCATCGAGGTGATGTCGCCCAGCTTGTCCTGGCTGATCGACATGTGCAGCGCGATGACGCCGGAGACGAAGGAGTCGGCGAACTGGCTGGCATAGGGCGAATAGAGATAGCGCTCGACATATTGGGTGGAAGCAAGGGCGAAGCGTGCCGCGTCGCCTTGCGCGACTGCAAGGCCAACCGAACGGCGAAGTGCCGCTTCCTCGACCAGCGTGCCGGGGCTGAGCAATCTTGCCTCGTCGAGCAGACGGAGTGCGGTCGCCGGTTGATCGCCGGCAAGCAGTGAGCCTTTGACCAGGGCGAGGAAGGCGCCGAGATCCGGGGGCAGCGCCATGGGATCGATCGGCCTCAAGGCTTCGATAGCCTCGCCGGGCCGGCCGTTGAGGTAATCAATCACGCCTTTGGCGATGGCAAGGCTTTGCGGGTCCGTCGTAGCGCGCGACGTGGCCGCTTCGACGGTCACCGGGTTGCCGCCGCTCATGCCATAGACAAGCAGAGCTCGAAAGTTCTCGGGATCCTTGTAGTCCTCGGCATTCGCCGCCCGCAGGCGCGCATCTGCCATCTCCAGCAGCTTGGCTTGCATCGGCAGGGCGGCATGATCGCCGGCGGCTATGCGGTCCTGGATGAGTTGCAGCGAGCGCACCAACTGATACGGCTGCAGCGTATCCTGGGCGAAACCGGTCGACGGGTGTCCGCCGGCCAGCAGCAACAGGCCAATCAACCGGCGGGTGACGGCCGCTCGCTTCATCCGCCGGTCGCCATCAGGATCTCGATGCGGCGGTTCGCGGCCGCCAATGGATCGGCTGCTATTTTCGGCTGGCGGTCGGCGAAGCCGGCGACCTCGGTGATGCGGCGTTCGTCGACGCCGCCGCGCACGAGCATGTAGTAGGCGGAATGCGCGCGCGCCGTCGACAGGCGCCAATTGTCGTAGCTGTCGCCGCGGAACGGCCGGGCGTCGGTGTGGCCGTTGATGCTGATGGTGCCCTTCTGGCTGTTGACGATGCGGCCGATCTTCTCCATCGCCAGCACCAGTTCGCGTCTCGGCAATGCCGAGCCGACCTCGAACATGCCGAAGTCGAGCTGGTCGGTGATCGAGATGACGACCCCCTTGTCGGTGGCTTCGACCGAGACGCCGTCGTGCAGCTTGTCGCCGGGCTTGAAGGCATCGGCCAGTTGCCGCTTGACGTCGGCCGCTGCCTTGACGGCAGCCGCGGTTGGCGCCTTCTCGCCGACGTCAGGCTTGGTGGCGTTTTGCGTCGCGGCTTTCGCTCCGCCCGCGACCGTGGTGCCGTCCGGTTTGGTCTCGCCGGCCATTGCCGTGGCAGGGTTCGCGGCCTGCTTGCCGGTCGCGTCCTTAGCCAGCGGCTCGAGCGGTGCCGCGACAGGCGGCACGGCTTTGACTTTGAGCACTTGCGTTTCGGCGGTCTTGTCGCCGGGCTTGGCCGGATCGCCCTCGATCTTGGTGCGCTCGGCGCTGGCCTCGGCGCCGGGCGCCGCGACCTGCTGCGACCAGAAATCCGGCTCGAAGGGATCGCGGTAGGAGGCGCCACCGGAGGCGCCGGTAGCCGGTCCGGCAGCCTGCACGCCGCCGTCGCCTTTCTGGCTGACATTCTGCATGACGCCGGTATCCGCGGCGATTTCCGAAAGCACCGCGTAGGGGTCGGCGAAGAGATGATCGTCGGTGCGTTCCGCCTGCTGCGGCTCCTGCTTGTCCTGCTTGCGGTCCGACGCGCCCGCGCCGGCATTGCCGTTCTGTCCGGCTTTGCTGGTCGCCTCTTGCGGATCGTCGGCCGTCAGCCCCATGGCGCGCGGGCCGTCGCCGAGATCCTCCAGGCCCTTGCGGCTCGAATTGCGGTCGACCAGCTTGACCGGGTTGAAGTAGCTGGCGACGGCTGCCTTGGTCTGCTCGTTGGCGGCGTTGATCAGCCACATGACCAGGAAGAAGCACATCATGGCCGTCATGAAGTCGGCGAAGGCGATCTTCCAGACGCCGCCATGGTGGGCTTCGTCATGGTCGTCATGACTGCGCCGCACGATGATGATCTCGTGGCGGCCGTGATCGGCGTCGGCGACGCTCATGCCAGGACCTCCGAGAGGGTCGTCGACCATTCGGCCATGCGCGTCTCGAACACCGCCTCGTCGATGGCGACGGTCAGGTCGAAGCCTGGCGCCTCGACAAAATCGAGATTGGCGGCGCGGGGTCCGAGCGACGCCTTCAGTGTTTCGAACATCGAGAGCGGGCCGCGCACGACGATGCGCACCGCTTCGGCATCGCCAACCGCTTCGCGAACGGCGCCGGCCAACGCATCGATCGAACGTTTCTGCAGATCGTCGCTGACGATGCCGCCGATGATGCGGGCGACCGTGGCGGCGACAAGTCCGGTCACGCGCGCCTCCATCGCATCGATGCGCAACGAGACAGCCTTGCCGACATCGTCGCCGAGGCTTTCGAGAAATATCCTTGCTTCCTCGGCACTGGCCTGGCGTTCGGCTTCGAGCGCGGCGTCATGCGCAGCCGACAGGCGGACCTCCAGCGCTGCCTCCGCCTGGGCAACCGCCTCGGCGATCAGCGTGCCGATATCGGCTTGTGGCGCCGGCGTCTCGGGCTTGTGGTCGGGATCGACTGCTGCCCGGGGCTGGCCGGCGCGTTGCGCGCGCGTCCCGAAATCGGGCAGAAGGTCGAAGAGGGCTACGGAGGGCATGGTTTACACCGCCACTTCCTGGGCAGCCCATTTGCGCAGGATCTGCGCGGTGCGCTCCTCGTTGAGATCGACCATCCTGGCAAGCCTGTCCTGCGGCGCCGGCCGGATCTTCTGGCGAAGATCGTCGAGCGGCGTGGGGCCTGGGCGTGTGCCTGGCAAGGTCCCGATCGCGGCACTGTCGGTGGCCGCCATTGCCTCCGGCGTCGGCAGCGAGCGCTGGACGTCGTCGAAGCTGGGACCTGCCAGGGCCGGAGTAGCCTTTGCCGTCAGCGCCGCGGCCATCGGCCTCAGGCCGAAGAAGGCGACCAGGAACACCACGACGATGAAGGCACCGGCATTGATCATCGTGCCGGCATGCTGGCCGATAGAATCGAGCATTCCCGCCTGCGGGATCGCCTCGCCATCCAGGCCATCGATGAACTCGACCGCCGAGACGTCGATGATGTCGCCGCGCTTTTCGTCCAGGCCGGTGGCGGACGTGACCATCTTCTGGATCTCGGCGACGCGCTTGGCGATCTGCTCCGGCGTGGCGTCCTTGCCGAGGATGGCCGTCAGCCGCTGCTGATTGACGACCACGGCGATCGACATCTTGGTGACGGTGTAACCGTTGGAGACCGTGGCGATCTTCTTGGAATTGATCTCGTAGTTGGTGATCTCTTCCCTGCGGTCGTTTTGCGAGGAGGATTGCGGGCCATCGGTGGCGGTTGCCTGGGTCTCGGGCAGGTTCTGCTCGACGCTGGCCGGAGTGGAAGCCTGCTTCTGGTTGTTGTTCTCGTTGGCCCGCACCGACTGCACCGAGCGTTCGACGCGGGAATTCGGATCGAAGATGGTCTCTTCCGTCTGGCGGGTGTCGGTGTTGACCTCGGCCTTGACGCTGGCGCGGAAATTGTCGGGGCCGAGATAGGCCGTCAGCGCACGGCGGATGTTGTCTCCGATCTGCGCCTCGACGGTCTGCTCGACGCCGAGCGTGCGGGCGGCGCTGGTGTTGGAAGGGTCGTCGCCCGCAGCCAGCAGATTGCCGCTGGAATCGAGAACAGTCACCTTGTCTGCCGACAGGCCGGGAACGGCGGCGGCGACGAGATGGCGGATCGACATGGCGCTCTTCTCGGCGTCGATGCCGGCGTAGCGGATGACCACGGAAGCGGAGGGCTGCTGCTCGTCGCGGCGAAAATTGGCGCGTTCGGACATGACGATGTGGACCCGCGCAGCCTTGATGCCCGATATCGACTGGATGGTGCGGGCGATCTCGCCTTCCAGCGCGCGCACGCGGGTGATCTGCTGCATGAAGGAGGTGAGGCCGAGCGAGCCGACATTGTCGAACAGTTCGTAGCCGGCATTGGCGCTGGTCGGCAGGCCCTTTTCGGCGAGCAGCATGCGGGCCTGAGCGGTGGTGCCGGCCGGCACCAGAACCGAGGTTCCATCGGCGCCGACATCGAAGCCGATACCGGCTTCGCCCAGCACCAGGCCGATCTGGTTCACGTCGGCACGGTCTAGTCCCACATAGAGCGTGTCGTAGGCGGGGCGGTTGAGATAGACCGAGGCGATGCCGATGACGCCCATCACCAGAACGGCGATGCCCGCCAGCATGGCGAGGCGCTTCACGCCAAACCCGCGGAGATTCGAGATGATGCTCTGGATCTGTTCCGGCACGGTTCAACGACTCCCAGCATGATTGTCCGCTGGAACTCTAGTCTTCGAAGCTTGTGCGAAAATGAAATCGGGCCGCGCTTGCGGCGCGGCCCGATTATCTGATGGGAAGGTGGGCGCCGGTGGCGCCCGTGATCAGCTCTTGAACAGAGACAGGATCGACTGCGAGGCGGCGTTGGCGATCGACAACGCCTGGATGCCGAGCTGCTGCTGCACCTGCAGGGCCTGGAGACGGGTCGATTCCTTGTTCATGTCGGCATCGACGAGCTGGCCGACGCCGCGGTCGATGGAGTCCATCAAGCTCTGGGTGAAGGTCTTCTGCAGGTCGATGCTGCTCTTGGCCGAGCCGAGGATGGTGGCGGAGTCGGTCAGCTGGGCCATGACCTTGTCCATCCTGGTTACCATCTGCGTGATGATGTCGTCGGTTACCCCTGGGGCCGTGATGTCGAGGTTGTAGGCGGAAATATTGTCGACCTTGGCGACCGCTCCCGCCGCCGTCTGGCCGGCTGTGTTCGCGGCGATATCCGTTCCTCCGCCCGCGATCACGCCCGCATAGGCGTTGTCGTACAGGGTCTGGGCGGCGCCCGTGGAATAGATGGAGGTTTTGCGATCGAGGGTTCCGGAATTCTTCACCTCGGCGGCGAGGCCGTAGTCGAAAAGCTTGGTGCCCTCAACATCGATGTTGATCGTTCCGATCGACACTGCGCCGGATGAGGAGCGATTGAATGAGGACACGATCTGCGAGTCGGGCTGAACGCCATCATTGGGGGCGGCAGTCTGCTTGGAGGTCACCGCCAGGAAATTCGAGCCGGAGAAGGTCGCCGCATCGGCAAACGACTTCATCTGCGTCTGAAGCGCCTTGATCTCGGTCTGGGTTTTTGCCTTGGCGGCATCCGTCTGACCGACCATGGACAGCACCTTGGTCTTGATCTGCCCGATCGTTGTCAGCACATTGTTCATGCCGGTGTAAGCGGCGTCGACCTTCGAGGCGCCGAGGCCGAGTGCATCCTGCACGGTCGACAGGGCCGCGTTGTCGGAGCGCATCGTGGTGGCGATCGACCAGTAGGCGGCGTTGTCCGAGGCCTGCGAGACCCGGTAACCGGTCGATATGCGGGCCTGCGTCTGTTCAAGCGACTTGTTGGTGGCGCTGAGGCTTTGAAGTGCGGTTAACGCCGAAGCGTTGGTCATGATGCTCGCCAAGAAAGTCGCTCCTTCTCAAAAGCCGACATGCTCAGACATGCCGGATGGGCCTGTTCAACGGGTGGCATCGTGCCGGTCGGACCGATTCGCCAACTGTCGTAAGCTATTGGTTAACCATAACTAGCGCGGCATGGTTAACAGCCTGTTAAAAGCTGGCTTTTGAGAGTTAAGCATCGAGGGTTGCGTGGGGCTGGAGCAAAACGCAAATCGGGCCGCGCTTTTGGCGCGGCCCGATTTTTAGTGCGAACTGCGGTTGAGCGAAGGCGATTAGCCGCGGAAGAGCGACAGGATCGACTGCGACGAACCGTTGGCGATCGACAGCGCCTGGATGCCGAGCTGCTGCTGGACCTGCAGGGCCTGCAGACGGGTCGATTCCTTGTTCATGTCCGCATCGACGAGCTGGCCGACACCGCGATCGATGGAGTCCATCAGGTTCGAGGTGAAGGTCTTCTGCAGGTCGATACTGCTCTTGGCGGCGCCGAGCGTGGTGGCGGCGTTGGTCATGGCCTTGAGCGCGGCGTCGACGACGTTCATCTGCTGCGCGATCTGGCTATCGCTGGCAGCCGTGCCACCCGAAAAGATAGTGAGCGAGGCAACCGAATAGGTGTCGGTTGCCGCTGCTGCAGCACCCAGGGTGGGGTTCGAGGCCGTGGCAACAGCAGCGCCCGTGGTGCCGAGGCGAGCCGTGTCGAGAATACCCTTGGCGGTTGGTGCCGCGCCGGCATCGTACAGCTTGATGCTTTCCACATTGACATCGATCGTCGAGATCGAAGCCGCGCCGGTCGCGTCGCGGTTGAAGGCCGAAACAATCTTCACGTCGGCCGCGGTGCCTGTCGCAGTGGACACCGAAAGCATGTTGGTGCCGGAGAAGGTGGCGCCATCGGCGTAGGCCTTCAACTGGTTCTGAAGGGCGGCGATTTCGACCTGGGTCTTTTCCTTGGAGGCGTCCGTCTGGCCGTAGGACGCGACCAGCTTGGTCTTGATCTGGTTGATGGTATCGATCGCGCTACTCATGCCGGTATAGGCTGTGTCGACCTTGGAGGCGCCGAGGCCGAGAGCGTCCGAAACGGTGGACATTGCCTGGTTGTCGGAACGCATTGTGGTGGCGATCGACCAATAGGCGGCGTTGTCCGAAGCCTGCGAGACCTTGTAGCCGGTCGAAATGCGGGCCTGGGTGTCGGTGAGGGATTTGTTGGTGGCGTTGAGGCTCTGCAGAGCCGTCAATGCGGCGCTGTTCGTCATGATGCTGGACATGGTACTCGTACCTTGATTTTACAGGTATTTTTTACATACCGGCTCTACCGGTATGACGGTGCGGCATCATGCCCATGATCTCTCAAATCGATCACCCGCCATCTGCGAGCGAATATGCGGGCAAGTCCCTACCAAAGGGCTAAACCGGACGGTTAATCGAAAATATATTGCTGGGATTTCGAGCCGGCGCGGCAGGGTCAGTTGAAGGAGCGCACCAGGCTGCCGACAAGCAGGTTCCAGCCGTCGATCAGGACGAAGAACAGGATCTTGAACGGCAGCGACACCACTGTCGGCGGCAGCATCATCATGCCCATCGCCATGGTGATGGTGGCGACGATCAGGTCGATGACCAGGAATGGCAGCACGATCAGGAAGCCGATCTCGAATCCGCGCCGGATCTCCGAGATCATGAAGGCTGGCACCAGGATGCGCAGGTCGACGGTGTCACGCGAAACGGTCTGGCCGCGCTCGCGGGCGAGGTCGGCGAAGAGGTCGAAATCCTTGTCACGCACATTGTGCAGCATGAAGGTGCGGAACGGGTCCGAAATCTTGTCGAAGGCTTCGGTCTGTGTGATCTGGTTGTCCATCAGCGGCTTGACGCCGGTGTTCCAAGCCTGATCGAAGGTCGGCGCCATGACATAGAAGGTCATGAACAGCGACAGCGAAATCAGGATGAGGTTTGCCGGTGTCGACTGCAGGCCGATGCCGGCGCGCAGGATCGAGAAGGCGATGACGAAACGGGTGAAGCTGGTCACCATGATCAGCAGGCCTGGCGCCACCGACAGAACGGTCAGCAGGCCGAACATCTGGATGATGTAGCCGACGGTGGTGCCGTCAGCCTTGCCGATGCCGCCGAGATCGAGTTGCTGGGCCGCCGCGATGGAGGTGGCGGCGGCGATCATGGCCGTGGCGAGAAGGAGTTTTCTCATTCGAGCAGCAATGTCCTGATGAGTACCTGTTTGGCGTGACCCTGGCTGCGGATCGCGGCGCGGTCTTCGAGGTCGGCCTTCAGGTGCTGGTAGCCGCTGGCGCCCTCGATCTGATGCATCTTCAACGTGCGCACCAGGGCCAGAAGGTCCTGGTGGATGTCATCCGACATTGCCTGTGGCTGCGGCGCGTCATAGACGATGGACACCTCCATCCTGATCCAGGTGCCGGCAGGCGAGGCGATGTTGGTGGTGATCGGCGCCAGCACGACCAGTGTAGGCCCCACGGCTGGCTGCTCGGCAGAAGCCGGCTGCTCCGTCTTGCCTTCATTCTCGGGCGCCGCCGGTACCGACGACGGTGCGTCGACACCCTTCAGATAGCCGCCGGACATCCAGCCCATGCCGATGGCGGCCGCCGTCACAACCAGCAGCATGCCGGCCTGAATGGCAAGGGAGGGACCCTTGCGCGGCTGGACCTGTTCGACATTTGCCACTGTGCTCTGTTCCCCAACCCTAGAACGGAAGAACCTGGTCGAGAATCTGCTGGCCGTAGGCAGGCTGCTGAACCTCGGTGATGCGACCGCGTCCGCCGTAGGAGATGCGGGCCTCGGCGATGCGTTCGTAGGGGATGGTGTTTTCGGCGCCGATATCGGCCGGCCGCACGATGCCGGCGAGCGTCAGCACCCTGAGCTCGGCGTTGACGCGCACTTCCTGCGATCCGGTGATCATCAGATTGCCGTTGGGCAGCACATCGGTGACGATCGCCGCGACATTGAGCTCAAGCGTCTCCGAGCGCTTGATCTCGCCGTCGGCGGTCGTGTCCGTGGTGGAGCTGAGAGCCCCAGCGCCCTTGCCGGCGGTGCTCCACTTGTCCCACTGCGCGCTGAGGTCGTAACCGAGCTTGCGATTGGCGGTGCGGCTCCTGTCGTTCTGGTTCTTGAAGTTGGCTCGATCGTTGATCTTGATCTTGACCGTCAGGATGTCGCCCTGGGACAGCGCCCGCGGGTCGGTGAACAGCCGGCTCTGGCGGTCGTCCCACAACGAGAATTTCTTGACCGGCGCGGGCGGCGTTTGCGGATAGCGATAGAGGGAGCCAGTACTGCCGCCATCGATGCCGGAGCCGACCGGGGACAGAGCCGGCTCCCTGCCGACCTCCTTGAGGTTGGTTCCGCAACCCGACAGCACGGTGACCGCGCACAGGACAAGCATTTTCCGGATCATGACGGGTCTACCCTTCGGGCTGCGCTGGCCATAATGCCGGTGAGCGTCGCCGCCGCCTTCTGGTCCATTTCGTTGAGGATGACGCTCGCCTTGCGTGTGTCGAGCTTCATCAATATGGCCGCAGCCAGATCGGCGTTGACGATGGCCAGCCGCTCGGCAGCGGCGTCGGGTTTCATGCCGGCGTAGATCTGGACGACGCCGTCCTCGGCCCGGGCCAGGAAAATCTCGCGCCGCTTCAGCCAGGTCTCGTATTCAGCTTTCTTTGCATCGAGAGCTTTCATGCGCTCGTCAATGCCGGCCTGGAGCTGCTTCAGTTCCTCCGCTTGCAGGACATAGCGGCGGTCGCGGGCGGCGTCGGCGATGTTTGAGCAGAAGCGCTCGATCTCGCTTTGGTCCGGCGCGTTTTCCCGTGTCAATTGCCGCGGCGGCGCTGCCACCGGTGCTCCCGGCAGGACCTGGCGGACCGTCTCCTCGCCGCGTGCGGTGTCGCCGGCAAAGGGCAGAGCCGCGAGAATAGCGGTCGCAAGCAGGATCGCGGCTTTGCGGTGTCTGCCGTCATGGCGTGGGAAGGAGCGCGTCATCGGCATCGCCTATTGCAGAACCAGGTCGGCCTGCAGGGCCCCGGCCGACTTTATGCCCTGCAAAATGGCGATGATGCCGTCCGGCTTGACCCCGAGGCGGTTGAGGCCGGAAACGAGGGTCTGGAGATCGGGTCCGTCAAGCACGGCAACGCGGGCGTCGGGCCGGCTGGCGTCGATGGCGGTGAACGGTTCGACGGCGGTTTCGCCCTTGGAGAAGGGCTCGGGCTGGACGACGCGCGGCGCTTCGGTGATGCGTACGGTGAGCGTGCCGTGGCTGATGGCGACCCGTGAGATCTTGACGTCATTGCCGATGACGATGGTGCCGGTGCGCTCGTCGATCACGACACGGGCCGGCGTGTCGGATTCGACCACAAGGTTCTCGATCTCGGCATAAAAGCGCGCCGCCGAGACACCCTTCGGCCTTCTGATCTGAACGGTGCGCGAATCGCGCTCGGCCGCGACCCGCATGCCGAAGCGTTGGCCGGTGTAATCGTTGATGGCGTCCGCGATGCGGATAGCGGTCGAGAAATCGGGATTGCGCAGTTGCAGCGTCAGGATCGCCTGATCGTCGAACTCGGCCTGGACAGCACGCTCGACGATGGCGCCGTTCGGCACGCGGCCGGAGGTCGGCACGCCTTGCGTCAGCTGCTCGGCCTGTCCCTGGGCGGTAAAGCCGGACACGATGACCGAGCCCTGGCCGACGGCATAGATCTCGCCGTCCGCCGCCTTCAGCGGCGTCATGATCAGCGTGCCGCCGGAAAGCGAGGTCGCGTCGCCCATCGAGGAGACGTCGATGTCGATGCGGGCGCCCGACTGCACGTAGGGCGGCATGTTGGCGGTGACGATGACGGCGGCGACATTCTTGGCGCGTGCACTGCCGCCTTCGGTGGCGATGCCGAGGTTTTCGAGCATCGCGCGGATAGACTGTTCGGTAAATGGCGAGTTGCGCAGGCTGTCGCCCGATCCGGCAAGGCCGATGACCAGGCCGTAGCCGACGAGCTGATTGTCGCGCGAACTCTGCAGCTGGGCGATGTCCTTGATGCGCGAGGCGACCTGGCCCGGCGGCAGCGAACTCGGCCCGGTCGACACCCGGAACATGCGGCTGGTGGTGGCCGGATCATATTCGGGATCGTTGTAGACGCCGCCATTCTTGGCGGCGAGCTCGCGCTTGGCCTTCGGCGTCAGGCCGTCGGCCAGCGCCGGCTGCAGGCCAAGCACGGCTGCCAGTATCAGGGTAAGCCCGCGCATCATGAAGCGCTGACCTGGATGGTTCCATCCGCCATCACCGTGCCGGACAGGACTTTGCCGCTGTCGATGTTGCGAACCTTGACGAGGTCGCCCGCGGCTCCCGGCTGCAGCGTCACGGCGGTGGCCGAGATCGTCAGCCCGCCGGCGATGAAGAAGATCTGCACGGAAGCACCCTGTTCGACCAGCCAGGCCTCGCGGATGGCGGTGGAGGGAATGTAGCGGCCGGGCAGCAACGTGCGCTTGGCGACCTTGCCATCCAGTTCCTCGACCCGTGTGGCGACCGCCTCTGGCTTGTGCTTGCCGACGATAAGGGTGACCTGTTTCAGGGCAGCCAGGTTGATGGTCTCGCCGGGATAGATAACCCGGCTCGGAATAAGCACCACCTCGCCGACAGCTTGATTGCTGGCGATCCGGGTGGCCGACTGGTTGGCCGATTCCTGGGCAAAAGCCGGCATCGTGCCGGTCACCAGCGCAAGGACGAGCGCGCTGCGGCGGAATGCGGACAGGAGGCCGGGCGTCGACATCATGCGTTACCTGATGTTCTTGGAGACCACGGAGGCCATGTCGTCGGCGGCCTGGATGACCTTGGAGTTCATCTCATAGGCGCGCTGCGCCGAGATCAGCTCGGTGATTTCCTTGACCGGGTCGACGTTGGAGGCTTCGAGATAGCCCTGCTGGATGGTGGCGAAGCCTGGATCGCCAGGCACGCCGACATTGGCTGGCCCCGAAGCCGTGGTTTCCTGGAACAGATTGTCGCCGAGCGGCGCCAGGCCGGCCTCGTTGGCGAAATTGGCGATCTGAAGCTGACCGAGGTTCTGCAGGTCGGTCTGGCCGTCGATGCGGGCGAAGACCTGGCCGGTCTTGTTGACGATGACCTCGACGGCATCCACGGGGACGTTGATTGCCGGAATGACGGCAGCGCCGTCGACCGTCACCAGCTGGCCGGTGGCGTTGGTGTTGAGAGCGCCGGCGCGGCTGTAGAGCGTGCCGCCGTCGGCACCCTCGATCTGAAACCAGCCCCTGCCGGTCAGCGCCAGGTCGAAACTGTTGCCGGTGCTGGTCAGTTCGCCCTGTGTGTGCACGTTGCGCACGGCCGTCGTCTTGACGCCGAGGCCGATCGAGACGCCCTCCGGCACCAGCGAGGCGTTGGAGCGGTTGGGCACGCCTTGCGTGCGGTCGACCTGATAGAGCAGGTCGGAGAATTCGGCACGGGCGCGCTTGTAGCCGGTGGTGTTGATGTTGGCGATGTTGTTGGCGATGACTTCCAGATTTGTCTGCTGGGCATTCATGCCGGTGGCGGCGATGGCAAGTGCTTTCATGGCGGAATTCCTCAGATGCCCATTCGACTGACTTCGAGATACGCGGAAACCACCTTGTCGCGGATGGCGACGGCGGTCTGAAGCGCCTGCTGCGCGCTCATCACGGCGTCGACCACCTGACGGGTGTCGGCGTCGCCCTTGAGCGCCTGCATCGATACCTGCTCGGCATTCTGCATCGTGTCGACGGTCTTGGAGGCTGCCTGGCTCAGCGCCTCGGCAAAGGAGGTGCCGACATTGCCGCCGGCCGAGGGTGTTGCGCCGCCCTGGAGCAGGCTTGTCGCCGTGTCATCGCCGCCGATCGACGGCTTGAACTGAAGGGCTCCGATACCGCTGATCATTACTGGTTCCTCATCAGGTCGATGGTCATGGAAATCAGGTCACGGGCCTGCTTGACGACCTGAAGGTTGGCCTCGTAGGAGCGGTTGGCCTCGGTCATGTCGGCCATTTCGATCAGCACGTTGACGTTGGGCATCTTGACGTAGCCCTTCTCGTCGGCTGCCTCGTTGCCGGGCTGGAACTCGACTGGAAAGTCACTGGGATCTCGATCGATCGAGTTCACTGCAACCGTTGAACTGCCGGAGGCCCGGTCAAGCTCGGAGACGAAGCTGATGGTCTTGCGGCGATAAGGATCGGAGCCGGGCGCGGTGCCGGTCGACTGGGCGTTGGCGAGGTTTTCGGAAACCACGCGCAGGCGCTCCGACTGGGCGCCGAGGCCGGATGCTGCGACTTTGAGGGCTGCGGTCAGTGCGTCCATGGTCAGCTCTTCACCGCCATCATCATCATCGTATGAAACGCCTTGACGATCGCCGTGTTGAGTTCGAAGGAGTGGCGCACCTCGCCGGCTTTCAGCAACTGGTCTTCCAGAACGACGGAGTTCTTGGACGGCATGACGACGCCGTCATCCTCCTGCGGCTTGATGGTGAAGCCGGCATTGCTCGCTGCATTGCCGAGATGGCCGGCCTGGGTGGCCTGCAGCGATACGGCGGCGCGGTCGAGCACCTTTTCGAATGGCTCGACGTCGTTTGCCGTATAACCCGGCGTGTTGGCATTGGCGATGTTGCCGGCGACTGCCGACTGGCGCACGGCCAGCCATTGCGCTTGCTTGGCGGCGAGATCGAAAAGGGAAACGGGCTCCATGGGAATCTCCGAGCAGGTACCCAGAGACTAGGCCGCCAGTCTTGCGCGGGCCTTGCGGATGGCCGGAAGCCGGAGATCGTTTATCTGGAGAGTTCGATTACCCGGTCGGCACTGGTGACCATGACCCATTTGCCGTTGCGCTGCTCGATGGAGGACACCTGACTGGAGTCAGGCAGTATCGAGCCGCGCTGGACGATCCAGAGGCCAGCGTCGTCCTGGATCATGGCACGGCCGTTGGCGACATGAACCATGCGGAATTTCGCCGCGTCGGCCGGAAACGGTTGCTCGTCGGGTGCGGCTGCGGGATTGGCATCATCCCGCACCGTTCCGGTGGCAAGAAGATCGAGATTGGCCGCGGGAATATCCTTTGCCGTCAGCGGCGCGCTGCGTTCGGCGACCACGCCGCCGCCCGCTCGCCCGGAATTGGAGCCGGTGCCGCCGAACTTCATCGCCTGGACGCCAAACTGGTCCTGGTTAAAGAAGATGTACCAGGGAAACAGGGCGCAGATCAGGCCGAGCGTGATGCCGAGCGCGGCTATGACGAAATCGCTGCGTCGGTCGGACTTCTTCCTCAGTCGGGGAAACGGTGCCTTTGGCGGCTGCGGCCATTCGGTGCGCGGGAACAGCCCGTTGATCAGCGAGTCGCGGCTCGCCTGCGTCATCTCGGCAGCCACCGCCTGGACAGCCCGGGGCAGAGCGGGTTCGACGGGCCTGGCCAGAAGATCAGGATCGGCTCTGCCAGCCCGTGGCAGGATTGGCTTGACGGCTCTGGCCAGAACGGCCTCGGCTTTGGCTGCGATGATACGGGCAGCCTTTGCCTTGGCGGTTCTCGCTTCGTCAGCCTCGGCTTGCTCCACGGCATTGGCCTCGGCGATCATGTCGCGCAGGATGCGCTCGGTATATTCGCGTTCAGTCTCCGGCATCGGCGTTCAGCTTGCTCTTGAGGTGGCGGGCGAGATCGGAGAAAGGGTCGGCCGACGGGCGATCCTTCGGCGCTTGCGTCAGCGCCTCATAGATCAGCGGCACCTGGCGCACGGCGATGTCGAGTTCGGCATCGACGCCCCCCTGATAGGCCCCAAGCAACCGGATATCGCGCGTGTCCTCGAAGCGCGAGATCATCGACTTCAGCCTTGTCACCAGCGCGCGCTGTTCGACGCTCCAGGCCTTTCCGGCCAACCGCGATATGGACGACAGCGGGTTCACGGGGGGATAGCGACCCTGTTCGGCGATCGTGCGATCGAGCACGACATGGCCGTCGAGGATGCCGCGCACGCAATCGGCGACCGGGTCGTTGTGATCGTCGCCGTCGACCAGCACGGAAATGATGGCGGTGATCGACCCTTTGCCTTCCGTACCCGGCCCGGCGCGTTCGAGCAGCTTGGGCAGTTCGGTGAACACCGAGGCCGGATAACCGCGCGCGACCGGCGGCTCGCCGGTTCCAGTCGCCACCTCACGCAGGGCGTGAGCGAAGCGGGTGATCGAATCCAGCACCAGCAAAACGCGATGCCCCTGGTCGCGAAAGTGCTCGGCGATGCGCATGGCGGTGTCTGGCGCACGCCGGCGCATCATGGCGCTTTCGTCGCTGGTGGCGACGACGGCGACGGTCTTGGCCATGCTGTCGCCGATCGTGTCCTCGAGGAATTCACGGACTTCGCGGCCGCGTTCGCCGACGAGCGCCACCACGACGGTATCGAATGCGTCGGCGCCGGCGAGCATGGCGAGCAGCGTCGACTTGCCGACGCCGGAGCCGGCAAAGATGCCGAGGCGCTGGCCGAAGCAGAGCGGCGTGAAGATGTCGATGACCTTGACGCCGGTCATGAAGGCAGTGCCGACGCGTTGCCGCGCCATGGCCCCCGGCGTCGTCTGGGCGCCGCGCGTTGTGTCGTCTCCCCGGGCGAGTGGCGGGCCGCCATCGATCGCCCTGGTGAGTGCGTCGATGGTGCGGCCGCGCCACGAGGCATGCGGCGCCACCACGAGCGGACCGCGGCGGAACACGGCATCACCGATGCCGGAATCGGCGCTGCGTTCGAAGGGCGCCACGACGGCCTCGTCGCGGCCGATCTTGACGATCTCGCCGCGGCGCGCACCGGCATTGCCGCGCTGCTCGACGATGTCGCCCAGCCTGGCGAAACCGGAAAGGCCGTGCACCTTGTAGTGCGTGGGCGTGACTTCGATGACGCGGCCGCCGCGCTTGAGCAGCGCCTCGGCGTCGGCGAAACGCCGCCAGACCCGTTCCAGCGCGGCAAGCCGGTCTTCCGGCGCCGGCTGGAGTTGTCTTTCGAGTGCGCGCAGGGATGGCTGGTCGAGCGACATGGATTATTTCGAGCCGAGCGTCTTGATCGCCTCGTCGGTGGACGAGTCGGTCTGCCGCATCAGGGCGGCGGTGTTCTCGAAGGCGCGCTGGACCATGATCAGCCTGGTGATCTCCAGCACCGGATTGACATTGGACTCTTCGAGAAAGCCCTGGGCAACGCCGATATCCGAGCGATCGGTGACAGGCTCCGGGGTGCGTGCCGGAACGATGCCGGAATTGCCGTAGCGGACGAAGTTCGCGCCTGGATCGAAATTGTAGAGACCGATCGAGCCGACAAGCTGATCGTTCTGGCGCAACGAACCATCGGCCCCGGCCTTGGGCGGGCCGTTGCGGGGGTCAAGCTGGATCGGCGAGCCCCCGGCATCGAGCACCGGGTGGCCCTCGAGCGACATCAACTCGCCGTTCTCGTTCATCGAAAAGCGTCCGTCGCGGGTCATGACGGTGCCGACCGGCGTCTCTATGGCGAACCAGGCATCGCCCTGGACGGCGAAATCGAAGGGATTGCCGGTCTCGCTCAAGGCACCGTGGGCGCCGGAAAGGTAGGTCTTGCCCGGAGAGGCGAAGGATACCCATTTCTGCCCGGTGCCGGAGACGACGTCCTCGAACTTCACCCCGGTGGCGCGAAAGCCGATCGTCGAGGCGTTGGCGACGTTGTCGGCGATGGTGTCGAGGCGCCGCTCGAGCGCGATCTGCGACGAAAGGGCGACGTACAGGCTGTCCCGCATGATGGTCTCAGAACCTCAGTTTCTGCATGGCCATCATCAGGTCGGTGGAGATGCCGACGGTGAGTGGCTGGGCAAACAGCACGCTGACCGAGGCGACGGCCGATGAAGTCGGGTGGTTGATCTCGTACATGCTGGTGAAGCGCGTCAGGAACTTGCCGAGTTTTTCGGGGTCGGAGAAATCCGAGATGTCGAGTTTTTGCTCGAACAGCTGCGCCTGCTTGTCGACGTCGGCGGTGGCGAAGGAATCGGGCAGGCCGAGCACGGTGCGCACGACACTGGCAAGCGCGGTGTCGGCCAGCACGTCATACCAGCTGGTGATGGTCGGGGCCTTGCGATCGAAATAAAGCGCCAGCCGCACGCCCTGGTTGGTCTGACCGGCATCCTCTTCGAGGGTCTGGCGCATGTATTTGTCGACGGTCGGCTGTTGCGCCGGATTGATGGTGGTGGTGTTTTCGCCATAGGCTTCGAAGTTGAAGGCGGAGGCAAGCGCGGCATAGGTCTTGTCCGTCATCTTGTTGGCGACACTGTCGGGGTCGCGGACGCCGCCCTGCAGAACCCGCTTGATGAGATCCTTGTCCTCCGTCGCCGAATCGAGACCGAATGACGCCAGCGCGTATGTGTAGAGCCGGTTGTTCGACATCAGATCGTCGATCGACTTCACCTTGGTGATGTTGGCAAGATAGTATGTCGTCTCGCCCTTCACATAGGCCGAATTGGGATCGAGGCCGGCGATCTGCGCCTGGGTGGCATAGTTCTTGGTCACCAACTGCTGTGTCTTGTTGTAGATGGTCGCATCGGCGCCGTTGGCGGCGAAGTTGAAGGCGCTGACGAATTCGGCGTAGCGCTTGTCGGTCAGCTTGTTGGCGAAGCTGTCGGGATCGGAGACGCCTTCCTTGAGTGCCTTGACCATGAAGGCCTTGGCGTAGTCCATGTCCTCCAGCCCGTAGGCCTTCATGGCATACTTGAACAAACGGTCGTTTTTGACGAAATCGTCGATCGATTTCACCTTGGTGATATTCGCGAGATAATATTTGGTGTCGCGATCAACCACGGGCTGCTGCTCGATCCTGTCGATCGATTTTGAAATGTCCTTGGTGATGAGCTGGTAGCTGGTAAAGGTATTGAGCAAAGACGTGCCTCCGGCCGAAGCTATGCCGGCACAATACCCCTACTTCCTTGCGCGAAACTGAATCGCTTCCAAGCCCTCGATTCAAGCCTCACACAAGGCACGGGGACTATCCCTAGCTCCTGATGTGAAATGCGGAAGGACCTGTCGTGGGCATTCTGATTGGACTGGTGGTAACGCTCGGCTGCGTCCTTGGCGGCTTCATGGCCATGGGCGGCCATCTTCATGTGCTGATTCAGCCATGGGAAGCCGTGATCATCTGTGGTGCGGCTTTTGGCACCTTCCTCGTCGCCAATCCGATGAAGACGGTCAAGGACACCGGCAAGGGCATCCTCGAAGCCTTCAAGCAGGCGGTGCCGAAGGAACAGGACTATCTCGAGACGCTCGGCGTGCTGCACTCGCTGATGCGCGAGCTGCGCTCGAAATCCCGCAGCGAAGTCGAGGCGCATATCGACAATCCGGAAGAGTCGGCGATTTTCCAGGCGTTCCCAACCGTGCTGCATAACCACGACCTGACGCATTTCATCTGCGACTACTGCCGTATCATCATCATCGGCAATGCCCGCTCGCACGAGATCGAGGCGCTGATGGACGAAGAAATCCAGACCATCAAGTCCGACAAGATGAAGGCCTATCACGCGCTGGTGGCGGTGGGCGACGGCTTGCCGGCGCTCGGCATCGTCGCCGCCGTGCTCGGCGTGGTCAAGGCGATGGGCGCGCTCGACCAGTCGCCTGAAATCCTCGGCGGTTTGATTGGTGCCGCACTTGTCGGAACGTTCCTCGGCATCTTCCTGTCCTATTCGGTGGTCGGGCCGGTCGCCACCAAGATCAAGACAGTGCGCGAGAAGAAGAACCGCCTCTATATCATCGTCAAGCAGACGCTGCTGGCCTACATGAACGGTGCGCTGCCGCAGGTGGCGATCGAGTTCGGCCGCAAGACCATCTCGTCCTATGAACGGCCGACGATCGACGCCGTCGAACAGAGCACGATGAACACCGGTGCCGTCGAAAAGAAGGCCGCCTGAACGATGCACGACAGATCGGTCCCGGCACTGTCATGACCAGCCTGGGCAGTCCAGCGGAAGCGCGTTCGCTGATCATCGAGCGTCTGGTCGGTGACAGCGGCGAGGCCGCGCAGGTCATCGACGCAGGCCGCGCCATGGCCGAACGCGCCGTACCGCTGTTGCAGAAAAGCCTGACCAGCGAGCTTGGCGTTCCGGTCGTCGTCGAACTCAAAGCGATCGAGGTCAGCCGCGTTCCCGAGGCGCGTTCGCGTGCCGGCGACACGTTTGCCATGACCGTGATCGGCTCGTCGGCGTCCTCCGATGCGATGACCCTGGTGATCGATGCTCCGGCGATCGCGATCATGGTCTGCACGCTGTTCGGCGGCGACCCGGATCTGCCGGCATCGCCGATCGAACGCGATCTGTCGCAGATCGAAATCGATGTTTCGACCATGGTGTTCCAGCAGGTCGCGCAGGCCCTCAACGGATCGGGAAAGCGCTCGCTCGACCTGCGCCTGCCCGCGCCGCGAGCAATGTCCGGCACCGAGGCGAAGCGGTATGTGCTGCGCGATGGCGCGGCAATCCGTATCGTGCTTGGCATCTCGACGCCGGCCGATAGTGGCACCGTCACGGTGACGATGCCGCAGCGCGTCGTGCTGGCCAGCCGCGACGGAGCCGTTTCTGTCAGCGACGACGATCACGGCCCCAGCTGGCGCGCCCGCTTTTCGGAAGAGGTGATGCGCTCCACCGTGGCGCTCGAGGCCACGATGCCGCTGGCGCGGCTGACGCTCGGCGAGCTCGCCGGTTTCCAAATCGGCGACGTCATCGAATTCGAGGAAACGGCCCAGTCCCAGGCGCGTCTCAGCGCACGGGGCAAGACGCTGTTCGTATGCGAGTTCGGCAAACTGGGACAGAACTACACCGTCCGGATCAGGCATCCTTACGACGCCGGACAGGACTTTATCGACGGGCTGATGCCGGCAGCCGCCGGACGCGCCTGAGAATTTGGAGACGATCATGGCCAAAACCAAGGCGGAAGCCGACCTCGACCAGCCGGACGAGCAACTCGACCGTGCCATCGAAGAGTTGCGCGGTGTCCTGCATGAAGAGGAGCAGCGCCCCGATGCGGCGTTCAGGGCGGCCTCATCAGCCAATTCGAGCGTGATCATGAACATCCCCGTCGATGTCCAGATCATCCTCGGCAGCACGGAGATGCCGGTCTCCGATCTGATGGCGCTGCAAAAAGGGTCGACCGTGGCGCTCAATCGCCGCATCGGGGAACCTGTCGACGTCGTGGTCAACGGCCGCAAGATCGCGCGCGGCGAGATCACCGTGCTGGAAAGCGATCCGTCGCGTTTCGGCATCAGGCTGACCGAAATCATCGCCGGCACGAAGGGCGCCTAGACATGGTTTGCGGGGCTTGCCGGTGGCAGCGGAGGCGAGTGGCATGACGACGCCGGTGACCTTGACCCGCGCGCAGAAGGCGGCCGCCATACTTGTGGCGATGGGCAAGCCGTCGGCCAGCCGCCTGCTGAAATTCTTCAAGCAGGAAGAACTGAAGGCCCTGATCGAGGGCGCCCGCCTGCTGCGGACGATTCCGCAAAGCGATCTCGAACGTATCGTCGCCGAGTTCGAGGCCGAGTTCACGGAAGGGGCGGGATTGCTTGATTCCGCCGACAGGATGGACACCATCCTCAACGAATCGCTCTCGCCCGAAGAGATGAGCGCGATCATGGGCGACAAGAAATTCGAGGTCGCACCGGAAGGCCCGCCGCCGATCTGGCCCGAGCTCGAAAAGCTCGAGCCGGCGCGGCTTGGTGCCTTCCTGGCCGGTGAGCATCCGCAGACGGCGGCCATGGTGTTGTCGAAGCTGGCACCGCAGGTGGCGGCCAACGTGCTGCTGACACTGACCAAGCCGATGCGTGGAGAAATCATCAAGCGCATGGTGACGATGGCCAATGTTCCCGACGCTGCCGCCAGGATCGTCGAAAACCGGCTGCGTACCAGCGTGCTGGCGGAAACCTCGACCAAGGACACCTCGGCCGGGCAGGCGCGTGTCGCCAGCGTTCTCAACGAACTCGACAAGCCGCTGCTCGAGGAGGTCATGCAGGATCTGGAAGCCGCCGGCACGCCTGATCTCGACGGTGTGAGGGCCCGCCTGTTTGCTTTCGAGGACTTGCCGCTGCTCACTCAGAAAGCGCGGGTGCTGCTGTTCGACGGGCTGTCGACGGAGTTGGTCACGCTGGCCCTGCGCGGCACTTCGGCCGCACTCGCGGAATCGGTGCTGTCGGCCATCGGCGCCCGCTCGCGGCGCATGATCGAAGCCGAACTCGGACAGGGCTCGGACGGGGTCCCTCTCGCCGACATCACGGCGGCCCGCAAGACGATCGTTACGACGACGATCCGGCTGTCGCGCGAAGGCGCCTTCGAACTACCCTCGACCCAAGACGCCGCCTAAGACCGCGCCATGGCTGACGCGGTCGACAAGGATTCGAAAACCGAAGAGGCGACGGAAAAGAAGATCCGCGACACCGTCGAACAGGGCAAACTGCCCCATTCGCGGGAGACAGCGCTCTTTGCCTCGTTCGTTGCCATACTGGTGTTCACCGTCTTCTACGCCAAGGATGCGATCATTGATCTCGGCATGTTCCTGTCGATGTTCCTGGAGAAGCCGGAAGCCTGGCCGATGGACACGGAGACCGACGTCATCGCGCTCTACAAAATCGTCCTCCTCGAGGTTGGCCGCGCCGTCCTGAGCCTGATGGTGCTGCTGACCGTCGCCGGCGTCGGCGCCTCGGTGTTCCAGAACATGCCGCAATTCGTAGGCGAGCGGGTCCGGCCGCAACTCTCGCGCATTTCGATCGCCAAGGGGTGGAACAGGCTGTTCGGAATCCAGGGTTGGGTCGAGTTCCTGAAGTCACTCGGCAAGGTCGGGTTTGCCATCGTCGTGCTGAGCTTCACGCTGTCGGAAGACCACCGAAAGCTGCTCGCCGGGATGATCACCAATCCGGTCGCCTTCGGTCTCGTCATCCGCGGCATCGCCGTCGACATCCTGGTGGCGATCGTCTTCGTCATGGGGCTGATCGCGGCAATCGACATCGTCTGGTCGCGCTTCCACTGGAAGCAGGATCTGCGCATGAGCAAGCAGGAGGTCAAGGACGAGTTCAAACAGTCCGAGGGCGACCCGATCGTCAAGTCGCGGCTGCGCTCGCTGGCGCGCGACCGGGCGCGCAAGCGGATGATGACGGCGGTGCCGCGCGCGACGCTGATCATCGCCAACCCAACGCACTTCTCGATCGCGCTGAAATATGTGCGCGACGAGGACTCGGCACCCATGGTGCTGGCCAAGGGCCAGGATCTGGTGGCGCTGAAAATCCGAGAGATCGCGCGGGAACACAACATCCCGGTCTTCGAGGACGTGGCGCTCGCCCGCTCCATGTACAAGCAAGTTTCGGTCGATAGTGTAATCCCATCACAATTCTACCAGGCCGTCGCCGAACTGGTGCGGATCGTCTACTCGAAAAAGGCTGAGCGCAGACAGATTTCATGAACCGGCAACCGCACGCAAAATCCCGCGAGATCATCGTCGCCAGCGCCATCGAGCAGGTGGTGGGGGAACTCAGGCTGATCGATGTCGCCGACTACATCGCCTTTATCCGGCTGGAGCATTTCGCGTGCCTGTCGGACCTCGTCGATTCAGCGGTCGAGTTGTTCTTCATGCCGGGCACTCTGCGGCTCGGCCATGGCGGCGAGGCGCATGTCGACTGGAGCGGCAGCCCGCGCATCGTGCTCGATCTGGAACTGAGGCCGCCCGGCGTCACCGTCTATTTCCAGCTGACGCTGAGCGAGCTCGGCGCATCGGTGGCGGTCAACTACGTGTCGTTCGAGAAGCCGGGCGAAGACCCGGAGCACAATACGGCGCTGCTCGAGGCGGTGATCGAAGAGGCGCGTATCCGCAAGGTCGAGCCGCTCGCCTATCGCTGACCGTCGGTCGCCTTTCGAAGCGCTGTCGAATTCCCCTATTCGATCAAGCCCAGCCGCAGCGCCTTGGCAACGGCCTGGTTGCGATTGACGGCGTTGAGCTTCTGGGTCGATTGGGTCAGATACTGGTTGGCGGTGTGCACCGATAGCTTCAGGAGCCGCGCGATCTCTTCGCTGGTGTTGCCGTTGGCGGTCAGCTTCAGGCATTCGAGTTCGCGCTTGGAGATTGCGCGCATGCGGCCGGTATCGCCCGGACGGATGCGGGCGACGGCGGCGAACAGCGAAAAGCAGCGGGCGTGTATTTCGTAGAGCGCATCCTGCTGCAAGGTCATCTCCGAGCCCAGGAACACGACAAGACCGCATTGGCCGCGGTCGGCGTGAACAGGAAAAGCGATGCCGCTGGTTCCGGGCACCAGCGCCGCCATCTGCTCGGTCCAGGCGAGATCGCCAAACAGCTCCGCCATGGCAGGGACGCCGTCATCCGTCCACCAGCGCGGTTCGGTCGAGATGCGGGTGTGGCGCACGATCTCCTCGCCGTTGGCGCCTGAGATGAACTTGGTCGCCACGGCAATGCCGGGATAGTCGGAATCAAAGCATGGGACTAGCCGCGCCCGCTCGGGCGAGGGGCTTACGAAGAAGAGGCCGAAAGCCGAGGCATTCATGTCAACGGCGATCCAGCGGCAGCGGCGCACGGCATCGGGAATGGTGACCGCGTGATGGGTTTCGGAGCCAAGGGTGAAGGCTCCGAACGGGTTGCGCTGCTCGTTGAAAAGGGCTTCGGCCGTTTCCTTGATATCGGCGTGTTTCAAATGATGCCGCTCCTGATCGCCGTGGCGATGGCCATCGCGCGGTTGCTGGCCGCGAATTTCTGGATGGCGTGGGTGATGTAGCTGTTGACGGTGTTGGAGGAGACGCCAAGGATGACGGCGACCTCGTCGGTGGTCTTGCCTTCGGAAACCCAGAACAGGCATTCGCGCTCGCGATCCGACAACGGATCCTGCATGGCGGCAGCGGCAATCAGTTGCGGGATGTGCGAGAGCGCGTAGCAGCATTTCAGCTGCGCCCGCATCAGCGCCGGCTGGTCGATGCTGCCGGCGGTCGCCGCAGAGAACAGGGCGAACAGGCGCTGGCGACCGACATTGAGGCGCAGCGAATAGATTTCGGCATGGCCGAGCACGTCGAGAAGGCGGGCTTCCTCGCCGGTGATCAATCCGTCTGTTTCTGGTGCCCGGGATGCCACCAGCGGCTGTGGACGGATACCTGGCGCGACGGTGAGCGCGCCTTGCGCGAGCCCGGCGATCAGCCGCTTGCCGATCAGCTCGATGGCATCGAAAATCCAGTTGGAGGAGACGATGCGCGCATCGTTGCGGTCCTGGTCGTGGACGATGGCGACCAACATGTAGCTGTCGGCGCCGATCTCGGCGGTCAGTTGCATGAAAAAACTGGTGAGATCGCCGCGCGACGTCAGGCGCGAGCCCAATGTGTCGGATTGAAGAAGTGCGGCGGGACTGCTCATTCTTGTTGCTTTTGGCCGGAATCGTTTCTGCTGTCCGGATGCTGGAAGCCAGCCGCCGAACCCGAATACGCATTACTTTGACGAAGACACACGCGTGGCGCAGGGCTGCACCAACCAGATCCGAATCCATTCAGGGAACGCGAAGCCGTCCGCGTCTGGTGCCGGAAAAGCTCCGGAACAAGAGACTTTGGGTGGTCGCCGCGCCCCCCAAGGACCGGCTGATTCGGGTCTAATCTACCCGCAGTTGAATCTGACATCAAACGCGATTTGACAAAATCGAATCCGGTGGACTCAGGTGCGACTCAGAGCTCGGTTTTCGCGCCTCGGACAGAAGACCGGGACGCGAAAATCTTCGCCGGCCATCTCGGCGGCAGGTCGATTTCGCCGGGCTCGGGAGCATTGACAGACGGGCGCGCCGGTTGCTGTGCCGAAGGCTGGTGCCTTGGCCCGATAGTGGGAGCCGGGCGATGTTGCCGCCCGGTCCCGGTGGTCCTTTGCTTATGCCTGTCGTTGTCCCAAAATCGCTAGATGCTCCTGGACGATAGGCATTTACCGATCCTCGAACCCGGTCAGCACGCCGACCGCGTTGATGCCGATCTCCTCGACGGCATAGCCGCCTTCCATGACGAACAGCGTCGGCAGGCCGAGCCTGGCGATGCGGCGGCCGATCTTGGGATAATCCGATGTCTTCAGCTTGAATTGGCTGATCGGGTCCTTCTCGAACGTATCGACACCCAGAGAGACGATGACGACATCCGGTGCATAAGCGGTGAGCCTGGCGCAGGCATCCTCGAGCGAGGCGTTCCATGCATCCCAGTCGGTGCCGAAGGGCATTGGATAGTTGATGTTGAAGCCTTCGCCTTCGCCTTCTCCGCGTTCGTCGGCATGGCCGAGGAAGAACGGGTACTCGACCATCGGATCGCCATGCAGATTGAGCACCTGGACGTCGGCACGGTCGTAGAAGATCTCCTGCGTGCCGTTGCCGTGGTGATAATCGACATCGAGGATCGAGATGCGTTTGGCGCCCTGGTCGCGGAACCATTGCGCGGCGACGGCGGCGTTGTTGATGTAGCAATAGCCGCCCATGAAGCCGGCCCCGGCATGGTGGCCGGGCGGACGGCAGAGCGCGAAGGCGGAAGCCTCGCCGCCTTTGACCAGGCCGGCGGCGGACAGCGCCACATCGTAGGAAGACTTGATCGCCGCCCAGGTACCTTCGACGAAGGTGGCGCCGGCATCGAAGGAATAATAGCCCAGCAGCGCGTCGACGCGCTTTGGCGGCACGTCGCCGCGCAGGCCGCGCGTCGGCCAGGTGAAGGGCATCGCCGTGCCCGTGAGGCCTGCTTCCAGCCATTGCGGCCAGACCGTCGGGAGAAAGTCGATATAGTCTGATTTGTGGATGCGCTTGGCGGCGGCGAGGTCATGTTCGTGCGGCGCGATGATGGGACCCAGTTTCTCGCTTTCGACCCGTGCCTTGATGAATTCGGCCCTCGATGGCTTTTCGAAGCCCGGCACGATGGCCGATGTGACCAGTTCCATTTGGCCGGCATGGCCGGCGTGCAGGGGGGAGAAAACAGTCTTCATAAATTCCTCTCGAAGTGTGAAATCAGTCAAGATTCAAGATTGAGATAAGGGCTCACCAGAGCGAGCCACATGGTTTCCACATCGTCCTCGATGAGGTCGAACGTCCTGCGATCCTTTTTCAGCCCCACAAGCCGGCAAACGTGTCCGACCTCCATCATCAGCACACCGAGCCGGCTGGCGATCTTGTCTTCAAGTGCCGGGTTCACATGCTGCAGCCATGCGGCGTAGAGGGCGATGATCTGGTCGTCATATTCGTTCTGGATCGGCCTGAGGTCGGCGTTGCCTGAAATGGCCTCGATCACCGGCATCAGGCTGGCGTTTTCCAGGTAGAGCCTGGACGTGTCGGTGAAGAGCCTGCGCACTTCGCGCCGAAACTCTTCACGGTTGGTGGGCGGGGCGACCTTGATACGCTTGGCGATCACCTCGGGAAAGGATGACAGCCAGCGCCGGGCGAGGTCCAGAAGAATGGCTTCCTTGTTGGGAAAGTATTGGTAGATCGAACCAACCGACAAGCCTGCGCGCTGCGCAATGGCGAGCGTCGTCGGCGTCTTGGTTCCTTGCTCGCGCGTCAAGACCAGCGCTGCGTCGAGAATCCGGTCGACTACCTTGCTGGAGCGTTGTTGCCGCGGCTGTTTGCGCGGTTCGAGCGCTATCCTGGTTTTGCGGTCGAGACTGCGCTTCACCGTCCGATGTCCTCGTTCCCCGCCTGGTCTCAACATGGTGGGAGCTTGCTGTCCACAATACATTCCAGATTCGGTATGTTGACAAACGCGAATAATCAGTCGCATTCTTTATCCACGCTGCCTCTTGGGATGACAAGGGGAATTTCCAAGACAGCGCGCTGGCATTCTTTTTCGTCCCATGGCGCCGCTCCGGTGGAGTGGCAGGTCGTTGGACATGAGGGGTTGTCGGTCCCAGTCAGTCGTCAAAAGCGCGGAGTCGCGATGTCTGTCACAGGTGCGGGTCACAATGCGGATCTGATCGTCATCAACGGTCGTGTACGGACCATGGACGACGACAATCCCGCCGCCGAAGCCGTCGCCGTCAAGGACGGCGCCATCATCGCCATCGGCAGCCGCGCCTCCATCGAAGAGTTCAAGGGACCGACCACCAAGGTGATCGACGCCAAGGGGGGTTCGGTGGTCCCGGGGTTCATCGAAGCCCATATGCATTTGTTTTCGGGCGGGGCTGAACTTGCCCACCTTCAACTCACCGGTATTCATGGCTTCGAGGCGCTGCAGAAGGCGATCCGCGACTATGCGCCGACCCGGCCCGACGCCAAGATGCTGGTCGGCCAGGGCGTCGACTACACCGTGCTCGGCAGCGAGCGGGTGACGCGCCACCACCTCGACGCCATTTTGCCCGATCGCCCGTTCTGCATGGCCGCGCCTGACCATCACACCATGTGGGCCAACACCAAGGCGCTGGAAATGGCCGGCGTCCTGCAGGGGCGCACGCTTGGGCCGGGCAATGAGATCGTCATGGGCGACGACGGACTGGCCGCGGGTGAATTGCGCGAAGGCGAGGCCTTTGGCCCGGTGCTCGACCTTGCCGGCGAAGGCCGGGTGCGGCTGGGGCTGTCGACCGGCGGCGAGCCGGACCCGATGCCGACGACGGCCGAGCGGGACGCCGACCGCGACATCATGCGGCGCGGGCTCGCCTGGTGCGCCCGCCACGGCATCACCTCGATCCAGAACATGGACGGCAATCTCTATCAACTTGAGCTGCTGGCCGAGATCGACGCCGAGGAAGGTTTGCCCTGCCGCGTCAAGATCCCGTTCCACTACAAGAATTTCATGACGCTCGACATGCTCGACAAGGCGTCCGATATGGCCGAACGCTACAACAGCGAATGGCTGTCGTCGGGCATGGTCAAGGTGTTCTACGACGGCGTTCTCGATTCCTGGACAGCTGTAATGGTCGAGCCCTATGCCGACCGCCCGGACTGGGTTGGCGAGCCGCTGTTCACGCCGCAACAATTCATCGATCTGGCCGTCGCGGTCGACAGACGCGGGTTGCAGATCGCCGTGCACTCGATCGGCGACGGCGCGGTGCGCGCGGTGCTCGACGGTTATGAGGCGGCGCAGAAGGCGAACGGCAAGCGCGACAGCCGTCACCGTGTCGAGCACATCGAGGTCACCACCACGGCTGATGTGCCGCGTTTCGCCGAACTCGGCGTCATTGCCTCCATGCAACCGCCGCATCCGCCCGGCGCCATGGATTTTCCGTTGGAGCCGACAGTGTCTCGCATCGGGCCGGCGCGCTGGCCGCTGAGCTATGCCTGGCGGACCTTGAAGGATGCCGGCGCGCATGTCGTCTTCGCATCCGATTGGCCGGTGTCGCCGATCGATCCGATCCTGGGCATTCAGGCGGCAGTGTTGCGCAAACCGTGGGCAGAAAGCGACCCGGACCAGAGTTTCTCACTGCATGAAGCGATCGCCGGTTACACGATCGAGGGCGCCTACGCCGAATTCGCCGAGCACCGCAAGGGCACGCTGAAATCAGGCTACATGGCCGATCTGGTGGTTTTGTCGATGGATATCGAGAACACCGCCCCGGCCGACCTGCACAAGGTGCGGCCGGTGACGACGATTTGCGGCGGCAAGGTCACCTATCAGGCCTGACTATGGCATGGGGCTTGCAGGCCTCAATGACTGATTGAACTGTGACCCAATGCCGGGCTTGCCAACCCACCGGCCATGTGGTCACATCGAACAGGGGAAGAGCTCCGCCAGCAAGAGCGGGGTCAACAGTGAGGCGTAATCGTGCCGGACAAACCGGATCGGAATGCGATTGAAGTAGTAAACGTCAGCAAAATTTTCGGATCAGGTGAGGGGCAGGTAGCTGCCCTCGACACGGTCTCGGTATCTATCCGGGAGAACGAATTCTTCACGTTGCTGGGGCCATCCGGCTGCGGCAAGACGACGTTGCTCAGGCTGATCGCCGGCTTCGACTTTCCAACCGCCGGTGAAATCCTGCTCTACGGCCAGGACATCGCGCCGCTGCCGCCCTTCAAGCGGCCGGTTAACACCGTTTTCCAGTCCTATGCGCTGTTCCCGCACATGACGGTCGCCGACAATATCGGCTTTGGCCTGGAAATGCTGGGCAAGCCGAAGGCGGAGATCAAGGCGCGCGTCGCCGAGATGCTGAAGCTGGTCAAGATGGAGGCACTCGCTGGTCGTCGCACCAGCCAGATCTCCGGCGGCCAGCAGCAGCGCGTGGCTTTGGCCCGCGCTTTGGCGCCGCAGCCGAAGGTGCTTTTGCTCGATGAGCCGCTGTCGGCGCTTGACTACAAGCTGCGCAAGGAGATGCAGATCGAGTTGAAACGGCTGCAGCACGAGACCGGTATCACCTTCATCTTCGTCACCCACGACCAGGAAGAAGCGCTGACCATGTCAGACCGCATCGCGGTGATGTCATCGGGCAAGATCCTGCAGGTCGGTTCGCCCTGGGATATCTACGACAAGCCGGCGGAGCGCTTCGTCGCCGACTTCATCGGTGAAACCAACTTCCTCACCGCCGCCATCAGCGAGATGGCCAACGGCAAGGCGCGCGCCACGCTCAAATCCGGTGCGACCATCGAGGCGACCGTGGCCCAGGGTTTCCAGCCCAAATCCAACGCCACGGTGGTGGTTCGGCCCGAACACGCCAAGCTGACCAAGGCCAAGGGCGAACTGTCGGGGACGGTCGAAAACATCGTCTATTTCGGCACCGACACCCACATCCATGTTCATCTCGACAGTGGCGAACTCTTCACCGTACGCCAGCAGAACACGCGCAGCGCGGGCTGCGGTTTCGAGAAGGGCGACGCAGTCGGCATCCTCATCGGCAGCGATGCCGCTCAGGTCCTGAAGGACTGACGATGGCGACCGCGGAAGAAGTCGCCAAGGCAGCGGAGCGGCGCGATGTCCGTGACCGCTGGCTTTTGTCAGCGCCAGCGCTGCTGGTCATTTTCCTCGCCGCGACCGGCCCCTTGCTGATCGTGCTCGTCTACTCGTTCCTGACGCCAGGCTCCTATGGCGACGTGAAGTGGCAGTTCTCGCCGGAAGCCTGGACATCGGTGTTTCTGGAACGCGATATCTTCGACGACACGCTTTCGATCGCCGCCGCCCACGTCACCATCTTCCTGCGCTCGATCAAGCTCTCGGTGGTGACGACGATCGCCACTTTGGTGCTTGGTTTCCCGACCGCCTATTTCATGGCGACGCGCAGCGAAAAGACCCGCGATCTCTGGCTGTTCCTGATTACCATTCCGTTCTGGACCAACCTTTTGATCCGCACCTTCGCGGTGCTGCAGATCATCCGCAACGAAGGCATCGTCAACACGATCCTGCTCAAGCTCGGCATCATCTCGGCGCCCATCCAGATACTCTACACCGACACGGCGATCCTGATCGGCATGGCCTATGTCTACCTGCCACTGATGGTGCTGCCGATCTATGCCAGCATGGAAAAGCTCGATTTCCGGTTGGTCGAGGCGGGGTACGACCTTTACGCGTCGCGCTTCCAGGTGCTGCGGCGGATCATCTTTCCGCTGGTCAAGCCGGGCGTCATCGCCGGCTCCATACTGGTCTTCATTCCAGCGCTTGGCGCCTATGTGACACCGAGCGTTCTTGGCGGCGGCAAGAACATGATGCTGTCCAACCTGATCGAATTGCAGTTCGGGCAGGGCCGCAACTGGCCACTCGGCTCGGCGCTGTCGATCGCCGTCATGATCATCGTCATGGTGGCGCTGCTTGCCTATGTGCGCAATGCCGGCAAGTCGGGGGTACGTCATGGCTAAGAACTTTTCCATCAAGCACCAGCCAGGATTCACCGCGATCGCCGCGACCTGCTTTATCGTGCTGTATCTGCCGATCATCGTGCTGGTCATCTATGCCTTCAACGCGGCGAGCTCGACCTCCGAATGGGGCGGCTTTTCGCTGAAATGGTTCCAGTCGGCATGGCAGAACACGCAGGTCGTCGATGCCACGCTGCGTTCCTTCCAGATTGGCTCCATCGCGGCGGTGCTCTCCACGATCTTTGCCACCATGGCGGCGCTCGCCACCACCCGCACCGCGCCCTATCCCGGCCTCACCTTCAAATATGCGGCGATCAACCAGCCGCTGATGGTGCCCGAGATCGTCACCGGCGTGGCGCTGCTGATCTTCTTCTCGCGCATCAAGATCTTCACCGGCTATTCCGGCATCGGCTATCTGGTCGCCGCGCACACGGCGTTCTGCATTCCCTTTGCCTATTTGCCGATCCGGGCGCGGCTTGAGAATATGGACCTGACGCTGGAGCGTGCCGCAGCCGACCTCTACGCGACGCCCTGGAAGGCTTTCCGGCGCATCACGCTGCCGCTTCTGTGGCCCGGCATCCTGGCCGGGCTGATGCTGGCCTTCGTCATCTCGCTCGACGACGTCGTCATCACCGAGTTCGTCAAATCAGGCGGCCAGGACACGCTGCCCACCTACATGCTCGGCCAGATCCGCCGCGGCATCACACCCGAGATCAACGCGATATCGACCGCCTTCCTGCTGCTTTCGGTCGCGATCGTCACGTTGTTTTTCTTCGTCAGCAGGAAACGAGACTGAACCGAAAAATGGGAGTTAAAACCATGAACTGGAAGACAACAGCAACCGCCATGGGGTTGGCGTGGCTCGCCTCGACGGGCCTGGCCCGCGCCGACGGCGTGCTCAACATCTACAATTGGGGCAACTACACCAGCCCCGACGTGATCAAGAAGTTCGAGGCCAAATACAACGTCAAAGTGACCATCACCGACTACGATTCCAACGACACCGCGCTGGCCAAGGTTCGCCAGGGAGGCACCGGCTTCGACATTGCGGTGCCGTCGCAGACCTACGTGCCGATCTGGATCAAGGAAGGCCTCATCCAGGAGACCGATCCTGGCAAGATGGAAAACTTCAAGAACGTGGCGCCGGAATGGGCCAATCCCGATTTCGATCCGGGTCGCAAATACAGTGTTCCATGGGCGTGGGGCACGATCGGCGTGGTCGTCAACACCGATGCCTACAAGGGGCCGGCCGATAGCTGGGGTATCATCTTCAACACGCCTGACGAGCTCAAGGGGAAGGTCAATGTCGTTCCGGAGATGGGCGATGTGATGTTCGCCGCGATCAAGTATGTCGGCGGCCAGCAATGCACCGACGACAAGGCGGTGCTGAAGAAGGTGCGCGACCTGCTGGTGGCGGCCAAGCCGAACTGGATCGCGATGGAATACAACACCATCGAGAAGATGGGCGCCGGCGACTTCAAGGCGACCAGCGACTGGAACGGCTCGGCGCTGCGCCAGCGGCTGGCCAACCCGGCCATCCACTACAACTATCCGAAAGAAGGCTTCGGCCTGTGGAGCGACAACGTCGTCGTTCTGAAGGAAGCCAAGAACGTCGAGAACGCCAAGCTTTTCCAGAACTTCATCATGGATCCGGAAAACGCGGCAGGTCTCTCGGCCTTCCATCGCTACGCCAATGCCATCACCGGCTCGGACAAGTACATGCCGGCCGACATGAAGGACGCGCCCGAAGTCATCATTCCGGCCGCGGACAAGCCACGCGGCGAGCTGCAGCAGATGTGCTCGCCGGAGACCCAGGAAATTTACACCAAGATCTGGACCGAGTTGCAGAAATAAACTGGGTTCGACGGACCCGGCGGCACACGCCGCCGGGTCCGTTTTCATGTTCAAAGGACTCGGCCGTCATGGACTCCTATCGCAATTCCGATCCGCGGCCGCCGATCATGCAGGGCTCGCCGCCCGCCATGGTACCGCCGAAGCTCGACTGGGACCGGCCGCCGTGGAACCGCTGGGCGTTCCAGAACATCCGTGAAATTCTGCCGACCGCCGAAGTCTGGCGCGGCAATGGCCATCGCCACCGCTTCGAACGCGCCGAGGCCGATCTCGACGGGCTGACGGTCGAGGACAGCACAGGCGCGCCGACGACGCTCGCCGGGCTGCTCGACGAGACCTATACGGACGGCTTCCTGGTGCTCAAGGACGGCAAGGTCGCCTATGAGCGCTACTTCAACGGCATGGATGAGCGCACGCTGCACCTGTCGCAGTCGATGGCGAAGTCCCTTACCGGTTCGGTGTTCGGCATACTGGTTGGGCGCGGCCTGATCGATCCGGCCAGACCGGTAACGGACTACCTGCCGGAGCTCGGCGTTACCGGCTGGGCCGGCGCCAGTGTGCAGCATGTGCTGGACATGACCAGCGGCGTCCGCTTCTCCGAGGAATACACCGACCGCTATTCGGACATTGGGCAGGTCGATGTCGCCACCGGCTGGAAGCCGGTGCCGCCGGGCAGCGATCCGGCCTTTCGCTGGCCATCGCACATGTTCGAGCTGATCCTGGGCTTGAAGGAAACGATCCGGCCGCATGGTGCCCAATTCGAATACCGCTCGATCGAGACCGACGTGCTTGCCTTCATCATGGAACGGGTGACGGGCAAACGGCTTCCGCAGCTGGTTTCGGAAGAACTCTGGCAAAAGCTCGGCGCTGATGAAAGCGCCTGCTTCACGGTCGACAGCGCCGGCTATGCGGTGGCCGACGGCGGCTTCAACGCGACGCTGCGCGACTATGGCCGCTTCGGCCAGCTGATCCTCGACAATGGTGGCGGCGTCGTGCCGGCCGGCTGGGTCGAGGCGACGCGCAACGGCAGGCATGGGCCGGACTTCAGCCCCAGCCTGCCGGAGGGCAGCTATCGCAACCAGTTCTGGATCGAGGACCCGCGCTCGCGCGCACTGATGTGCCGCGGCGTGTTCGGTCAGATGATCCATATCAACTGGAACACCGGAATGGTCGTGGTGAAGCTTTCGACCTGGCCGGATTTCGCCAATGGTGCCTATTCCATAGCAACGCTGAAGGCCGTGCACGCTATCGCCACGGCACTTCGCTAAGCCCCACAAAGAAGAAACGACCCGGAAGGAAACGCCATGACCGGCAAGACCGTGTTCGAGACCCGCTATGGCTTCCGGCGCAACCAGGTGGTGCTCGCCAACTGGCGCGAGAACCCGTTCAACCGGTGGTCGTTCCAGAATCTCGGCGAACTGGTGCCGACCGCCCGCGTGGCGGCGACGTCGGGGGTTGTCGAAACCCCCGTGCGCGATATGGGCGGCCTACTCGGCGAGAAGGTCGTGATCGCCGGCACACCGGAGACGGTGGCTGAATTTCTCGCACGTTCGAGCACCGACGCACTGACGGTGATGAAAGGCGGCAAGATCGTCGGCGACTGGTTCGCCCCGCATATGGATTTCGGCGCCCGCCACATCATCTTCTCGATCAGCAAGTCGGTGACAGCCATCATCGCCGGCATATTGCAAGGCGAGGGGATGTTCGACCCGGAAGCGCCTGTGACGGCCTACATCCCTGAAGCCGCCGGCTCTGCCTATGGCGATGCGAGCGTGCGGCATGTGCTCGACATGAGCGTCAGCCTCGATTTCGAGGAGGCCTATCTCGATCCGGAGAGCGCTTTCGCCCGCTATCGTCGCGCCACGCTGTGGAATCCGGGCGGCGGCACGGAGAGCCTGCGCGAATTCATTTTGACCTTGCAACGCCTTGCAGAGCCGCATGGCCAGACCTTCCGCTACCGCTCGCCGAATTCCGACCTGCTCGGCCTGCTGCTCGAGCGTGCGTCGGGCCAGCGTTTTGCCGACCTGATGCGCGAGAAGCTGTGGCTGCCGCTCGGCGCTGTCAGCGAAGCCTCGATCGGCGTCGACATGGAGGGCACGGCGCGCACGGCCGGCGGCATTTCGGTGACGCCGCGCGACCTGGCGCGTGTCGGCGAGATGATGCGGCAAGGCGGGGTGGCCAATGGCCGCCGCATCGTGCCCGAGGTGTGGGTGCGCGACACGACCAGCACCGGCGGCAGTGCGGACGCCTGGCAGCGCGGTGCGATGCTGCCACTGTTTCCCAAAGGTCGTTACCGGAACAAATGGTACCAGACTGGACACGAGAACGGCGCCTATTGTGGCATCGGCATCCATGGTCAGTGGCTGTATGTCGATCCCAGGACCGAAGTGGTGATCGCCAAGATGTCGTCGCAGCCGGAGCCGGTCGACGATCCGCTCGATGTCGAGATCGTCGCCTTCTTCGAGGCGCTGAGCCGCATGGTCTAGACTGGGCCCGAGCCGCCACATTAGCGCACGCTTTCCTGTGGACCCGCCGGGCTGATCAAAGCGCGGCGGTTGGCGGGCCGGACGTCTGCGCCTATGGTCGCCGCTCTTTTCGATGAGAGCAGGAACGACATGGCATCCGACATCAAGCGCATCGCAGCCATCATCGCGGCCGAGATCAACGCGCGGCCAGAACAGGCGGCCGCGGCGATCGGGCTGCTGGACGAGGGCGCGACAGTGCCGTTCGTGGCGCGCTACCGCAAGGAAGTCACCGGCGGGCTGGACGACACGCAATTGCGTGACCTTGCCGAACGGCTTGCCTATCTGCGCGAGCTCGACGCTCGCCGCGACACCATCCTTGGCTCGATCCGCGAACAGGGCAAGCTGACCGAGGAGCTTGCAGGCAAGATCGTCGCCGCCAGCACCAAGGCGGAACTTGAGGACATCTACCTGCCCTACAAGCCCAAGCGCCGGACCAAGGCCGAGATCGCCAGGGAGCGCGGGCTGGGGCCGCTGGCCGAAGCCATCTTGGCGAACCGCTCATTGGTGCCTGCCGAACTGGCGCTGGCCTATGTCAGCGAAGAGGTGGCCGATACCAAGGCGGCGCTCGAAGGGGCGCGCGACATCCTGTCGGAACAATTCGCCGAGAATGCCGATCTGGTCGGAAAATTGCGCAGCTACATGAAGGAGCGCGCCTTCATGCGCGCCGGGGTGGTCGACGGCAAGCAGGAGGCCGGCGCGAAGTTCTCCGATTATTTCGACCATGTCGAGCGCTGGGCAAATGTGCCGAGCCATCGCGCGCTGGCGATGCTGCGCGGCCGCAACGAGGAAGTGCTGTCGCTCGACATCGAGGTCGATGCCGATGATACGTCGCCGGTGAAGCCGGTCGAGCGGATGATCGCCAACGCCTATGCTATAGGCGGCAATTTGCCGGGTGACAGATGGCTGATGGAGGTGGCGGGCTGGACCTGGCGCATAAAACTGTCGCTGCACCTGACGCTCGATTTGATGCGCGACCTGCGCGAGCGGGCAGAAGAGGAAGCGATCCACGTCTTTGCCCGAAACCTCAAGGATTTGCTGCTGGCGGCGCCCGCCGGCTCGCGCGCGACGATGGGGCTCGACCCCGGCATCCGCACAGGTGTCAAGGTGGCGGTGGTCGACGGCACCGGCAAGGTGCTGACAACGACGACGGTCTATCCGTTTCCGCCGAGGAACGATGTGCGCGGCACCCAGGCCGAACTCGCCAAGCTCATCCGCCTGCACAAGGTCGAGCTGATCTCGATCGGCAACGGCACCGGCAGCCGCGAGACGGAAAAGCTGGTCGCCGAGATGCTGTCCGACATGCCGGCGGATGGTGGTCCGAAGCCGCTGAAGGTGATCGTCAGCGAGGCCGGCGCCTCGGTCTATTCGGCATCGGCGACGGCGGCGGCGGAATTCCCTGGCCTCGACGTGTCGTTGCGCGGTGCCGTCTCGATTGCCCGGCGGCTGCAGGATCCGCTGGCCGAACTGGTCAAGATCGAGCCCAAATCGATCGGCGTCGGCCAGTACCAGCATGATGTCGACCAGTACCGTCTCGGCCGCTCGCTGGAAGCGGTGGTGGAAGACGCGGTCAACGCCGTCGGCGTCGATCTCAACACCGCCTCGGCGCCGCTGCTGGCGCGCGTTTCAGGTCTCGGCGCGTCTCTGGCCGATGCGATCGTCGCGCATCGCGATGCGACCGGCCCCTTCGCCAGCCGCAAAGACCTGCTCAAGGTGCCGCGGCTCGGACCTCGCGCATTCGAACAATCCGCCGGCTTCCTGCGCATTGCCAATGGCAGCGAGCCGCTCGATGCCTCGTCGGTGCATCCGGAGGCCTATGGCGTGGCCAAGAAGATCGTCGCCGCCTGCGGGCGCGATGTGCGGTCGTTGATGGGCGACAGTGCAGCACTCAAGGCGCTCGATCCGCGCGTCTTCGTCGACGAGCGTTTCGGCTTGCCGACTGTGCGCGACATCCTGGCGGAGCTGGAAAAGCCCGGCCGCGACCCGCGCCCAGGCTTCAAGACGGCGACCTTCGCCGACGGCATCGACGACATCAAGGATCTGAAGCCCGGCATGCTGCTTGAAGGCACGGTCACCAATGTGGCCGCCTTCGGCGCCTTTATCGATATCGGAGTCCATCAGGACGGGCTGGTGCATGTCTCGCAACTGGCCGACCGGTTCATCAAGGACGCGCACGAGGTCGTGAAGGCCGGCGATGTGGTGAAGGTGCGCGTCGTTGATGTCGACATCAAGCGCAAGCGCATCGCGCTATCCATGCGCAAGGATGGTGGCGAAGGCGGCGCGTCGAAAGGTGGGCCGCGCGATACCGGAGGGGGCAGGCTGGCACCGCGTTCGCCGACGCCGCAGCGCCAGCCGGAAAGGCCGGCGCAGCAAGGCGCGTTCGGCGCTGCGCTGGCGGATGCGCTGAAGCGGAAGTAGTTACCACGCCAGAACGGCCGGCTCCTTCTCGACCTGGCCCAGCAGCCAGTCGCGAAAACTGGCGACTGGCGGATGGCCGCGCTTGTCGTGTGGGACGACGAGATAGTAGGCGCTGCGGCTTTGCATGGGCTGGCCTGGCGCCGGCACCAGCTGGCCGCGCTGCAATTCGCCTGCAATGAGGATCAGCGGCAGCAGCGCCACGCCGAGCCCCGCCATGCTGGCCTGGGCGGCGGTGCCGAACTGCTCGAACTGCATGCCGGGCCCGGTCGGCGCGCTCAGGCCCTGATGCTCGAACCATTCCGTCCACGCGCCAGGGCGCGTCGCCATATGCAGCAGCGGCAGGCGGCCGATATCGGCCGGTGTGGCGATGGCGCGGCCGGCGAGGAATTCGGGCGATACCACCGGCGCCACCGTTTCGCGCACCAGCAGTGTGGAGTCGGCCTCAGGCCAGTCCGGCAGGCCATAGTGGATGGCGGCATCCAGCCTCTCCCTGGCGAAGTCGAAGCGACCGACGCGGGTGACGAAATTGATGGTGATATCGGGATTGTTTTCGACGAAATCGGGGATCATCGGCATCAGCCAGCGCGTGCCGAAGGTCGGCAATATGGCAAGGTTCAGGATGCCGCTATGCCGATTGCTCATCAATCCAAGGGCTGCGTCACGCAACTGGCCAAGTGCTGAACGCACCGCCTCGGCGTAGATTTCGCCCGATGTCGACAGCCTGACATTGCGGCTGTCGCGCTCGAATAGCCGGCGGCCGAACTGATCTTCCAGCAACCTGATCTGCCGGCTGACCGCGCCCTGGGTCAGATCGAGCTCCTGGGCGGCAGCGGTGAAACTGCCTAGCCGGGCCACAGCCTCGAAGGCGGCAAGGGCGCTTATGTTGGGCAAAAGGCGGCGCTGGACACTCATGATCCATTCCTAACGCTCATTGATCGGTGAATCAATTTCGTTTGATTTTTTCGAGGCGCAAGCCGATAGAACGGGCCAAGATTTTGCTTCATGCATGCCGTCATTTTGAGCGACATGCATTGTTTGGGAGAAACGCGATGGCCGCCGACAAGAACGCATTCGTCTGGGAAGATCCGTTCCTGATCGAGGGCCAGCTTTCGGAAGACGAGCGCATGGTGCGCGACGGTGCGGCCGCCTTCGCCGCCGACAGACTGGCGCCGCGAATCGAGGATGCCTACCTCAACGAGACATTCGACACCGCGATCTTCCGTGAAATGGGCGAGGCCGGCCTGCTCGGCATCAACATCCCCGAGGAATTCGGCGGGCTTGGCGCGAACTATGTGACCTACGGGCTGGTCGCGCGGGAAGTCGAACGTGTTGACTCGGGTTATCGCTCCATGATGTCAGTGCAGTCGTCGCTGGTGATGTATCCGATCTACGCCTATGGCTCGGACGAGCAGCGCAAGAAGTACCTGCCCAAGCTTGCCAGCGGCGAGTGGATCGGCTGTTTCGGCCTGACCGAGCCGGATGCCGGCTCCGATCCGGGCGGCATGAAGACACGCGCCGAGAGGACAGCCAACGGCTACAAGCTGTCCGGTTCGAAGATGTGGATTTCCAACGCGCCGGTCGCCGACGTGTTCGTCGTCTGGGCGAAGCTGAAGGGCGAGAACGGCAAGGACGAGATCCGTGGCTTCGTGCTGGAAAAGGGCATGGAGGGGCTTTCGGCGCCGAAGATCGGCGGCAAGCTGTCGCTGCGGGCGTCGATCACCGGCGAAGTGGTGATGGAAGGCGTGGAGGTCGGCGAGGACGCGCTGCTGCCCAACGCAAAGGGCCTTGGCGGACCGTTCGGATGCCTCAACCGGGCTCGCTTCGGCATTTCCTGGGGCTCGATGGGCGCCGCCGAGGATTGCTGGCACCGCGCCCGCCAATACGGTCTCGACCGCAAGCAGTTCGGCAAGCCGTTGGCCGGCACGCAGCTTTACCAGAAGAAGCTCGCCGACATGCAGACCGAGATCGCGCTGGGATTGCAGGCATCCTTGCGTGTCGGGCGGTTGCTGGATGAAGGCAAGATGGCGCCGGAAATGATCTCGATCGTCAAGCGCAACAATTGCGGCAAGGCGCTCGACATCGCCCGCCAGGCCCGCGACATGCATGGCGGCAACGGCATCCAGATCGGCTACCACGTCATGCGCCACGCGCAGAACTTGGAGACGGTCAACACCTATGAAGGCACGCATGACGTGCATGCGCTGATCCTGGGAAGGGCGCAGACGGGGATACAGGCGTTTTTCTGAGCCGGCAACCGTTGCTTAAATTAGGTGCACCGCAACATCTCTGCTTGGAGAATGGCGGCCTGATGTGTCAGGGTTCGGCGAAATCGTTGAAACGCTGAATTCCGGGGCTTCATGGCAATTCTGGCAGCCGTCTATCACCTGACCCATTACAAATATGACCGGCCGGTGGTTCTCGGGCCCCAGATCATCAGGCTGCAGCCGGCGCCGCATTCCCGCACCAAGGTGCTCAGTCATTCGCTCAAGGTCGAGCCGGCGAACCATTTCGTCAATCTGCAGCAGGATCCTTACGGCAATTTCCTCGCCCGCTTCGTCTTTCCGGAGCCGGTGACGGAGTTGAAGATCGAGGTCGACCTCGTCGCCGACATGACGGTCTACAACCCGTTTGATTTCTTCGTCGAGCCGTCGGCCGAGGCGTTTCCGTTCGAGTATCCGGAAGAAATCCGCGACGATCTCGCCATCTATCGCACCCCGGAACCGGCGGGACCGCTGCTGTCGGCGCTGCTGAAGACCATCGATCGCAGCGCAGCCAACACCGTCAATTTCCTGGTCGACCTCAATGCGCGGCTGCAGCGCGAGATCGCCTATATCGTGCGCATGGAAACCGGGGTGTTCTCGCCGGAAGAGACCTTGGCCGCGAAAAAGGGGTCTTGCCGGGATTCGAGCTGGCTGCTGGTGCAGATCCTACGCAATCTCGGTATCGCGGCACGCTTCGTTTCCGGCTATCTGGTCCAGTTGAAGCCCGATCTGGTGGCGCTGGACGGTCCGCCGGGAACGGCGACAGACTTCACCGATCTGCATGCGTGGTGCGAGGTCTATCTTCCCGGCGCCGGCTGGATCGGCTTCGATCCGACCTCGGGCCTGCTCACCGGCGAAAGCCATGTGCCGCTGGCCGCCACGCCGCATTTCCGCAACGCGGCCCCGATTTCCGGCATGGCGAGCTTCGCCAATGTCGAATTCGGCTTCGAGATGCGGGTCGACCGCATCGCCGAGCATCCGCGCATCACCAAGCCGTTTTCGGACGAAAGCTGGCAGGCGCTCGACGCGTTGGGCAACAAGGTCGATGCAGCGCTTGCTGCCGGCGACGTGCGGCTGACGATGGGCGGCGAGCCGACTTTCGTGTCGATCGACGATTTCGAGTCGGCCGAGTGGAACACCGCCGCCGTCGGTCCCACCAAGCGTGAAAAGGCGGACGAACTGATCCGTAAACTGCGCGAGCGCTTCGCGCCCGGCGGCTTTCTCCATTACGGCCAGGGCAAATGGTATCCGGGCGAAAGCCTGCCGCGCTGGACCTTTTCGCTCTACTGGCGTGCCGACGGCCAGCCGGTGTGGAGCGATCCGTCGCTGATCGCACGCGAAAAGAGCGAGGCCGATATCGGCCCGAAGCAGGCCGAAAGCCTGCTCACCGCGATTGCCGGCGAACTCGGCATCGACAAGGCCATGGTCAGCGAAGCCTATGAGGATCCGGCCGAATGGCTGCTCAAGGAAGGCAAGCTGCCCGACAATGTCGATCCGTCCAACTCCAGGCTGGAGGATCCGGAAGAACGCAGCCGCATGGCGAAAGTGTTCGAACGCGGGCTGACCAAACCGTCCGGCTATGTGCTGCCCGTCCAGCGCTGGAACAGCCAGGCATCGGATCCGCGCTGGCGCTCGGAAAAATGGAAGACGCGGCGCGGCCGGCTGTTCCTGGTGCCAGGCGATTCACCGGTCGGCTACCGGCTGCCGCTCGGCACGTTGCCCTATGTGCCGCCCGAGCAATTCCCCTATATCGTGCCGGTCGATCCGTCACTGCCGCGCGGCCCGCTGCCCGCGCGTGAAGCCATACTGGCCGGACCGGCTCCAGCCGAACTCGAAGGCGCCGACGAGATGGCGCGCCGCCAGCAGGCGGCATCGTTCACCGCTGCGACCGGCCAGCAGGAGCGGGTCGAGCAGGAGATCACCGAGATTGGCGGCGCTGTGCGCACCGCGCTTTCGGTCGAACCGCGCGACGGGCGGCTGTGCGTGTTCATGCCGCCTGTCGAGGCGCTGGAAGACTATCTCGAACTGGTCGCGGCGGCCGAGAACGCGGCAAAGGCGATCGGCCTTCCCGTGCATATCGAGGGCTACGGCCCGCCTCACGATCCGCGCCTCAACGTCATCCGCGTTGCGCCTGATCCCGGCGTCATCGAGGTCAACATCCATCCTGCTTCCAACTGGCAGGATTGCGTGGCGACGACGACGGCGATCTATGAGGAAGCGCGGCAGACACGGCTTGGCGCCGACAAGTTCATGATCGATGGGCGCCACACCGGCACCGGCGGCGGCAACCATGTCGTGGTCGGCGGTGCGACACCCAATGACAGCCCGTTCCTGCGAAGGCCGGACCTGTTGAAGAGCCTGGTGCTGCAATGGCAGCGCCATCCGTCGCTGTCCTATCTGTTCTCCGGCCTGTTCATCGGGCCGACCAGCCAGGCGCCACGCTTCGACGAAGCCCGTCACGACTCGCTCTACGAGCTTGAGATCGCGATGGCGCAGGTGCCGCATCCGGACCAGGGCAACGCACCCTTGCCATGGCTGGTCGACCGGCTGTTCCGCAATTTGTTGACCGACGTCACCGGCAATACGCATCGTTCGGAAATCTGCATCGACAAGCTGTTTTCGCCGGACGGACCGACCGGTCGGCTGGGGCTGGTCGAATTCCGCGGCTTCGAGATGCCGCCCAATGCACGCATGAGCCTCGCGCAGCAACTGCTTGTCAGGGCGATCATTGCCCGCGCGTGGAAAAGCCCGCTCGACGGCCGTTTCGTGCGCTGGGGCACATCGCTGCATGACCGCTTCATGCTGCCGCATCATGTCTGGGCCGATTTCCTCGACGTGCTCGACGACCTCAAGCTCAACGGCTTCGAATTCAGGCCCGAATGGTTCGACGCCCAGCTCGAATTCCGCTTCCCGTTCTGCGGCGAGGTTCAGCATGCCGGCATCAAGCTGGAGCTGCGCCAGGCGCTGGAGCCGTGGCATGTGATGGGCGAGCAAGGCGCGATCGGCGGCACCGTGCGCTTCGTCGATTCCTCGGTCGAACGGCTGCAGGTCAAGACCGAAGGGCTGAACCCGGAGCGCCACGCAGTCGTCTGCAACGGCCGCATCGTGCCGATGAAGGTCACTGATAATCGCGAAGTGGCGGTGGCGGGTGTCCGCTTCAAGGCCTGGCAGCCGGCATCGGGCCTGCATCCGGCGCTGCCGGTCAACACGCCACTGGTCTTCGACATCTATGACCGCTGGTCGGGGCGTGCGGTCGGCGGCTGCGTCTACCATGTCGCCCATCCCGGCGGGCGCAATTACGACACCTTTCCGGTCAATGGCAACGAGGCGGAAGCTCGGCGGCTCGCCCGCTTCGAACCGCGCGGCCATACGCCATCCGCCTATGTGATCCGTGAAGAACAACCGGCGGAAGATTTCCCGATGACCCTTGACCTTCGGCGGCCGGCAAGACTCTGATCAGCGATGGCAAAGGGGAATCACAAGAGAGGACACGGCAAGCCGCGGACCCACAGCCTGCTGGAGCACTACCAGCCGATCGACGGCGTCGTCGACGAGATGGTCGATGCGTCAGGCAATCCTCGCCCGGCCTGGAAGCATTTTGTCGAGGCGCTCGAGGAACTTGGCGCTGAAAAGCTCGGCCAGCGCTTTGCCCGCGCCGACCAGTATCTGCGCGATGCCGGCGTTTATTACCGCGTCTATGACAAGGCCGGTGCCAATGAGCGCGAATGGCCGCTGGCGCATGTCCCGGTTCTCATCGAGGAGAGCGAGTGGGCGGCGATCAGCGCCGGCCTCGTGCAGCGCGCCGAACTGTTCGAGGAAACCATCGCCGATATCTACGGGCCGAACCGGCTGGTCGAGAAAGGTATCCTGCCGGCGGGATTGATCGCCGCCAGCCCCGAATATTTGCGGCCTGTCGTCGGCACCAGGCCGGCCGGCGGCCACTTCCTGCATTTCTGCGCCTTCGAGCTCGGCCGTGGACCTGACGGCCAGTGGTGGGTGCTGGGCGATCGCACGCAGGCGCCGTCCGGCGCCGGTTTCGCACTGGAAAACCGCGTCGCCACCACACGCGCGCTGTCCGACATCTATGGCGAGATGCATGTGCACCGCCTTGCCGGCTTTTTCCGCCGTTTTCGCGATGCGTTGATCGGCATGGCCAAGGAGACCGACGGCCGCGTCGCCATCCTGACGCCGGGGCCGCTCAACGAAACCTATTACGAACACGCCTACATCGCCCGCTACCTCGGCATCATGCTGCTCGAAGGCGAGGATTTGACCGTCTCCGGCAGCCGGCTGATGGTGCGCACGGTTTCCGGCCTGATGCCGATCAGCGTGTTGTGGCGGCGGCTCGACGCCGCTTTCGCCGACCCGCTCGAACTGCGCCCGGATTCGCAGATCGGAACGCCGGGCCTGGTCGAGGCGATCCGCCAGGGCGCGGTTGCTACCGTCAATGCGCTGGGCTCCGGCCTGATGGAGACGCGCGCGCTGCTTGCCTTCCTGCCCAAGATTTCACGGGCCTTGCGTGGCGAGGAATTGCTGCTGCCAAGTGTCGCGACATGGTGGTGCGGGCAAGCTACCGAGCGCGCGCATGTGCTGGCCAATATCGATCGCATGGTGATCGGGCCGGCGCTGTCGACGAGGCTTGCCTTCGAGGACGACGATTCAACGAAGCTAGGCTCGGCTCTGTCGGCCGGGGAGCGGGCGGAACTGGTGGCGCGCATTGAACGTGATGGCGGCGATTTCGTCGGCCAGGAAGCGGTGACGCTTTCGACGACGCCCGTCTATGTCGGCGGCTGGCTGGAGCCGCGGCCAGCGAGCCTGCGCGTCTACCTGGCGCGAACGCCGGAGGGCTGGACGGTGATGCCGGGCGGTTTTGCCCGTATCGGCCTGTCGCTCGACCCGACGGCGATCGCCATGCAGCGTGGCGGCCAGGCGGCGGATGTCTGGGTTGTCAGCGACAAACCGGTGGAGCGCGAGACGCTGCTGCCGCAAGAAGGCGACAGTTTCAGCCGCACCAGGCCCGGCAGCCTGCCCAGTCGCGCGGCGGAGAACCTGACCTGGCTCGGCCGCTATATCGAGCGCTCGGAAGACACGGTGCGCATCCTGCGCGCCTACCATGTGCGGCTGGCCGAAACCTCCGACCCGGATATGCCGCTGCTCGCCGACATCAGGGATTATCTCGAACCTTTCGGCATCGATGTGGAGACAGCGATCCCGTCAGGGCTGATCGGCACGCTGGATAGCGCGGTCTACAGTGCCGGGCAGATCCGCGACCGCTTCTCGCCCGATGGCTGGCTGGCGCTGAAGGACCTGTCGAAAACCATCCATCAGTTCGCAACGACGGTCGCGCCCGGCGACGACGCGACCCGGGCGATGACAGTCATCCTGCGTAAGCTCGCCGGCTTTTCCGGCCTGCTGCACGAGAACATGTACCGCTTCGCCGGTTGGCGCTTCCTCGAGATTGGCCGCCGGCTGGAGCGCGGTATCCAGATCTCCCGCACGCTGTCGCGGCTGACCAGCGCCAAGGCGCCGGACGGCGCGCTCGACATGATGCTGGAAATCGGCGACAGCGTGATGACCCATCGCCGCCAATATCCGGTGCAGGCCGGTCGGCGCACGGTGATCGACCTGCTGGCGCTCGATCCGCTTAACCCGCGCTCCATCCTGTTCCAACTTGAAAGGCTGAAGGCCGAAATCGGCCTGTTGCCGTCGCTCGGCGGGGAGGGGCAAATGTCGCCGGCGGCGAAGGAAATCCTGCAGCTCAACACCCAGATCGCCATCAAGGAGCCTTCGGACATGACCGCAAAGGCGCTGGACGACCTCGCCTATGAAATCGGCGGCCTCTACAACAGCCTCGCCAAAGCCTATTTCGGATAAAGCATGCTCTACGACATCAGGCTTCATCTGCATTACGATTACGCTGCGGCGGCCGGCGGCGGTCGTCATCAGGTGCGCGTACTGCCGTCGACGATATCAGGCGTGCAGCGTGTCATCGCCGCATCCCTGTCCTTTGCGCCGGCACCCAACGAGCGTTCCGACTTTTCCGATTTCTTCGGCAACAACGTCACCTCGATCGCCTTTCGCGACGCGCATGACGCGCTCGACATCAGGATGAGCGCCCGCGTGTCGGTGTCTCGGCCCGAGCCCGGGCTCGACGTGTCGCCCGATATCGCCCGGCTGAGGCAGGAGCTCGCCGCGGTGCGGTCTCTGGCACCTGATGCACCGCACCATTTCCTGACGGCCAGCACCCATGCCGGCATCGACGATGCGATCACCGCTTACGCACGCGACAGCATCGCCGGCTCTGCCGCCGGCACGGTCATGAGCCTGTGCAATCGCATCCATCGCGATTTCACCTATGACGGCGAAGCGACAACGGTGCGGACCCGGGCCAGTGATGCCTTCAAGTTGAAGCGCGGCGTTTGCCAGGACTTTTCGCACATCATGATCGCCGGCCTGCGCGGGCTCGGTATTCCGGCCGGCTATGTCAGCGGATTCTTGCGCACCATCCCGCCGAAGGGCAAGCCCCGGCTGGAAGGCGCCGATGCCATGCATGCCTGGGTCAAGGTCTGGTGCGGGCGCGATGCAGGCTGGCAGGAATTCGACCCGACCAACGGCATGCGGGCCAGCAACGACCATATCACCGTCGGCCACGGCCGCGACTATTCGGACGTGGCGCCGATCGTCGGCGTGCTCAAGACCACGGGGGGACAGGTTGGCGAGCAAGCTGTCGACGTCATTCCCGTCGTGCTCGAAAGAGCCTGAAGCAGGTCGTACACGCAGCGGTATTTGCGCCGCAATTCGGGATGGACAAGACTGCTTCTCAAATACCGATGCGGCCGCTAGTCTGTATTCGTTTCGGGGTGACGGTAGTTGTATCCTCAAGCGCATGGCGCGAGGGTTTGTAATTGAGAGCAATCAGCGTCGTCATTCCTGCCTGTAACGCGGCGGCGACCATCGCTGCAACGCTGGCGTCGCTACGCAGCGAGGCCGAGATCATCGGCGAGATCTTGCTGGTCGACGACGCGTCGACCGATGGGACGGCAACTATCGCGCGGGAGGCCGCGGCACAACTGTCGTTGCCGCTGCGCGTGCTGTCGGCCAAATGCCGCGATGCAGGCGGTGCCCGCAATTTGGCGCTGGCCGAAGCGGTCTATTCCTGGGTCTACCTGATCGATGCCGACGACCTGCATCTGCGGGGCGGGTTGCGCGCACTGCTCCGCAAGGCCCGGGAGCAGCCGGAGGCCGACATGATCGTCGGTGCCTACCGGCGACGGGTGAACGGCCAGGACCGGCAGATCAAGATGCCGAACGGCTACCAGGCTGCGTGCCTGGCAAATGCTTCGGCCTATGTCAAAGGCGACATACGTTCGGTCGCCGTGGGCAGCGTTCTGGCATCCCGGACGCTGATCGGCGAGACGCGGTTCCCGATCGGAATGGCCTATGACGAGGACACGCTGTTCTGGGCACGGCTGATGAGCAAGGCATCGCTCGCCATGGTTTCGCAACCTGTCATGGTCTACGAGGTTTCGCCGGTACGTTCCGATGACCGCTTTGCCCTCAATCCGGTGCGGCGCTTCCTGGACTGGCGCCGGGAACTGCGCACACTCACCGACTGCAACATCCCGTTGTCGGCCCTCAAGGCCAGGGAAGGCCTTGTCGCCCTCAAGATCGCCCGGGTCCACTATGCGCGCGGCGATCTGGGCACCGCGGCGCGCTTCCTGGCGGTAGCCGCGGCCGCGCCAAAGCGGCGCTCAGAAGCTTGGCGCTGCCTGCGCTACAGGTTCAAGCTCGCGGCGCGGCGGCGTTTGTCCGCGCCGCCGATCAAGCTGGAAGGCGCTCTGTAGGCGCCAGCCAACACGATATCGGCGCGAGACGCTTTTCGGACGGCGCGTGGAACCAGCGGTCGGCCAGTGGCTTATCTACGGAATTCGCGTGGAGCCGACATGTTGCAAAAATCCGGATTGTCGCCCAGCCGACCGGCTGGCCAGGATGCTGTGTCGCCAGATGGCGCGCCCAAAAACGGGGCACAAAGCTCGGCCGACCATGCGTCGCTTAGCTATGTCAGTGATGCTGAGCCCGGTATCCGGCGGCTGAAAACAGGCAAGGGGTTTTCCTACCAGGGACCGGACGGAGGGACAGTTTCGGACACTACCAGGGCCCGCATCGAGGCGATCGTCATTCCGCCGGCCTGGACGGATGTGTGGATTTCGCCGGACGCGGACGGCCATATCCAGGCAACCGGCAGGGACCAGCGCGGGCGCAAGCAATACCGCTATCATCCGCAATGGGCCGAAGAGCGCGATGGTGCCAAATATTCGAGCCTGGTTGCTTTCGCCGAGAGCCTGCCGGACCTGCGGCACAGGATCGACAGCGATCTGCGCCGTCGTGGCCTGCCGTTCGAGCGTGTCGTCGCCGCGGTCGTCTGGCTGCTCGACAACACGATGATCCGCGTCGGCAATGCCGCCTACGCCCGTGACAACAAGAGTTTCGGGTTGACCACGTTGCGCGACCGGCATGTGGATATTGTCGGTTCAAGCCTGCGCTTTGCCTTCAAGGGCAAGTCGGGCAAGGAGTGGAAGCTGAAGCTGGTCGACCGCCGCATCGCCAGGATTGTGCGCGGCGCGCAGGACCTGCCAGGCCAGAAGCTGTTCCAGTATCTCGATGAGGACGGCAACAGGCGGCCGGTCCGCTCCGAGGACGTCAACCGCTATATCCGTGAGGCGGTCGGTGACGCCTTCAGTTCGAAGCATTTCCGCACCTGGGGCGGCACCATTCACGCCGCGTCGCTGTTTGCCCAAACGGAACTGCCGCAAAGCCAGGCGCAGCGAAACAGGGCGATGAACAGCGTTATCGACAAGGTTGCCGAGCGGCTGGGCAATACGCGTGCCGTCTGCCGCAAATGCTATATCCACCCGCGGGTCTTCGAAGCGTGGTCGCAGGGGCGGTTGCTGAATGAAATGGCGCAAGCCAACAAACGCAAACGCTCAATCGATGGTCTCGATGACGAGGAAGCTCTCGTGCTGCGATGGCTGAAACCGCGAGAAAGCTGACCAGCGCGGCCGGCCGTGGCCAAATCCGCCACATCTGGATTTTTTTATCGACGTGGTGTCGGGATCGGTCTTACTGTTTCGTCCTTTGACAGAGAAAAGGACCAGCCATGCTCTACGCAATCCTCTGCTATGCTTCCGAAGATGTCGTCTGCTCCTGGAGCAAGGCACAGGACGACGAGGTCATGGCCAATATCCTCGGCGTTCAGGAAAAATATGCCAAGGCCGGCCGGCTTGGCCCGGTGGCACGGCTTCTGCCGACGACCGCCGCGACGACCCTGAGAAAGGTCAAGGGTGAATCGGTCGTCATCGATGGGCCGTTCGCCGAGACCAAGGAACAGTTTCTCGGCTTCTACACGCTCGAATGCGCTGATCTCGACGAGGCGGTGGAGTTCGCCCGCGAGCTTTCCGAGATCAACCCGAGCGGTGGGTCGTATGAAATCCGGCCGGTTTCGGTCTTTAACCCAACAAGGGTTTCCGCATGACCGAAATGGCCTGGATAAGCTCCGCGATCAGCGCCGCCCGCCCGCAGGCCATGGGTGCGCTGCTGCGTTATTTCCGCGATCTCGATACGGCGGAGGAAGCTTTCCAGGACGCGTGCCTCAGGGCGCTGAAGAACTGGCCGCAGAACGGGCCGCCGCGCGACCCGGCGGCCTGGTTGATCTTCGTCGGTCGCAACAGCGGCATCGATGCGGTGCGCAAGCGCGCCAAGCAGGCGCCGATGCCGGAGGAAGACCAGGTTTCCGATCTGGAAGACGCCGAGAGCGATATCGCCGAGCGGCTGGACGGGGCGCACTACCGCGACGACATATTGCGGCTGCTGTTCATCTGCTGCCATCCTGATCTGCCGGCAACGCAGCAGATCGCGGTGGCGCTGCGCATCGTCTCCGGTCTTACGGTCAAGCAGATCGCGCGCGCCTTCCTGGTTGGCGAAAGTGCCATGGAGCAGCGCATCACTCGCGCCAAGGCGCGCATTGCGGACGCCGGCGTGCCGTTCGAGACGCCGGGCGCGGTCGAGCGGTCGGAACGGCTCGCCGCCGTCGCCGCCATGGTCTACTTGGTCTTCAACGAGGGCTATTCGACCAACAGCGGCGAGGCGCCGGCCCGCGCACCGCTGTGCGAGGAGGCAATCCGGCTGGCACGGCTGTTGCTGCGGCTGTTTCAGACCGAGCCGGAGATCATGGGGCTGACGGCGCTGTTGCTTCTGCAGCATGCGCGCGCACCGGCCCGTTTCGACGAGAGCGGCGAGATCGTGCTGCTCGAAGACCAGGATCGCAGCCTGTGGAGCCGCAAGATGATCGATGAGGGGCTGGCGCTGGTCGACAAGGCGCTGCGCCATCGCAAGCCCGGCCCCTACCAGGTGCAAGCGGCGATTGCCGCGCTGCATGCGCGGGCCGAAAAGGCCGAGGACACCGACTGGAACGAGATCGATCTGCTCTATCGCTTGCTCGAGCAGATGCAGCCGTCGCCGGTGGTCACGCTCAACCGGGCCGTCGCGGTCTCGAAGGTGCGTGGACCGGCAGAGGCGCTCGCCATGATCGAGCCGCTGGAAGAACGGCTTTCCGGCTATTTCCATTTTTTCGGTCTCAAGGGCGGCCTTTTGATGCAACTCGACCGGGGCGACGAGGCGCGCGTCGCCTTCGACCGCGCCATAGCGCTTGCGAACACGGCGGCGGAAGCTGCCCATATCCGCATGCATATCGACCGGCTGGTCAAGGACGGTGCGGTACGCCCAGCGGCCAAGAAGGCAAACTGAGCGCCATCTGGCTCAATCGTGCAGTTTGGGCTTAGACCATGCCGGGGTGGTGATTTTCCCTTGAACCGAGTAATGCCACGCGATGATCGTGCCTGAGGTGCCTTTGTGCACGCGGGCAGCATGGCGCCAGGCTTTGACCGGCGTGCCTTTTGTGCATGTCGTTGTCCCAAAACCGCTGGGCACTTTTGGGCGACATGCATTATGAGCGACTGGATCTGAAAGGGACAAGAATGACGATAGGCAAGGAAACGACCGAACTGCTGGCGAAACTGGGTGTGGCCAAGGAGACGCTGGTCGGCGGCGACCTGATCGTGCGCAGCCCGGTGACGGGCGAGCAGATCGCGGCGCTGAAGACGATCTCACCGGCTGACGCGGCCAAGGTGATCGATGCCGCGCACAAGGCCTTCCAGGCCTGGCGCATGGTGCCAGGCCCGCGGCGTGGCGAACTGGTGCGGCTGCTCGGCGAGGAGCTGCGTACGCACAAGGCCGAGCTTGGCCGGCTGGTCTCGATCGAGGTCGGCAAGATCCCGTCCGAGGGGCTCGGCGAAGTGCAGGAGATGATCGACATCTGTGATTTCGCCGTAGGCCTCTCCCGGCAATTGTACGGCCTGACCATCGCCACCGAGCGCCCAGGCCATCGAATGATGGAAACCTGGCATCCGCTCGGCGTCGTCGGCGTCATTTCCGCCTTCAACTTCCCGGTGGCTGTGTGGTCGTGGAATGCCGCCCTGGCACTGGTCTGCGGCGACGCAGTGGTGTGGAAGCCGTCGGAAAAGACGCCGCTGACCGCACTTGCTTGCGAAGCCATCTTCAAACGTGCGGTCAAGCGCTTCGGCGCGGACGCACCTGATGGCCTGGCGCCGGTGCTGATCGGCGATCGCGCCGTCGGCGAGATACTGGTCGATCACCCTAAAGTGCCGCTGGTTTCGGCGACCGGCTCGACCCGCATGGGCCGCGACGTCGGCCCGCGGCTGGCCAAGCGCTTTGCGCGCGCTGTGCTGGAACTCGGCGGGAACAATGCAGGCATCGTCTGCCCGACCGCCGATCTCGACATGGCGCTGCGCGCGATTGCGTTTGGAGCGATGGGCACGGCCGGCCAGCGCTGCACGACGCTGCGGCGCCTGTTCGTGCATGACAGCGTCTACGACGCCTTGGTTCCGCGCCTCAAAAAGGCCTACGAGAGTGTGTCTGTCGGCAATCCGCTGGAGACCTCCTCGCTGGTCGGGCCGCTGATCGACAAGGCGGCCTTCGATGCCATGCAGAAGGCGCTGAAGGAAGCCGCCGCCCATGACGGCAAGGTGACCGGCGGCACGCGGGTCGAGAACGGCCACCCCGATGCCTACTACGTGCACCCGGCGCTGGTCGAAATGCCAAGCCAGGTATCCCCGGTGACGGAAGAGACCTTCGCGCCGATCCTCTATGTGATGAAATATTCGGATTTCGACGCCGTGCTCCACGAGCACAATGCGGTGGGCGCCGGCCTGTCGTCGTCCATCTTCACCCGAGACCTGCAGGAATCCGAGCGTTTCCTGGGTGTCGACGGATCGGATTGCGGCATTGCCAATGTCAACATCGGCACCTCGGGCGCCGAGATCGGCGGTGCCTTTGGCGGCGAAAAGGAAACCGGGGGCGGCCGCGAGAGCGGCTCCGACGCATGGAAGGCCTATATGCGGCGCGCCACCAACACGGTGAACTATTCCAAGGCGCTGCCGCTCGCCCAGGGCGTGTCGTTCGACATCGACTGAAGGGCTCGCCGGCTTGGGCATCCCGCACGGGGGATGCCCACCGGTCAGCTGCCTGCTGGCGAGTCAAAGGCCTTGACGAACGCGGCATCGATGATAGCCAGCTTGACGGCCTGGGCGGTCATGTACTCCCGGTAGAAATCGCCCGACACCCACATCACCGAATTGCCGCGCTGGCCAAGCCAGCCAACGCTGCCGAGGTCTTCGGCATCCCGCAGTTTGCGTGCCAGGTGGGTTCGCGACAGCTTGAGCCATTTGGCGAAATCGCCGATCGAGACGACGCCAGTCGGTATTGCAGCGAGGCCGGCATGGTCGGGATCGACGCCCGATATCAGCCAGTCCATGACGACGCCGCCATTGTTAAGCCAGGTGAACAGCGAAAAGGTCTGCTTGGGCTCGCGCACGGGACTGGAGGAGATCAGCCCGTCAGCCACCAGCGGTTGCACCCTGGCGAGCGCATAGGGCCGCTCCAGAAACGTTGCCAGACGGTTCGCGCCGTCGAGACTGTCCAGTGTGTGCAGATGAGCCATCATCCAGCCGGCGAGCGTGTCCAGCGTGTTCACTGTAGGCTGTATGGGGCGGATGCGGCCATCCTGAGCTGCCGAGAGGTGCTCGATGAAATTGTAGTGCAGCATCTCCTTGAGGAAGGCGTCGGCGGTGTTGCGGCTGGCGACGGAATTCTCCCGGATGACGTCGATGAAACGCGCCGCCGTCAACTGCTTGCGGTAGTCATCGGGCTCCCGTCTGAAATGCAGGGCAAGGCCGATATGCGCCATCAGCCAACGCTGCTGGGTGGCAAATATCGAGGCAAGCCTCGGGTTCGTCTCGTAGGTCTGGATAAGCGCCTGCGCCTGGGCACGGACACAGCGATGCAATGCCGGGTGACCGGCAATATGGTCCAAGGTCAGCGCCATTCTCCCCCCGTGCGTCAAGCCCCCCAACGCGAAGACGCAGATCACATTTCAGCCTTCAAGGCCCGTGTCCAGACGCGCCCGCTCTATAACAGGTTATGATCGCCAGTAGACAATGTTCACGGCCCGGGCAGATATCGATCGCGCCGATCCTTCAGCGGTCTTCCGGAGCTGGAAAACAGGCGTCGAAGGCCGCATCGACAATGGCCAGCTTGGCGGCCTGGACGGTCATGTACTCCTGGTAGAAAGTGTTCGATAACCACATCACCGAATGGCCGCGCTGGCCGAGCCAGCCGATGCTGCCGAGTTCCTCGGCAGCGCGCAGCTTGCGGGCGAGGTGGGTCCGCGACAGCTTGAGCCATCTGGCGAAATCTCCGATCGAAACCACGCTGGTCGGAATCCGGTCCAGGCCGGCATGATCGGGGTCGATGCCCGACATCAGCCAGTCCATGACGATGCCGCCATTGTTGAGCCAGATGAACAGGGAAAAAGTCTGGTTGGGCTCGCGCACCGGCTTGGAGGCAAGCAGGCCGTCCGCCACCAGAGGCTGCAGCCTGACAACCATGTCGGGCCGCTCCAGGAACCTGGCCAGCCGGTTGCCACCGTCGAGATGATCCAGCGTCTGCAGATGGGCAAGAACCCAGCCGGTGAAAGTCTGCACGGTTGCCGCCGTTGGCTGCAAAGGGTGCGTGCGCCCGTCGCCACCCGAAACATACTCGGCGACATGATAGTGCAGCATCTCCTTGATGAAAGCGTCCGCCGTGTTGCGGCTGGCCACCGCGTGCTGGTGTACGAACTCGATGAAACGCGATACCGTCAGCTCCTTGCGGCGGTCGTGCGGATCGCGCCTGAAATGCATGGCAAGGCCGACATGACCCATCAGCCAACGCTGCTGCGTGGCGAAAATGGAAGCCAGTCGCGGGCTCGTTTCATAGATGTTGATCAGCGCCAACGACTGTGCCTGGACACAGCGATGCAGGGCCGGATGGCCGGCAATGTCTTCCAGATTCAGCGCCATCCTCCTCATGTTCCGAGTTAACTCCAACAGCGGAGTCGCGTCTACATTTTCCAGCCTTCGATAGCTGTGTCCAGAGGCACCAAATGCGAAGAGCAAGCCCAACCCGAACATGGGGCCGGCCACGATCGGTTCATGGGATCCGCTAACCGATTGCTATGGCTTGGAAAACCCCTCCCAATAATAGTCAGCCGGAGGGCCGCCCGTTGAATTGACGTTCACCAGAGCCCGGCATAGTTTCCGCGACATCCGAGCGGCGGGGGCACGCCTTCCCGGAAGTGAGTTCGAAAGCAGAAGCCAATTAACGAGCGATGAAATCTCGCGCGGTGGCGAAGTTTTGCCGAACTCTACCTCGAAGGACGAGTGATTGAGTGAAGTATACAAGCAAGATCGCGGTTGGCAGGGATAACGACTGTCACCCAGTTTTCGGTGAGCTGGCAGCCCGTAAGGGATGGTTGATCCTGTTTGCCGTCTCGGCGTGCCTGTGGCTTCAAGCCGGCGCGTTTGCGCAGACAGCCAGCCAGATCACGCCGCCCAGCTTTCGGCCGCCGCCGGCAGCCAACACGGCAGGTGTTTCCATTCCCGAAGGTGAGGGCCTCGAGGCGCCGGCGGGCGCCGGGAAGCTCAGGGTCAAGCTCGGGGATGTCAGGGTCGAAGGCGGCTTGCCCGACATGGCTGACGCAACACGCAAGATCGTTGCCGGCCTTGCGCACCGCACGGTGACGGCGGCGGAAATCTTTGCCGCGGCGCGAAAACTCGAAACCGAATATGGACGGGCCGGCTATGCGCTGGCGCGGGTGGTGCTGCCGGCGCAGAAGCTCAACGACGGCGCAGGGCTCCGGCTGGTCGTCGTCGACGGCTTTCTCGAACGGATCGACACCAGCAATCTGCCCGAGCGCATACGCGGGCGGGTCGAGGCAACGCTGGCGCCGCTCGTTGGACAAAAGAGCATCAAGCTGTCGGCGATCAAACGCAAGCTGCTGCTGGCTGGCGATACGCCCGGGGCCCGGCTGCGCTCAACCTTGCAGGCCGGAACAGCCAAAGGCGCCAGCGTGCTGGTCATCGATGGCAAATATCGCCCGATCGGCGGCCAGGCGACCGGGGACAACTCGCTATCGCCGTCGTTGCAGCGCTGGTCTACGGGCGTCGGCGTCGATTTCAACTCATTGCTCGGCCTCGGCGAACTCGTCTATGTCAGGGCAGGCGGCTACCCCGATGGCGGCGAGAGTGGCCTGTTCACGGATGGCCCACGCAATCGCAACTATGCCGCGGGCATCGTCGTGCCGATCGGCTATGACGGGCTGACGCTCAACCTGGAAGCCAGCCGCACGCAGGCCAATCCGACAGCCGAGCCCGGCACGCTCGGCTTCGGCAGCGCCTTCGAGCGTTATTCGGCGCGGCTTCGATATCCCTGGATCCGCAGCCGTGCGCTTACGATCAGCACCGAACTGTCCTTCGACGTGCAGAACGACACGCTCGACGCGGTGACGCCGATTTCGCTGCCGATCGCCGAGGACCGGCTGCGCATTGCCCGGCTCGGTCTCGACGGCATCTGGTTCACACCGCTTGGCGGCGTCTTCATCGGCAACGTCGTTGCGTCCTTCGGTATCGATGGGCTCGGCGCGCGTTCAGCCGCCGATGCGACGCCGCTGCTGCCACTGTCGCGTCAAGGCGCCGACGCCGATTTCCAGAAGCTGGAGGTCTCGGCCAGCTACAGCCAGCCGCTGGCCACCCATCTCGGCCTCGATCTCTACGCCCGCGCGCAGACCTCGTTTGGCAAGCCGCTGCTGCAGTCCGAACAGATCGGGCTGGTCGGCGCGAACGGTCTGTCGAGCTTCGACGCGGGCGCGCTGCAGGGCGATGCCGGCTATGTGCTGCGCGGCGAGCTGTCCTCACCCTGGTACGTGCCGTTCACTGGCGGCATCGTTTTGTTGTCGCCCTACGTGTTCGGCGCTGTCGGCCAGGTCCATCTCGAAATGCCGACCGCGCTCGAGACGGCCAACATCGTCGGCGCGTCATACGGGCTTGGCCTGAAGGTCGGCACCGCGCTGGCGGGCGACGCGACCAACGCCAGCCTGACGCTGGAATGGGGCCGCCAGCATCGTGACAACCATCTGCCGACAAGCGATCGCTTTTCGCTCAGCGGCGCCGTCCAATTCTAGAGAGATGACCATGCAGCGCAAAGCCCACCTCCCACGGCGGCACCTGAACCGCACCGGCGCGCCGTTGATGGCGCTGCTTTTGACGTCGACGGCGCTTGTCGGCTTCACGTCGGCGCGGGCACAGGAACTGCCGACCGGCGGCAGCGTAGCATCCGGCGGCGTCACCATCGCCAACCCATCGTCGTCGCAACTGAACATCAGGCAGTCGACCAGTTCGGCGATCGTCAACTGGCAGAGTTTTTCGATCGGTGCCGGCGCGACAGTCACTATCGACCAGCCATCATCCTCGGCAACGATGCTGAACCGCGTCACCGGCGGTACCAAATCGACCATTGCAGGCCAGCTCAATGCCAATGGCCAGGTGTTCCTGGTCAATCCCAACGGCATTGCCATCTCCAAGACCGGCAAGGTTAGTGCCGCCGGCTTCGTCGCGTCCTCGCTGGGCATCAGCGACGAGGATTTTGAGGCCGGAAAGCTGGAGTTCGAAGGCAATGGAGCTTCCGCTGCCGTCTCCAACCAGGGTGCGATCAGCATCGGGCGTGGCGGCTATGCCGCATTGATCGGTGGCAGCGTCGACAATGCCGGCTCGATCACCGTGCCGCTTGGAAAGGTCGGGCTCGGATCGGGTGAGAAGGCGGCGCTTGATTTGTCCGGCGACGGCTTCCTGCAGGTCTCCGTGCCGACCAAGGCTGACGGCAGCAATGCGCTGGTCAGCAATTCCGGACGTATCAGTGCCGATGGCGGGCTGGTCGAACTCAAGGCGGCAGCCGTGCGTAATGCAGCACGCCAGGCCGTCAACATGTCCGGTGTCATCGAGGCACGCACGGTGTCAGGTCAATCCGGCGCCATCGTACTCGGCGGCGATGAAGGCTCGGTCGAAATCACCGGCATGCTCGACGCTTCGGCCAAGGCCGGCGGCAAGGGCGGCAAGGTCACGGTCACCGGCCGCAAACTGAAGCTCAAAGCCGCCAAGGTCGATGCCTCGGGCAAGGATGGCGGCGGCAGCGTCAGGATCGGCGGTGACAAGCAGGGCAAGGGCACCTTGCAACGCGCGGTCACAACCGAGATCGATGCGAAGACGACAATCAGTGCCGATGCGACCGGCAACGGCACCGGCGGCACGGTCATCGTCTGGTCGGACGAGCAAACAAAGTTCGCCGGCAAGATTTCCGCACGCGGCGGTGATGACGGCGGCAATGGCGGCTTTGCGGAAGTGTCCGGCAAGCAGCGCCTCGACTTCACCGGTGAGGTCGATCTGCGCGCCCGCTTCGGCGACACCGGTGACCTTTTGCTCGATCCCTACAACGTCACTATATCGAACGCTGCCGGCAACACCGGCGGCAGTATGTCCGCCAACACCAATGACAGCGTCATCAACGTCACCACGCTGCAGAACCTTCTTGCAACGGCAAACGTCACCATCTCGACCGGCAGTGGCGGTTCGCAGGCTGGCGACATCACCATTGCAGCACCGATCGCCTGGAACACCAACACGCTGACGCTCAGCGCCTCTCATTCGATCGTCTTCAATGCGAACGCCACGATCGGCGGCGTCGGCGGACTGGCGCTCATCACCAACAATGGCGGCACCGGCGGCACGATCTCCTATGCCTTGGGCGCATCGGCAACCTTCACCGGCACGCCCGGTGCGCAGGCGCTGTCGGTCAACGGCCAGAGCTACACGCTGATCTATGATGTCAACGGCCTGCAGGCGATCAACAGCGGGCTCACCGGCAGCTACGCGCTGGCCAAGAATATCGATGCCAGCTCCACGTCCAGCTGGAATAGCGGTCTCGGCTTCATATCGCTGGGCACCGACGGCAACAGCAACATCCAGAATGGCGGCAACGGCTTCACCGGCTCGTTCGACGGGCTCGGCCACACCGTCGACAGCCTGTCGGTGACGCAGTCCGCTGCCCAGTATGTCGGCCTATTCGGCTATATCGGCGCGGGCGGCCTGGTCCAGAATGTCGGCGTCACCAATGTGACGGTCCGGGGGTTTAGGACCCTTGGCGGGATCGCCGGGTTCAATGCCGGCACGGTGGCCCAGAGTTATTCGACTGGTCAGCTGTTCACCACGCAATACGGGTCCACCTCAGGCGGTCTGATCGGCGAGAACGATGGCGCACTCTCCGACAGCTTCTCGACAGTGGTCATCAACGCACGCGACACAAATGCCGCGGGCGGCGCGGTGGGCTTCAACAATTTCGGCACCATCGATCGCGTCTATGCCATGGGCGCTGTCGATATCGGCAGCGGCGGCGCGGCCGTCGGCGGCCTCGTCGGATCGAATTATGGCTATTCGTTTGTCGGCGAGGGCGGCAGGATAACCGACAGCTATTCGACCGGCGCGGTCAGCGGCGGATGGAATGTCGGCGCGTTCATCGGCAACAACCTTTACGATGGCGTGATCACGGGCGCGTACGACACGTCGACATCCGGCCCCTACAACACCACATCCAGCGCCAAGCCTGCGATCGGCGGTGGCACCACCGGCCCCAATGTCAATGTCGTCGGCCTGTCGACCTCCAGCTTCCAGAATGGCGGCGCCAATGGACTGAGTGCCGCCTTTGGCGGCGGGACTGGCGGCCTCTATCCCTATCTGAAGAGCTTCTACCCCAATGGCGTCCAGGCGATCTCCGGAATTGCTTACAAGGATGCCGGCAACACGCCGCTGATTTCCGGTACCGGCCAACCCTATTACACAAAGAATCCCGGGCTGGTGTCCGTCGTCTCCGGCGGCGTGAACCTCGGCACAGTCTCGACCGGCGTCAACGGCTACTATTATCTCGCTCTGCCGGCCGGCGCGGTCTCGAACTCGGTGCTCGCTTACACCGTTGCCGAAGCGGACTCGGGCGCCAAGAATGGCGTGACCTTCCGGACCGGCCTGTCCGGCAGCAATGTCTCGAACCTCAACGTCTATGGCGACTGGCGGCTCGACGAGGCGGATGGCTCGATCGCCTCGCTGTCGGCGCTGAGCAGCGCCTATAGCGCGGCGATTGGGTCAACCTCTGTCGGCAGCCTGTCCTTCGCCAATCGCCAGATTGAAACCGCAGCAGCCACCTTCGCCCTCAACCAGGCGCTGTCGGTCGGCACCGGCACGCTGGCGCTGTCGTCGAACGGCGTGGTGACGCAGACTAGTGGCCTGACGGCGGCGTCGCTGGTTCTCGGTGGCACGGGTAGCTTCACCCTGACCAACGCCGGCAACCAGGTCGGCAACGTCGCCGGCAGCGCCGGTTCCGTCGATCTGCGCGATGGTGCAAGCCTGACGATCGCCAGTGCTTCCAGCGCCCGTGGGGTTATGGCGACCGGGGTGAACACCACCGGTTCGGTGAAGCTTCAGACGACGGGCGATTTGACCATTGCGGCAAATGCGACAATCAGCGGAACGGATCCAGTGCTCTCGGCCGCTGGCCTGTTCGTCAACAACCGGGGCAGTGACGCCGTCGCCGCCACTAGCGGACGCTGGCTGATCTATGCGGCAAATCCCACCGGCAATACATTCGGCAATCTGGACAGTGGCAACACGGCCGTCTGGAACACGTCGGCGGGTGGTCCGGTGAGTGCGACAGGCAACCGCTATGTCTTTGCCTATCAGCCGACACTGACCTTCAAGTCTAGCAATGCGACCAAAATCTATGGCGATACCGCCCTGCCGGCACTGACCTATTCAGTGGCGGGCTACCAGGCGGGCGTGATCGGCGCCTATCTCGGCGACACCGCCGCCACGACCTTCAGCGGTGGCCCAAGCGTCACGTCCGTCAACCCGCCGGGCAATACACAGGTCGGAGCAGGATCCTATGCAATCACCGTCGGCGCCGGCAATCTCGCGGCGTTGAGCGGCTATGGCTTCGCCTACAACAGCGCGGGCCTGCTTACCATCGGCAAGCGCGCGGTGACGGTGACGGTGACGCCGGGCCAGGGCAAGATCTATGGCGATGCCAATCCATCATCCTATGCATACACCGTTTCGGATCTCGGCGCCGGCACGGCTCTGGTCGGTAGCCTTAGCCGCACGGCAGGGAACAGCGCCGGGACTTATGCCATCAACCAGGGCAGCATCACCAACACCAGCAATTCGAACTACGACATCACCTATGTCGACGCCAATTTCACCATCGCCAAGCGCGCGATCACGGTAACGGCCGATGCCAAGAGCCGTACCTATGGCAACTCCAATCCGACGCTGACCTGTCAACTCACAACAGGCAGCCTCGTCAGTGGCGACAGCTTGGGCGGTTCGCTGACGACATCGGCGACGACGGCATCCGGTGTCGGCAGCTATGGCATCACGCAGGGGACGCTCAACAACAACAACTATGCGATCAGCTATGTCGGCGCCAATCTGTCGGTTACGTCGCGCGCGATCACGGTGACGGCGAATGCCAAGAGCCGTGCCTATGGCGACGCCAATCCGGCGCTGACCTATCAGCTGACATCAGGCAATTTCGTCAATGGCGACAGCCTGAGCGGCGCACTGGCAACAACGGCGACGACGGCATCCGGTGTCGGCAGCTACGGCATCACGCAGGGCACACTCGCCAACGGCAACTATACGATCAGCTATGTCGGCGCCAATCTGTCGGTGGCGAAGCGCGCCATCACGGTGACAGCCGATGCCAAGAGCCGCATCTATGGCGATGCCATTCCAACGCTGACCTATCAGCTGACCACGGGCAATTTCGTCAATGGCGACAGCCTGAGCGGCGCGCTGGCGACGTCGGCCACGACAGCATCCGGTGTCGGCAGTTACGGCATCACGCAAGGCACACTCGCCAACAGCAACTATGCGATCAGCTATGCCGGCGCCAATCTGTCGGTGACGAAACGGGCGATCACGGTGACGGCCGATGCCAAGAGCCGCATCTATGGCGACGCCAATCCGGCGCTGACCTATCAGCTGACCTCGGGCAATTTCGTCAATGGCGACAGTCTCGCCGGTGCGCTCGCTACAACGGCCACGACAGCATCCGGTGTCGGCAGCTACGGCATCACGCAAGGCACACTCGCCAACAGCAATTATGCGATCAGCTATGTCGGCGGCAATCTCGCGTTGACCCCGCGCGCGATCACGGTGACGGCCGATGCCAAGAGCCGCATTTATGGCGATGCCAACCCGGCGCTGACCTATCAGCTGACATCAGGCAATTTCGTCAATGGCGACAGCCTGAACGGTGCGCTGGCGACTTCGGCAACGACAGCATCCGGTGTCGGCAGCTACGGCATCACGCAGGGCACACTCGCCAACAGCAACTACGCGATCAGCTATGTCGGCGGAAACCTGTCAGTGGCACAGCGCGCGATTACGGTGACGGCCGATGCCAAGAGCCGTGTCTATGGCGATGACAATCCAACGCTGACCTATCAGCTGACCTCGGGCGATTTCGCCAATGGCGACAGTCTGAGCGGTGCGCTGGCAACGACCGCCACGGCATCATCCGATGTCGGCGGCTACAGCATCACGCAAGGCACGCTTGCCAACGGCAATTACGCCATCAGCTATATCGGCGCGGACCTTTCGGTGACACAGCGCGCCATCACGGTCACGGCCGATGCGGGCCAGAGCAAGATCTATGGGGACAGTGATCCGCTGTCCTACGGCTATGCGGTTTCCGGTCTTGGCGGCGGGACGGCGCTGGTCGGCACGCTTGATCGCGCCGAGGGCGAGAATGTCGGGACCTATGACATTGGCCGCGGCACCCTCAGCGATGCTGCCAACGGCAATTACGACATCACCTATGTCGGTGCCGGTTTCAGCATCGGCAAGCGATCCGTGACCGTCACTGCCAGCTCGGGTCAGGGCAAGACCTACGGCAATGCCGATCCGTCGTCCTATGGCTACACCTTCACCGATCTCGGCAATGGCGCGGCGCTGGTTGGCGCTCTCGACCGCACGACCGGCGAAGATGTCGGCGCCTATCAGATCGGGCAGGGCACACTCGCCAACGCGGCCAACTCGAACTACGACATCAGCTATGTCGGCGCCGATTTCAGCATTGGCAGGCGTGCCGTGACAGTCACGGCCAATTCGGGCCAGGGCAAGATTTACGGCGATGCCGACCCCTCCTCCTATGGCTACACCAGCACCGATCTCGGCAGTGGTGTGGCGTTGGTCGGCGCTCTCGATCGCGCCTTGGGAGAGAACGCCGGAGCCTACGCGATCGGCCAGGGCACGCTCACCGACAACGCCAATGCGAACTACGAGATCAGCTATGCCGGTGCCGACTTCAGCATCGGCAAGCGGGCGATCACTGTGGTGGCGGATGCGCAGAGCCGGCCGCAAGGCATGCCCAATCCGCCACTCACCTATTCGATCGGCGGTCTGGGGTTGGTCAACGGGGATACATTCCTTGGCGCGCTCTCGACTGAGGCGACACCCGCTAGCCCTGCTGGCAACTATGCCATCGAACAGGGGAGCCTGACCCTCTCGGCCAACTATGAGCTGACCTATGTCGGTGCCGATCTGGTGGTCTCGCCGCCCAACACCATGCCGGCACCGGATGCGGCCAGCACGGTCGCGTACAACGCCGATGCCCATGCTGCCGGCGGGCCGGCTCGGGTTTTCTTCACCGGGCAGCCGGTGGATGGCGATGCGCAAACGCTGGTCGAAGACCCGCGGCTTGACGGTCCCGCCTTCTGCCAGGGCGTGACGGACGCAGCTTCCGTCTGCAGCGTTGCCTCGGTCCGGTAGAAAATGGGGACGCCTTGACCGCGTTGCCGGCGAGACTGTCGGGCAGCTATCCCATCGCCCAGGGCGGCATCACCAACGCCGCCAATCCGAACGGCGATATCACCTATGACCTAATGCCATGGCCGCCTGGGACCCGGCCGTCCTTGCCGCCTTTGCCACGGTCCGGTGAGCGTGCGGGCGACCACGATTTGACGCGGTCAATTATCACCTCTCACATCAGCGCTACTTCGTCAGCCGATCATGCACGATGAAACCGGCCGGCGAAAGCCGGCCGGTTGCTCCGATCGGGATCAGCCGCAGACGCGGACCTCTTCGATCACCCTGTGGTGGTGGCGCCAATGCTTGACCAGTTCGATATGGCAGCGATGATGCCTGTGATGGCGGCGATATTCGCCGTACCGGTATTCGCCATTGTCATACTGAACGTTCTGGTCGCCATCATACTGATCGTCATAATAGCGATCGCGGTGATGACGGCGAATAACGATCCCACTATCGGAATCGTCATCCGGCAAATATCGGTCGCCGTCGTCGGACTGGATGGTCACGCTTGCCGCTTGCGTCGGCGCAGTGATCGCCGCTGTCGCGGCCAATGCCAACAGGGAAGCCAGAATCAGCTTTTTCATCTCGTCCTCCTGCGTGTTCAAGACATGTTAACTCGCGGAAGAACCGGGCGTTCCGCTTAATTTTACACGCTTTGCGACGCGGAAGACATCAAGGCGTTATCGTCCACCCGCTCCAGGCGAACGAAGGCCGTCAGCGGCAGGTGGTCGGAGGCAACGCGCGAAAGCGGCGTGTCATGCGCGTTGATGGCGGCAATCATGCCGTGCCTGTTGGCCATGATCCGGTCGAGCGCCAGCAGCGGCAGGTTCGACGGGAAGGTGGGGACCGCCGGCGGCTGCGGGCCGAACGTCGCATGCAGCGTGTTGAGAGCGGAGCGGTTGCCGAGCCGCCATTCGTTGAGGTCGCCGAGCAGCAAGGTCGGTCTTTCGTCCGGGCTGTTCATCAGGTCGAGCACGACGCGCGCCTGCTGGGAGCGCGAGCGGCGCAGTAGGCCAAGATGGGCGGCGATGATGCGCAGCGTCTGGCTTCCATCGAGATCGATCTCCGCCACCACCGCGCCGCGCGGCTCCAGTCCCGGAAGCTTGATCTGGTGCACGTCGCGAACGACGCCCTTCTTGAACAGCAGGACGTTGCCATGCCAGCCATGGCCCTTGCCGGTGGCCGAAATCGGCACCGGAACCAGGCCGGTTTCCCGTTCGAGCCGGGGCAGGTCGAGAAGACCATCACGGTCGCCGAAGCGATTGTCGGCTTCCTGCAGCGCAATGACATCCGGATCGATTTCGCGGATGACGCGGATGATCCGCTCCGGGTCGAATTTCCTGTCGACGCCGATGCATTTGTGGACATTGTAGGAGGCAACCAGCGTGCCGGTGGTGGCTGTCGTCTTGAGTGCGGCGGCGTTAGCCTTCTGCATCCGGCGGTCACGAAGGGACAGAAGCATGCTTGCCGGGAGGCTGCGTCCAATTCTGTGCATCTCTGTGCTGCTCGTCCTCGCTGGTTTCAATTCAGAAGCCGGATACAGTCAAAATAGGCGATTTCGGCGTATGTTCCATGACAGACGAGTTCCTCAAGCGGCCCTCCGCCTTAGAGATAGGGTGAACCGAGCCACAATACCCGGTCGAACAGCCGGATAAGAAGCGGCCGGGCTCGCAAGGCTTCCAGCGTCACCGGCACGGCGGAGGCAATCGCCGATCCGATCCGCGCCTCGATCTCGCTGGCAAAGCCGGCATCGAGCACCTCCAGGTCGATCTCGAAATTCAGCCGCAGCGATCGGGCATCAAGATTGGAAGATCCGACATAGGCCCACACGCCGTCGATCGAAAGCAGCTTCGAATGGTCGAACGGTCCCTCGGTTCGCCAGACACGGCAATAGTGTTTGAGCACCTGATCGAACTGCGCCATCATCGCGCGGTCGACGAGGAAAAGATTGTTCACCGCCGGCACCACGATGTCGATTTCGACCCCGCGCCTGCCGGCGGTGATCAGCGCGCTGATCAGTTCCCGATCCGGCAGGAAATAGGGCGACATCACGCGTATGGACTTGCGGGCGACCGAGAATGCACCGATCAGCAGCTTGTGGTTGGTCTCGTTGCTGGCATCGGGGCCGGACGCGACTGCCCGCACCATCATCGGTGCGCCTGGCGGTGGCGACAGCGGGGCGATGCGCCAGGCGTCGCCCTTCAGCGCCTCGTTGGTGGCGAAGCGCCAGTCCTCGGCGGCGACCGAAAAGAGGTCGGCGACGATCGGACCGGTCACCCGGAAATGTGTATCCCTGGCGCTGTTGGAACCGGCGAATTCGGCTGAGAAGCCTTTTCGGATGTTCATGCCCCCGGTGAAGGCGGCGATGCCGTCGACCACCAGGATCTTCCGGTGGGTCCTCAGATTGGCGTAGGGCAGGCGCAGGCCCATGACGATGTTGCCGTTGAAGACATCGGCGGGGATGTTGGCCTCGCGCAAATGCCCCAGGATGCTCGGCACCGAGTAGCGGGCGCCGACGGCATCGATCAGCACGCGGACGGTGACGCCGCGCCGGACGGCGCCGGCCAGCGCCTCGACGAAGAGCAGGCCGACGGCGTCATTGTCGAAAATATAGGTCTCGAGCAGGACGCTGCGCTCGGCGCCATCGATCGCCGCGCACATGGCGGCATAGGCCTCGTCGCCGGTCTCCAGCACATCGATTGCATTTCCAGGATTGAGCGTGCGCCGCGCCACCCTGTCGCCCAGTGTCCGCAAGCCCGTGAACCGTTGCCCGTAGCGCTCGACGATCAGGGCCTCTTCGACAGCGACGTTGCGCTCGTGCTTGGCGGACACCGCGCCGTCGGCAAACGGGCGCTGGGCGGTGATCGTGGCGCGGCGGATGCGGTTGATGCCGGCGATGGCATAGATCAGCACGCCAAGGATGGGGGACAGCACCATCACGCCGACCCAGCCGGTGGCGGCGCGGACATCTTCCTTGGTCATGACGGCATGGACGATGCCGACCGTCGCCATCACCACGGAGATGATCGCCAGAATTTGCGGCCAGTGAGTCGCCAGGGTCTCCAACATGCCGAGACTATCCAGCGAGCGGTTGCAGAAGGCAATGCAGCCGCTCGTGCCGCGCATTCGCCGGATGGTGGCATGCGGCCCTGGCTGAAGAGTTCGACCAGCCGCAGAGATCGATGGGTTGAAGCACCCCGATAGATCCTGTTCAGAAGGACAAACCTGACCCAAGGGAAGCATAGAGCCTGGCATCGTCCTGTTCTGCCCGGGCCCTCCGAAGCCTCTTATGCTTTGGTACCACCTCTATTGTATATCAGGAGGAATGATTTTAGTGATATAAACACTTTGATTGACGGCGAGGGGGGCGCCGAATGATGAAATTCAACTTCGATGGACCTCCCGGCGATGACGCAGCTGCCGACACGTCGGCAGAATGCCAACGCCAATTGCTGCCTCTCGTCCGTGAGATCGTTCAGGCAGCCGTCGCTGCCGGGTGGAGCGAGGAAGACGTTCTTCTGGGTTTTGTGGAACTTACATGGGATTTGTATGAGAATCGTCGCGACGATCTGCAATGACCGGCGGCAAATCCGGTAGCTCTGCATTGTTGAATGGCCGCCGAAATGGCCAAATTGTCCCCTGAAGCAGGGCTCCGAATTCAGGTCAACCAGAGGCCTCGCGGCAGTTGGCAACTTTTGCGCACGCAGCTTTTCACGATAGGAATTTTTTCTTGACCCGGTGACCTCAGCTATAGTACATATTCGCCCATGGTGCTGATTTGCGCCAGTGACCCGCCGCGCAGGCGGGTTTTTCGTTGATGCTCCGTCAGCCAATGCGCCGGCGAAGGTGCCGAAAAATGTTCCAGTCCCTCCCTTGTGACTGGTTCCTCTTATCCCGAACAAAATTTTTTCTTTGCGTACGGATGTTATTCACTATCCGCGGCATGTGCGTTACGCTGGGTCCGGGTCGGGCTAAGGGGGATTTCAGGCAGCGGACAAAGCGGCAGAGGCCAGGCATGAAAAATACGGACGATGCTCGGGACAGCGGCGATTCCCGGGGCGTCAATCGAGAACGGACAGCTCGGTATGTCCTGGACATAATTCCTGAAAGCGCAGGTCCCAGGAGGGCCACCACGCGGAGGAGTGTCATATACTCCGTCCGCGATCCCGTCCCGCAGAAATTCCTGGCCAAGAAGCATTCCACCGGAATTGTGCTGAGGCCCGCACGCGGAATGAGAGCCTCGCTCGGCAGCGACAGGATCACGGAATACGGCGCGCCACGCGTGCGGGAATATCTCGACGAAAACGTCGTGCGAAAAGTCATCGCCGAATTGGCATCCTTCGCAGGGGTTTCATCCAACCATATCATAGCAACGTTCGGCGTGCCGCCGCATTGCGGTGAGTTGCCGATTGCCGAAGTCGCCTGTCTCGCCGGTTCTTCGGATCGGAGCCATCTGCCTGCGAGAACGCCGACCGGGGCCGCGCCTGCTTCCCTCAAGAACTGAGGGCCCGGCCATGGCAAAATGGCAACGCCTGCTCACCCGCGACGCAAGACCGGAATTTTCTACAAGGCTTGCTGAGTTTCTCAAAATACATCCCGCTGCAAATCTGCCCCAAGCTCCGCAGGAGTCCTCTGGAATGTCATGCAGTCCGCGCATTGTTCGCCGTCCGGCCGGAACGATCCGATGAGTGGCGATGCCGGTCAGCTTCGATCAATCACGAATTGTTTTTCAGGGGAACATGGAAGGAAGCCTTGGGTTGAACCTCATCTGGGACGTATCGGGAGGCCGAAAAATGCCGGGCGATGATGGTTTCCCCGGACCGGTTTCCGGAACCAACTCGCGACAGCCGACGCTCAACGCGAAAGGCGGGCTTTCCGTCCGCGCCGCGCGCCGCGTGCAGCAATTCCTGGACGAGAACTTTACGCGCAAGCTGGCGCTGGCTGATATGGCCGCGGTTTGCGGGCTTTCCCCCTATCATTTTGTGCGGGCTTTCTCGAGGACGTTCGGAATGCCGCCGCACCAGTACGTCCTCGACCTGCGGCTGGATTTCGCTGAAAGACTGCTTGCAGACAGCCGCATGACGATCACCGACATCGCCCACTCGAGCGGGTTTTCAAGTCAGAGCCATTTTACCACCGTGATGAAGAAATACCGGCAGCGGACCCCGTTGCAGGCACGGGTGGGAAAGCTTAACGCCAAGGTTAGGTGAGGCGACGCTTATTTCATTGCTTTGTTTCTTGGTTTTAAAGCATTGGCTAAGGTAACAAGCCGTTAACCTCTGTAGGTTTGCTGCGCTCTTTTCTCACAAGGCAGCAATTTCGTGAAATACCGCGGGCAGGAATCATGTCTTCCTGCGGTGGAGCGGAATTGTCAGACATTTCGTGCCGGCCAGCGGAGAGGGAACCATGACCGACAATCAGATTTCGAACGGCTCGCTTCTTGTTCAGCGTCGCGCGGCGCATTTCGCCGGGCACTGGATCGCGGGGGCCGATCATGGCTCACGCTCGACGCGCCGCCGCCTAATGGCGGTGCTGCGCATGGCTCATTGCGTGCTGGGCATGGGGCGCAAGCGCCTGGGGCTGGGAACGCTGGGCGTCGGCGGGATGTCGGCGGCGGCGCTTGCCGTGATGGGGATCATGATCCCGCAAACGGCTTTCGCGCAGCTCGCCATTGGCAACGGGACTGTGACCAACGTCGCGAACTGCACGACTCCCTCCGCAGGGATACAAAGCACTGCCATCGGTTGTGCCAGCACCGCCACCGGGTCCGCCTCAACCGCCGTCGGCGATGGTGCCAAAGTGAATGGCGACGACGGCGTGGCACTGGGCACCGGTGCCACGGCAACGGGCAACGCTTCGATCGCTATCGGCTACACGATGAGTGCCAATGGCCTCAACGCCATAGGCATAGGTGTCTTCGCGGGCGCAACCGGCGTCAACGCGCTCGCTGTAGGCGGTAACGCCAAGGCCAACGGGGACGGAGCAAGCTCCATTGGCGTCAACTCAGTTGCAACCACAGGCGCGGCCGCCTTTGGCCTGAACGCGCGTGCCGACGGATTGAACTCGACGGCGATCGGCTATGTTACCCGGGCGACCGGGCTGCGCGCCACCGCTCTCGGGTTCGGGGCAACTGCATCCGGGCTGGATTCGCTTGCCCAAGGTAACAGCGCCACCGCAACCAACCAGAATGCCATCGCCATCGGATTCCAGGCGACCGCGACCGCGATCAACGCCGTCAATCTTGGCAACCGAACTGTTGCGGGAGGGGGCGCGCTGGCCCAGAGTGCCATCGCCATCGGTACGGATGTGACGGCGTCCCAGGTTGACTCCACCGCGATCGGGCGCGCGAGCAAGGCAACGGGAACGTCCGCCATAGCGATGGGCGCGACCTCGATTGCGAGCGGCTCTGCCAGCACCGCGGTCGGCAACGCGTCCGCTGCCAGCGGCATAAACGCCTCCTCATTCGGGACGGGTGCAAATGCGATAGGAGACAATTCTCTCGCAGCCGGCGTCAGTGCCAACGCCGGCGGAGTCGGCAGCACCGCGCTCGGCATAGGTACGTCGGCCGGCGGCGCCAGTTCGGCAGCCGTGGGCTTCCAGGCCCAGGCCGCCGGCACCAATGCCGCAGCCGTTGGTCCCCAGGCAAATGCATCGGCGATAAACTCGGCAGCGTTCGGCAACGTCGCCACGGCTTCGGGCCAATTCGCGCTGGCCCTGGGCAATTCGGCCGTATCGAGCGGAGTAGGCTCGGTCGCGGCGGGCTCTGGAGCCCAGGCCACGGACGTCTCCACCACGGCTTTGGGTAACAACGCCGCGGCGACCGCCGCAAATGCCAGTGCGCTGGGATTGGGCGCCACGGCCAGCGGAGTGTACGCCACTTCGCTCGGTTCCACATCCAAGGCCACCGGTGCCCGTGCGTTCGCCGGTGGCCGTTCGTCCACTGCGGGAGGCGACGACTCCATTGCCATAGGCACGACATCCATCGCGACAGCGGCGAGCTCGACAGCAGTTGGAGCGGGCGCTGTGGCACAAGACGTCAATGCGATTGCCATCGGTACCGCCGCCGGCGCTATCTCCGCCGACTCCGTCGCCATCGGCACGGGCGCGACCGCCGATGGCGGCAAGGCGGTCGCGATCGGCTACGGCAACGTTGCCTATGGCGACGGCGCGGTCGCCATAGGCGATCCGAGCTATGCCAGCGGCACCGGCGCCTTCACCGGTGGCGCCAACAACATCGCCAACAGTGACGGCACGGCGAGCGCCACCGCGGCCAATACGGCCAACGGCGCCGTCGCCATCGGCAACAACAACAAGGCCATCGGGCAGGGCTCGGTGGCACTGGGCAACGGCTCGACCGCGGGTGCGGCCGGCCTCGCCGGCAATGTCGCGCTGGGTAATGGCGCGACAGCGGCGGCGAGCTCCGGCGACGTGGCGCTCGGCTCCGGCTCGGTGACCACCACGGCCGTCGGCACGGCGAGCGGCGTGGTCAACGGCACGACCTACGCCTTCCAGGGCACCAACCCGCTCTCGACCGTCAGCATCGGCGCGGTCGGTGCGGAACGCACGCTCACCAACCTGGCGGCGGGGCGCGTCAGCGCGCTCTCGACCGATGCGATCAACGGCTCTCAGCTCTTCGCCACCAACCAGGCCGTCGACGCCATTGGCGTCACGCTCAGCAACATCAATGTCGGCGGCGGCATCAAGTATTTCCACGCCAACTCGACCCTGGCGGATTCACAGGCTCTCGGAACGGATTCCGTCGCGGTCGGCCCGAACGCCGTGGCCAACAATGACGGCGACGTGGCGATCGGCCTGAATTCGACATCGGGCGCAACGACCGCCGTCGGTGGCACAACGATCGGCGGCGTCAACTACACCTTTGCCGGCGCCACACCGGCCGGTGCCTTCTCGGTCGGCTCGGCGGGCGCCGAACGCCAGATCCAGAATGTCGCGGCCGGGCAGTTGAACGGCGGTTCGACCGATGCGGTCAATGGTTCGCAGCTCTTCGCCACCAACCAGCAGGTCACGCAGAATACGACCGATATCGCCAATATCGGCAGTGGCGTGACCGATCTCGGCAACACGATCAACAACATCGCCGGCGACACGTCGACCGCCTATACCGACGCCAATGGTGTGGGCATCCGCTACGCCCGCACCAACGAGGCAGGCTTGGCGCAAACCGATTCCTTCGCACAAGGCGTCGGCTCCACCGCCGTCGGCTACCAGGCGACCGCCACCGGCGTCAGCGCACTGGCGCTCGGCCGCGACAGCAATGTCAGCATCGACGGCGGCGTGGCGCTTGGCTCGGGTTCGGTCTCCGATCGCGCGATCGCTCCGCTTACCGGGCAACTGCCCGCCGGCCCAGCCAACTTCATCCAGTACAACACGACCGACAAGACGCTGCTCGGCGCCGTTTCGGTCGGCGACGCTACCTCGTATCGGCAGATCACCAATGTGGCCGACGGCACGCAATCTCAGGATGCGGTAACGCTTCGGCAGCTGCAGGGCGCCATCGCCTCCGTCTCGGTGACGTCGACGAAATACTTCCATGCCAATTCGGCGGCGGGCGACTCGCTGGCGGTCGGCGCGGAATCGGTCGCGGTCGGCCCGACGACGGTCGTCAACGGCGACAACGGCATCGGCATCGGCAATGGCGCCACTGTCGAGCAGGATGCACCCGGCGGCACAGCGATCGGCCAAGGCGCCCACGTGATGCTGGCCGACGGCCTGGCGCTCGGCACCAATTCGCTGGCGTCCGGCATCCAGTCGGTGGCGCTCGGCGCCGGCGCCCAGAGCACCTTCATCAACAGCGTTGCGCTCGGCGCGCAGTCCATCACCAGCGTCGGCGCGCAGGCCGGCTACACGGCCTTTGCGCTCGCCGGTTCGCAGACCTCGGTCGGCGAGGTGTCGATCGGCGCCGCCGGGGCCGAACGCAAGCTCACCAACGTCGCGGCGGGCTCGGCCGATACCGACGGCGTCAACGTCTCGCAATTGCGCGGCGTGACGCAAAACGTCAGCAACCTGTTCGGCGGCGGCACGACCGTCAATCCCGACGGCTCCATCACCGGCCCGACCTACACCATCCAGGGCAACAATTATTCCACCGTCTATGACGGCTTCACGGCCGTCGACAATGCGCTGACCAGCATCAGCAATGGCGGCGGCATCAAATATTTCCACGCCAACTCGACGCTGGCCGACAGCATCGCCGGCGGCACCAACGCCGTGGCGATCGGGCCGGAGAGTGTGGCGAGCGGCACCGACAGCCTGGCTGCGGGACATGGCTCGACGGCCACCGGGCAGGGCGCCGTCGCGCTCGGCCAAGGCGCCAAGGCCAACAACGCCAACGATGTGGCGCTCGGTTCCGGTTCGGTGACACAGACCGCCGTCGGGACCTCCAGCACCGTCATCAACGGCAAGACCTACACTTATGCCGGGACGACGCCGACCGGAACCGTCAGCGTCGGCGACGCCGGCGCCGAGCGGACGATCACCAATGTCGCCGCCGGCCGCGTCGATGCCGGCAGCACCGATGCGATCAACGGCTCGCAGCTCTACGCCACCAACACGGCGATCGAGGATCTGAAAGCCGGCGTCGGAAACCTTACCCAGAACGCGGTGACCTATGACACCCAGGGCGGCAACAAGACGAACACCATCACGCTGCAAGGTGGCGACGTCAACGCGCCGGTCGTCATCTCCAATGTCGGCCCCGGCGTCAAAGGGACCGATGCGGTCAACGTCGACCAGATGAACCAGGGCCTGACCGCGGGCAAGAGCTATACGGACAACCGCGTGGCCTACGCTATCGATACGTCCAACGACTACACCGACAAGGTGGCGGTCACGACCTTGCAGCAGGCCAACGACTATACCGACCAGAAGCTCAGCCAGCTCAATTCGGACATCAGCGGCATCCGCGACGAGGCGCGGCAGGCGGCCGCGATAGGCCTTGCGGCCGCCTCGCTGCGCTATGACGACCGGCCCGGAAAGCTGAGCGTCGCGGCGGGTGGCGGCTTGTGGCGGGACGCAGGCGCGTTCGCCTTCGGCGCTGGTTACACCAGTGAAGACGGCCGCATCCGGGGCAATCTGTCGGGCACGGCCGCGGGTGGGCATGTCGGTGTCGGCGCCGGCATCAGCTTCACCTTGAACTGAGGCAGGAATGAAAGGACTTGTTGCCCTGACCTGCCTGGCGCTCTGCGGCGGCCTCGTGCCGTCCGCCGGGCAGGTCGCGTCGACCTACAGGATCAAGCCATCGGACGTAGTGGTGCCGCCCGAGGTCAAGCTCGGAGACTATCAGCGCACCATCCGCCCATTCGATAACTGGACGCTGATCTGCGACGAGAACCTCAAGGCTCGCAAGAAGGTCTGCAACGTCTCGCAGATCATCGAGGACGCATCAGGCAAGATGGCTTTCAGCTGGTCGCTCGCCGCCACCCAGGACGGCAAGCCGTATATGATCCTGCGCACCGCTCCGAACGCCAGGAGCGATGGCCTGGTGTCACTGAAGTTCGATGGACAGAAGCAGCCGATCGACGTGCACCTGAACGGCTGCAACGAAATGGTCTGCGTCGGCATGTTGCCGGTAGGCCCCGTCATGCGCCGACAGATCTCGCAGAATGCGACACCGGCGATCTCCTATTCGACGGTCGACGGTCAGACGATCACCGTGACCGCAACGCTCAAGGGGCTGTCAGAGGCCCTTTCACCACTCAAATAACCGGGGCATCACCATGAGCCAGCAGGACCAGTTCACGTCCGCGAAACGCACTGCGACCGTCGAGGCGGATCGGCAGAGGCGGGCCGAGTCCCCAAGGCGGCGCTGGCCACGCGTGGCCGGATATTCACTTCTGGGATTGGTCGTGGCGGGCCTTGGCTTCGCCGCAGGGAACTATGCCGCCATCGCCAATCTGGTCGGCGGCGCGACGGCCGCACCCGCAGAAACTGCGGCGGCCCCCGTGCTTCCGGACACGCCCTTCCTCGAGCATGTCAAGCAGGCCGGAGTGCAGGCCTGCTCGACCGTCTATCCGGCGCTCGGACAGATTCTGACGAACGGCACGAAATACAGCGTCAAATCCCTGTGGAACGACCAGGCCGCCGACAAGCACGCCATCCAGGCCTTTGTCGGCATGGATTATGCGTCGGAACGCTATAGCGGACCGGCCGCCGGCATCGTCTTCGCATCGCCCACCGCCACGGGTTGCGAAGGGGCGATGGTGCGGGTGGCGCCATTCGCCAGCCCGTGCGCCGACATCGCATCCATCCTGCCGCAGGGCAGCAAGATTACCGACCATCTCGGGCAGGTCGAGGTCTACGAGCTCGGCGGCAATGCCGGTGAAGCGCTTCTCCTGCCGACGGGCAAAAGCTGTGTGGTGATCTCCCTCGCTTCGGCGGCGAAGTAGGACGCGAAGCGATTGAGGTTAAGGAAAGGATGCCGACCATGAGATTGCAGGCTTTGGCAGTTTTGGGCTTGACCCTGTTGTGGAGCGGACAAGTCGTCTCGGCCGACCTTGTGGCCCCATCGGAACCGCAACAGGAGGAAAAAGGCATCTGGGCGGCCATTGCCTATTCGCAGGCCGATAGCAAATACGGCTTCTTCTGGGGCGCCGACAAGCGGCAGGAAGCGAAGGACATCGCACAGAAATATTGCGAGAACGCGGGCGGAAAGGCCTGCAACGTCGTCACCGTCTTCCGCAACCACCGCCATTGGAATGATGACGACGAGACCGGCTTTCCCTACAAGCACTGCGGTGCACTCGCCGTGGCAGACAAGGTGGAGAACCGTTTCACGCCCTGGGGCGTGAACTCGGCCGAGACCCGTCGCGAAGCGGAGGATCTCGCTTTGCAGGCCTGCGAGGCGGCGGGAGAGAAATGCAAGATCCGCGAGTGGGTCTGCACATGAAGCCTGGCCCGAAGGCCGTCTCCGCATGTGGGGCAATTCTATTCTCGTTGATGTCGCCGGTGTCTGCCCAGCAACAGGTGGCGGCTGTCCCGGATGGACCCTCATCGCTGCGTGAAGTCTATCAGGATTGGAGTGTGACCTGCTCGGTTCGAGAGAAGGCGAGAGTGTGCTCGCTCGCGCAAGATCAGGTCCAGCAGAACGGGCAGAGGCTTCTTGCCGTGGAGATCGCGGCACGCCCGGACGGCTCGACGACGGCTACCCTGCTTCTGCCCTTCGGCATCCTGCTCGACCCGGGCGTGACGCTGCAGATCGACGATCAGCCGCCACTGTCCCCGCAGCGCTTCAGGACCTGCCTGCCGACGGGTTGCGTCTCGGTCTTTACCGTCGATCGGCCGACGCTTGGAAAGCTGAGGGGAGGCTCGGTGCTGAAGCTCAATGTGACGACGGACGCCGAGACCCCGCTGAGCTTCCCGGTCTCGCTTCGCGGCCTGACCGCGGCGCTCGACCGCATGGTGGCGTTGAGCGCAAATTAGGGTGCGCGCTGACCCAGCTTTTGGCCGCAATCAGCGACATGACGCGCACGCCGGCCGCCGCGACGGAGTATTTTGGGGCGGCTGCCGAGAGGGCGTACCTGAAAATGGCTCAACTTCAGGTTGGGTCATCAACAGCCGCCATACCCACATGGCATGATTCTGGCCATATCGGCCCACTGACCTGCCGTTTTTCGGGCTATCCCGCAGAGTGCGGCGTCCGGATACAACCGGAGCGAGCCGACGTTATGTGCTATTTTTGCTACATCTCGCAGCCTTGTTGCCCAAAAAGGCTATTTAGCGACCTCTAAATCAATAATCGCTCACATATTTCGTGAATTTGTGAATAATCCACCGACGGGCAGGCCTTGGCTTGGTTAGCGCTCTGAAAAGGACGCTGGGGAAACGTTAGGGTGGGATTGATGAATACGACAAACATGTCGACCATAGGCAGGCGCCTTGGTCTTTTGATGGCGGCCACCATGCTGACCTGCGGGAGTGCTCATGCGCTTACGCTCAAGGAGGCGATGGCTGTCGCGGTGGAATCCAATCCCGAGATTGGACAGGCGATCGAAAATCGCGAAGCAATCGAGTTCGAGTTGCGGCAGGCCAAGGGCCTTTATCTTCCCAGTGTCGATGTCGAGGCATCGGCCGGCGTTCGCCGGCTCGACAATTCATCCCGGCGCTCCCTTTCCATCGAAGACGACGCGCTCTATCCGGCTGAAACGGATCTTACCGTTTCGCAGACGCTTTATGACAGCGGCGCAAGGCGGGCCGAATTGAACCGTCAGGCATCGCGCGTCGATGGCGCTTCGTTCCGGGTGCTGGAACGGTCCGAATTCATCGGGCTGTCCGTTGTCCAGGACTATCTGGAATACATGCTGCAGGCTTCGATCGTTGTCGAAGCGAAGAAAAATCTCGGCTTCCACCAGGGAATTCTCGGCGACATCCGGCAAGGCATTTCGGGCGGCGCGCTGAACGAGGCCGACCGGCAGCAGGCCGAGGAACGGCTGTTTGCCGCCAAGGCGCGCATGCAGGAGGCGACCGAGGAACTGGAAGCGGCCAAGATCCGCTTCTTCAAGACCGTCGGAAAGCCACTGACCAGCCCATCGAGGCCGGGCGATGTCTCGGCTGCGCTCCCGCGATCGCTTGACGAGGCAATAGGGTTGGCGCGCGAAAGCAATCCGCGCGTGCACATGGCCAACAGCGACATCGACGCGGCGGCTTCCCTCGTGGATGCCGCACGGGCTAAATTCGGCCCCTCCATCATCGCTGAAGGTCGCGCCCGGGCGGGAACTGACATTGACGGCGACGATGGCGACACCAGCGACCTGCAGGCACGCGTGGTCCTGCGGTGGAATCTCTACCGCGGTGGTATCGACAAGGCCAACGAGCAGGAGCAGATCCGCCGCACCAGCGAACAGCGTCTGGCGCTGCATCAGGTGCAGCGCGAAATCGAGGAAGCCGTTCGCACGTCGTGGGATCGTCGTTTCCGACAAGCCGATCTGGCGAAGACCCTGAGGCAGCAAGCCGCCGCCAATGAGAAGCTGGTCGCTTCCTATCGCGAGCAGTTCAAGGTTGGACAGCGCTCGCTGCTCGACGTGCTCGACGCGCAGAATACGCGGTTCAACACGGCAACGCTGGCGGATACCGCGTCCTACGCATCGCTGTTTGCCCAGTACCGGCTTCTGGCCGCGACCGGACAGTTGCTGAAAACGATGAACCTTCAGCCGGCAAAGCAGGCGACAGCCTATGCACGCACCGAGTTCGCAGCACCGGAAACCGCGGACACCGAGACCTATGCGCGGACGCCGTCGGAGCAGAAGAGCGACCTGCCTTTCGACATCCTCGCTCCGGTGAGGAAGAAATAAGACGACGCAAGGTCCAGCGAGCGTCCTGACGGGCAGATCGTGAACCAGCAACCCAACATCCTCTCCCCCAAGGAGGCGTTCAAGGCCTGTTTCTCAGCCGTTGCCGGATATCTCGGCAGGCCGAGCGCGGAGACCGTGCTGTTTGCCGGCGTGCCGCTCTCGGACACGCGAATTGCGGTCGACGACATCAGGCACCTTGCCGAACGCATCGGCCTGGAAGTCACCGAGTTCAACCACCGGGATTTTCTCAGGGGGCGTATCGATCTGCCCGCAATCGTCTTTCGCGTCAGCCAATTGCCCGTTGCCCTGCTCGCTCTAGGCGAAGACGATGCGTATATCACCGCGCCCCAGGAAGACGGCCGCACCGCGATCGGCCGATCGGAACTGGCCGCCAGCTACATCAGCGGCGGCGCTTCCTTCTCGATCACCTACGCCAATGCCGCCGAGACCATGTCGGTCGGCTCGGCGGCCAGGATCGAGCGGAGACATTGGCTCACGGGGACGATGGGCGCTTTCTGGCGCACCTATTCGAAAGTCGTCCTGGCGGCGGTGTTCATCAATCTGCTGGCCATAGCCTCGCCGATCTTCACCATGAACGTCTACGACAGGATCCTGCCGAACAAGGCAATATCGACACTGTGGGTGCTGGCTCTCGGCATCGGTGCGGTCATCCTGTTCGACCTGCTTTTGAAGACGGCCAGGGCTTCCCTCATCGACTATGCCGGGCGCAAGGCGGATCTCCGAATATCCTATCTGCTGTTCGAGAAAGTGCTGAACTCGTCGCTGTCGGCGCGCCCCGGTTCGACCGGTGAATACGCAAACAGGGTCACGCAATATGAATTCGTCAGGGAGTTCTTCACCTCCAACACCATAAGCGTGTTCATCGACACGGCATTCGTCTTCGTCTTTCTCCTTGTGATCTATGCAATTGGCGGCTGGCTGGTGATCATACCGGCGCTGGCCTTCGTGATGTCCGTCATCGTCGGCCTGGTCACCCAGCGCCGCATCGGCAAGCGCGTCGCCGCCTCGATGAACGAAGCATCGCAGCGCCAGGCACTGCTGGTCGAATCCATCTCGACGCTGGAGACGATCAAGTCGCTGCGCGCCGAGGCGTATCTGCTGCGAAAATGGGGGGAGCACTCCAAGAACGCCGCCAACACGTCCGAGAAGATCAAGCAGCTTTCGGCGGCGGCGGGCAACATCACCCAGTCCATACAACAGCTGGTGACCGTCGCCCTGGTCGTGGCCGGCGCCTATGCCTTCTCGGAAGGGCATGTTTCGACAGGAGCAATCATAGGAACGGTGATGCTGGCGAGCAGGGCCGTGGCGCCGCTCGGCCAGATCGCCATAACGTTGTCCCGGTTTCGCCAGGCCATGCTCTCGCTGAGAATGGTGAATTCGATCATGGCTCAACCGGAAGACCGACCTGACACGGTGGGTTTCGTCAACCGCCCCATTCGCAAGGGGGCGATGGTGTTCAGGAACGTCGGGTTCGTCTATCCCGGCTCGGAGAACGAGGTTCTGACCGGCCTGAATTTCTCGGTGAAGCCAGGGGAGCGGATCGGCATCATCGGCCGCATAGGATCGGGAAAGACGACGATGGGGCGGCTGATCGGCCGGCTCTTCCTGCCGACTTCCGGTGAGTTGCTGCTGGATGGGATCGACATTCGCCAGTATCACCCGTCCGAGGTTCGCGCCGCGGTCGGCATCGTTGCGCAGGCCGGCGACCTGTTCTCGGGCACCATCAAGGAAAACCTCCTGATGGCATGCCCCGAGGCTACAGACGAACAGATCATCGAAGCTGCAAAGGCGGCCGGCGTCGACGATTTCGTTTCACGCCACCCGCGCGGCTACGACATGAATGTCGGCGAGCGCGGCACCAATCTTTCCGGCGGCCAGAGGCAGACCGTGGCGATCGCACGCCTGCTTTTGACCAAACCGAAAATCGTCTTTCTGGATGAGCCGTCGGGCTCGATGGATCTTGCCTCGGAACGCCAGTTGATCAAGCAGCTCAAAGTCGCTTTCGACCGCGACACGACGCTGATCGTCTCCACACATCGGTTCAGCATGCTTGAGCTGGCCGACCGCCTGATCGTTATCGAACGGGGCAAGATCGTTGCCGACGGACCGAAGGACCAAGTCATACAGGCGTTGCAGAAAACAAGCGCCTGACAAAACAATTATTGCTGCATCCAATGCGTTGGGGCGTGGGAAATGCTTGCCAGGGAAGATCGACCGCCGCTGTTTGCGTCGGCGTCCATATTCATCATCGGAGCGCTCTTCGTCGTTTTTGTCGCTTGGGCGTCCTTTGCCGAGGTCGATGAGATCGCACGCGGCGATGGCAAGGTCATACCCGCTTCCAAGACCCAGATCATTCAGGCGAGCGAGGCCGGCGTCGTTCAGGAAATCGCAGTCACGATTGGCCAGATCGTCAAGAAGAACGATCTCATCATCCGCCTGGACAACACGCTCAACACATCCAGCCTTGGCGAGCAGCAGGCCAAGGCGCGCGCGCTGGAAGTGCGCATAGCAAGGCTGAAATACGAACAGGCCGGCAATCTCTCAGGCCCATTTCCGTGCCCGCCGGACATTCAGTCGGTCGCTCCGCAGATTTGCGACAATGAACAGAAGCTGCTCATTGCCCGGCGCGGGAACTTCGACAACAAGCTGTCCGTGCTCAAGTCACGCCTCGATCAGCGCGAGAGGGAACTGGCCGAGGCGGTGGCCAATTCCGACCGTCTGACCAAGAACCTGGTCGTCAGCGACCAGGAGGCAAAACTGGTCGACGCGATGGTCAAGAAAGGCCTGATGGCAAGGACCGAGCAGCTCCGGGTAGAGCGCGAACAGACCGAGCTCAACGGCCAGCTGAACCTGGCCGGCGAAACAATAAAGAAGATCAAATCGTCGATCACGGAAGCCCAGCTGCAGGTCGAGGAACTCGGCTTGCAACTGCAGCAGGAGGCGTTGGACGACCTTACCCAGGCGCTGGCGGAACTTTCGGTAGTGGATGAAACCATAAGGGGGGCCACCGACAAGGTCGCGCGCACCGACATCCGGTCTCCCGTGGATGGCATCGTCAACACGCTGGAGCTCAACACGGTCGGCGCTTTCGTCCAGCCTGGCGCCGTCGTCGCCGGCATCGTGCCGACCTCCGAGACGTTGCTGGTGGAGGCACGGGTCTCGCCACGGGATGTCGCGTTCATCCGTCCCGACCAGGAGGCCCTTATCAAGGTCACCGCCTATGATTTCTCGATCTTCGGCGGCATCGAGGGCAAGGTCTCCAACATCACAGCCGACAGCCTGGTCGATCAGAAAACGGGGGAACCCTACTATCAGGTGCGCGTGGCGACGGACAAATCGACCCTTCAAAGAGACGGCAAGGCCTATTCGATCATTCCCGGCATGATCTGCTCGGTCGACATCAAGACCGGGCGCAAGACGATCCTGCACTACCTCCTGAAGCCGATCAACAAGGCGCGCGAGGAGGCGATGAGTGAGCGGTAGCGCCAGCCCTCATCCTGATGGCGAGCGACTGCTTCCGCCAGTCGCGGCCGAGGATTTCGGGCTTGAATTTCGGGTCGTGGCGCGTGGCGGCATAAGACGCGGCATCCGCTTGGAGCGGGCATTCTGGTTGTCGCTGAAGCAGATGGCCGAACGCAGGAAATGCACGATCGGCATGCTCATCGACGAGATCGCCGAAAGCCAGGCACAGACAGGCAATTTGACATCCGCGATCCGGGTGGCCTGCATGCGTGGATTGGCGGATGAAAACCTGACCTTGCGAAGGCTTGCATCGATCAACACCATCAACGCCATACTCGTCGCTTGCCCGTCCCCGGCCTTTGCCCTGGCATCGTCGAAGAAGATCCTGTCGTTCAACGCGCCGTTCCAGCAACTGGTCAAACGTCAATTGCCGATAGCCCCAAGCGATGACGCACGGCACGATCTCAAGCTGGCATTGGACCTCAACGTAGCCGACATCTTCGCGCGGCTCGATGCCAATGGCGAATCGCCGGTGGCCACCGGCTTTGTCATCGGTGCGGGTGACCGTCGTTACCGGGGGCAATTGAATGCGGTGCGGGCTCCGGTGCTCGAGCCAGAGCTGCTGATGGCGTTCGTCTTCGGCGGTTGAATCACCACCAATCCAACGAGAACTTATGGCTGAAAACCTTCGCCAGGTGCGACGGTTGCGAAACCGCCTTTGATGTCAGCCATCTGGGCTCCGCCCGGTCTTGAACCGTGGATCCAGGCCCGGTCCGTGCTGAACGAATAAAGCGGAACATAATCCGGGAGATCGCTGTCACGCACCACAGTGTTGCTGAGGCTGTCGAGAATGAAGGTGCCGCTGCCTGTGCTCACCGACAGCACTGCGTGAAAGAAGCCTCGCTTGCGATCCTGGAGGACGACAAGCGCCATGCTCTGCGTCGGGATGCCGGCCCTCAGCAGGGCCGTCATCTTGAGAATGGCGAAATCCTCGCAATCGCCGGCTCGCCGCTCGAGAATCTCCGAAGGCTTCGCCCAATAGTCGAGCTTGCCGTAGACGACGCTATCTTTCCTGTAGGCGATCAGGCGATTTACGCTGCTGTTGACGAAGGACAGCTTCTCGCTGAATCCCTTGCCTTGAGCGGCGGCGACCATGCCGGCAAAAGCTGTGCTCTTGCGCTCGCAGGGGCTGCCCGCCGAACAAGCGGTGATTGCCCGGTACACGGGCGCCCAGCGCGCCGCGACGGGAAAATTGCGCATGGACAAGGCAACCGATCCGAAGACCCCCGGAATGATCGACGCGGTCTGCACCGGATCTATCCCGGCGTCATCTCGCGCCGTTGACGAGCCATCCCCGCGGTCAGCATCTGCCGGGCCATAGCTGCTGATGACCTGACCGATCCGGTAAGCGCCCGCAGGCTGCCTGGGCTGGGGCCTCGCCAGCGAAACACCGCCGAGACAGGGCGGCGTCTGGACCTTCTCCTGAGGCCAGCCGGATGCGGCGATATCGCTCGCGAATGACGGCCCCGCCAGGCCGACAAGCCCGATTGCCAGCAGGAGCATCTGGAGCCGGGTTTTTCCCGGAACTGTTTTTTGCTTTTTCATAACGCCCACCTTTGACTGTGGACGCTACCAATCTTGTCTCAAATTATTGGAAAGGAAGGTGGATAAATATCCAGCAACTGTCTTTATCCAGTTTGTCTAAAATTTTATTCAAATTTATACTTTGGTTCACCAAAAAGATGCCGACTAGTCATCCGTCAACCAGACCTCCAGAAACCAACATATATCAGGTTATATTGTTGCGGTTTACCACGTGTAAAAAATGCCGGGCAATGCATATCATAATATATGAAATAGATTAGGGGGCAGTTGCAAAGTAGAAGTGGCCGCTGTCTCTATCCGGTAAATATCGGAGGGGTTTCAGCCATGACGAACAATATCGAGTTGGACAGCTTTTCGGCTTCCTTGAACGAGCATTCCGCGTCCAATGAACACGCCGATCAGGCGTCGCCGGCGGAGATCCGGGTCGCACAGGCAAATTCGACGCAGCCCGCGCCGGCAGCGTCCGAACCGGTGCCGGTCGATGTCGGCGGCGGAGCGCCTGTCAAGCCAGAAGCCCCCGCGGAAGCAAAGGCACCGCCGGCAGCTGCGCCGCACGAATACGTAGCCGACGCCAGCCATGTGGTGAGGCTTCCCGCCAACGCCTCCATCGACAACATCAAGGTCGATGGCCAAAACCTTCTGCTCGAACAGGCCGACGGCTCGGTAATCGTGGTCAAGGATGGCGCCCTGAACGTGCCGACCTTCATCATCGGCGACGTCGAGGTGCCGCGCGTTGCTTTGCTGGCGGCACTCGAAGCCAGCCATGTCGATGTCGCCTTCGGCGCCGACGGCTCCATGTCGGCCGGCCCGGGCGGTTCGAATTCAAGCGCAGGCGGAGATTTCTCGGTTCCCCCCGGCGGCATCGGCGACGGGTTCGACCTGTCGGCCCTGTTGCCCCCGACGGCTCTGCAGTTCGGGCTTCTGGAGCGGCGCGAGCTGTTTCCCTCGATCGTCGACAGGCAGGTTTCAGTGACGGCCACGTCACTGCTTGCCCCGACCGAAGCGGCTAGTGAAACTGGCCTCGATGGCGGTGGGGCGCAAACTCCGGGTAGCGAAGCGCCGACCGACAAAGAAACGTCCAGCACTGGAACGATCAGCATCGACGCGCCGGATGGAATTGGCTCGATCGTCATCAACGGTGTCACCGTCACCGGCGTCGATCAGCACATCCCAGGGCAGTACGGTTACCTGACGATCGTCTCCTTCAATCCGAGCACCGGTGCCATCGAATACAATTATACGGTGACCGAATCGGTTTCCCATACGGATCAGACACCCGGCTATGATCCTAGCACCGACACGGTTCCTGAGAATTTCACCATCACTGTCACGGATGTCGACGGCGATACTGCCAGCACCACCTTCGCCGTCGCCATCGTCGACGATGTGCCAACGGCGCACGCCGACACCGACAGCATCGCGGCCGGCCAGTTCGGCCCGGCGACAGGCAATGTACTGGCTGGCGGAACCGATGCCGGCGACGCCAACGCGACGGACGGCGTTGCCGACACCAAGGGCGCCGATGGCGCGACTGTGGTTGGCGTGCAGGCCGGCAACACCAATACCGATGTCGACAATGCGGCCACGCTGAACGCGCCGATCCAGGGCAGCTACGGCACGCTGACACTGCTGGCGGACGGCTCCTACAGCTATGTGCGCGCTGCCGGCACGCCCGGCGGCGTCAACGACGTGTTCACCTACACGATCAAGGATGGGGACGGCGACACCTCGCATACCACGCTGACGATTTCGATCGGCAACTCGACGCCTGTGATCACCGACCTGACGCCGGAGGCCACCGGCGGCGACGTCGTCGTCAACGAGGCGGCGTTGAATATCGGCACGCCGGGCGGGCCTGGGTCCGATCCGGCAAGCACGGCCGAGGCCGGCGCCGGCACCTTCACCGTCTCCTCGCCCGACGGCATCCACTCGCTGGCGATCGACGGCAACGCCTTCATCACCGATGGCGTGTTCACGGGCGGCTCGTTCACGACGACGCTCGGCAACACGCTGACGGTGACAGGCTACAATGCCGCCACCGGTGAGGTGAGCTACACCTACACACTGCTCGACAACGAGGGGCATGACCCCATCCAGGGCACCAACAACCTCTTCGAGAACTTCACCGTCACGCTGACCGACCAGGATCTGCAGAGCGCCAACGCCACGCTCTCCGTGAAAATTATCGACGACATTCCGACGGCACATGCCGACACCAACAGCGTTGTCGAGGGCGGCATCGTGAGCGGCAACGTGCTGACGGACGGCACGGACGACGTGTTCGGCGCC